>NZ_JBIWEL010000001.1:517095-655348 GCF_044762525.1 Pseudomonas sp. NPDC096950 | reverse complement strand
CTGAGTCGAACTCTGGTTTTGAAACACATGAAGATCGGCCCCCTTTCCCCTCTTCCCTTTTGGGTAGAGGGGGCTGACCGAGGTGCTTTGGCGAGACACTTCGACCTGTAAGTCCTGAGTCGAACTCTGGTTTTGAAACACATGAAGATCGGCCCCCTTTCCCCTCTTCCCTTTTGGGTAGAGGGGGCTGACCGAGGTGCTTTGGCGAGATACTTCGACCTGTAAGTCCTGAGTCGAACTCTGGTTTTGAAACACATGAAGATCGGCTCCCTTTCCCCTCTCCCCTTTGGGGAGAGGGCTGGGGTGAGGGGTCGATCTCAAGCCATACACCGCACTCAAGTCACAACCCCGACTTCAACCGACTGAACGCCCGAATCAAAGCCCGGTTAAACGCCTTGCCATTGTCATTCTTGCCATACAACGATGCCCTTACCGCCGCCGACGGATATGTCCCCGGATCATTACGAATCGCCGGGTCAATCAACCCGTCCGCCGCCGTGATCGCGTTGGCGTAGTGAATGGTGTCGGTGATCGGCGCAATCACTTGCGGGGTCATCAGGTAATCCATCAACGCCAGCCCGGCCTGCGGATGCGGTGCGTCCTTGGGAATGACCATGGCGTCGAACCAGATCAACGTGCCCTCCTTCGGTATCCGGTAACTCAACGTGAACGGCTTGTTCGCCGCCGATGCCTGCCCGGCGGCGATGGCCACGTTGCCGTTCCACGACATGGCTACGCAGGTGTTGCCGTTAGCCAGGTCGCTGATGTTCAGGTCGTTGTCGAAGTAGCGGATGTAAGGCCGGATCTTCGCCAATTGCTGTTCGGCGAGTTTCAGGTCATCGAGGTTCTGGCGGTTGATGTCCAGCCCCATGTATTTCATGACCGCCGCGAACACTTCGTTGGGATCGTTGAGCAGGCTGACCCCGCAATCGGCGAATTTCGCCACCACCGCCGGATCGAACAGCATCGCCCAACTGTCCCGTGGCGCGTCGGGCAGACGTTGCTTGACCGCTTCCTCCTGATAACCCACGCCCGTGGTGCCCCAGGCGTAAATCCCGGCGTAGCGATTGCCCGGATCGAACACCGCCATGTGCTGGCGAAACTCCTCGCCGACCCCGGCAAAGTGCGGCAGTTGCTGCTTGTCCACCGTCTGGATCGCGCCGCTCTGGATCGCCCGGGACAGGTGCTGCCCCGCCGTCAGCACCAGGTCATAGCCGCTGCGGCCGGTGAGCAGTTTGGTCTCGACGGTTTCCAGGGAATCAAAATGATCGGCGACCACATGAATGCCGGTCTGCTTCTCGAAATTGCTCAAGGTGTCCGGGGCGAGGTATTCGCCCCAGATGTACAGATTCACCACCGGTTTGGCGGAGTCGGCGGCCTGCACACACAGGGGTGCAAGCACCAGCAATAACGCTTGAGTCAGTTTGTGCAGGCTCACGATCACACTCCTGTGCCGGCGTACTGCGGCATGGTGATACAGGCGACGTTGCCGCCGCCAAGGAGGATTTCCCGGGAGTTTTCGATGCCGACAATCTTGTGCTGTGGGAACAGCTCCGCGAGGGTCGCCAACGCCACCTGATCCTGACGGTCACCGAACAACGGCACCACGATCGAGGTGTTGCCCGCGTAGTAGTTGATGTACGACGCGCAGATCTTGGTGCCGGCCTGACGGGTGTGGGTGCTGTCTTGCTGGTCGAGGCCTTCGGCTTCCTCGGCGGTCCATTCCAGCACATCCGGTTGCGGCAATTTGTGCACGATCAACTCGCGGCCACGGCTGTCCCGGGTGCTGCGCAGAATGTCGTAGGCCTCCTGGTAGATTTCCCACTGCGGGTCATCGCGGTTGTCGGTCCATTGCAACACCACTTCGCCAGGGCGGACGAAGCAGGCGAGGTCATCGACATGACCATCGGTTTCGTCGAATTTGCAGCCCCGCGGCAGCCAGATGATTTGCTCGGCGCCGAGGTAGTCAGTCAGGCGCCGAGTGACTTCTTCCTTGCCCAGATGCTGGTTGCGATTGCGGTTGAGCAGGCATTGTTCGGTGGTGAGGATGCTGCCCTGGCCGTCGCTCTGGATGCCGCCGAGCTCGGCAATCAACGGGGCGCGGTAACGGTCGAAACGTTCGATTTCGAGGATCTTGCTGGCGATCTGATCGTCCTTGTCCCACGGGTAGTACAAGCCGCCGTCGAGGCCGCCGTAGGCGTTGAACTCGAAATCCACGCCGCGCACTTCGCCGCTGGAATCGTTGACCACAAAGCACGGGCCACTGTCGCGGAACCAAGTGTCGTTGCAGGTCATTTCCACTACCCGCACTTGCGGCGGCAGTTGACGGCGGGCGGTGGCGAATTGTGCGGCGGAGGCACACACGGTGACCGGTTCGCTCTGGGAAATCGCGGTGACGATCTGCACCCAGACTTTCTGCGCAGGCTTGGCGCCGTTGCGCCACACGTCGGTGCGCTCCGGCCAGCCGAGCCAGCAACCGGATTTGGTTTCGAACTCGCCGGGCAGGCGGAAACCGTCGTGCTTGGGGGTGGAATCGAGCAAACGTGCCATGGGCAAACCTCATCAGCGGGGATTGGAACGACCACAGGCTAAGGTCGCCAGCGCCCTCCTCGCCAACGATGATTATTTCGGAATACTTGAATTCAACTCATCAATCCACCAGTTGATCGTTGAACCACTCCAGCATCTGCGCCACCGCCGGACGCTCCAGTCGCACCCGTTCACACACCAGCGCGTATTGGCCCAGCGCGGTGATGTTGGCGGTGAATGGCCGCACCAACCGCCCGCTGAGCAAATCTTCCTGGGCCGTGAGGTTATCGCCCATCGCCACCCCCTGCCCTTGGGCCGCGGCTTCCAGCGCCAGACCGGCGTGGGCGAAATACAACTGGCGCTCAGGGCGCTGATCGCCGGCATGGCTGGTGAGCCACGCGGTCCAGGTCTTGCCGTCCTGATCGTCGTGCAGCAGGCAATGGCGGGCCAGGTCCTTAGGGGTTTTCAGCGTGCCCTGGTTGAACAGGCCGGGGCTGCACACCGGGAAGAACTGCAACGCCGGCAATGGCCGGACGAAATACGCACTGCTGTCCACCGGGCCGGTGCCGTAGGTGATCGCCAGGTCGATGTCTTCACCCGGCGCGGTGGCGTCGATCGGTTGTTCGTAGAGGTGCAAAGTGATGTGCGGATAACGTGCGTAGAAATCCGTGAGACGGCTCATCAACCACTTCTGCGCCAGTTCGGCGGTGACTGCCAGGCGCAACACAGCGAGGGATGACGGGTCGCGCAGTTCATCGCAGGCCTCGCCGATCAGTTCGAAGGCGTGCTGCAAGCTCTGCATCAGGCGCCCGGCGGCCATGGTCGGGCGAATCTGCCGGCCTTCGCGAATGAACAGCGACACGCCCAGTTGCTCTTCGAGTTGGCGGATTTGATGGCTGACGGCGCTGTCGGTGACGCACAACTCCGCCGCCGCCCGACCGAAATGCGCGTGGCGGGCGGCGCATTCGAAGGTTTTGAGTGCTGCCAGGGAGGGAAGTCGTCGCATGATCAGGGCCTTTTTTTTAGGTGCTCATGCTGACGTGGCCGATGGCACACGTCCATCCCTGTAGGAGCTGCCGAAGGTTGGTGTCAGGCAGTTAGACCGCGTTATCGTTCTTCGCGAGCAAGCCCGCTCCCACATTGGTCTTGTGCACGACACATATCCCCTGTGGGAGCGGGCTTGCTCGCGAAGGCGCCGGCCCATTCACCAAAAATCCCCCTGTCCATCACCCTCTCTTATCCACCATGACTTCCCCCAAAACCCGGCGCATGTTGATCCCTCAACCGGAGGGATTCGCCATGCTCAACGCACTCAAACACATCAACTCAACCTCAGCCTTCAACCGCTGGGCCGGTTTCGAAGTCACCCGCGCCGAGAGCGGTGAAGCCGACCTCACCCTGGTCTTTCGCGAAGCCGACATGGCGCAATACGCCGGTTTCCTGCACGCCGGTCTGATTGGCGCGCTGCTCGACACTGCCTGCGGTTTTGCCGCCGGGACCGTGGCCGGCAACGTGCTGGCGTCGCACTTTTCGGTCAACTGCCTGGCCCCAGCCGTCGGCGAAGTGTTCATCGCCAAGGGCCGGGTGGTGAAGGCCGGCAAGAAGCAGGTGTTTGCCCGTGCCGAGTTGTTCGCGCAAACCGGCGACCAACTGAAACTGGTGGCGACCGGCGACGCGATTCTGGTACCGGTGGAAAGTCGCTGAGGGTCTAGGCTGTCTTGAATCCATTCAAGAACCGCCGGAGGTTGTCATGCAGCTCGAAGGTTCGTGCCATTGCGGCGCGGTGTCGTTCAGTCTGACCAGCGCCCACCCCTACCCTTACCAGCGTTGCTACTGTTCGATCTGCCGCAAGACCCAGGGCGGTGGCGGGTATGCGATCAACATCAGTGGTGACGCGAACAGCATGAAAGTGCGCGGGCGCAAGCACATCGCGATCTACCATGCGCGGCTCAAGGACAACGGCGATAAACGTGCCCATAGCAGCACGGCGGAACGGCATTTCTGTTCAGCGTGCGGCAGCGGTTTATGGCTGTTCAGCCCCGAATGGCCGGAGCTGATCCACCCCTTCGCCTCGGCCATCGACACCCCGCTGCCGGTGCCGCCGGAACACACGCACTTGATGCTGGATTCGAAGGCGTCGTGGGTGGAGGTTGAGGTGAAACCCAAGGATCAGGAGTTCGAGGTCTATCCCGAAGAGTCGATTGCCCAATGGCATGAACGGCTGGGTTTGAGCCGCTAAGAAAAAATATCGAATCTTTTTTGCACCCCGCAGTTCCCCTTTGCATTTTTCGTTCGGTTAACCCTTCAGAAGCATTCAATTATCGACCGATTGATACAAAGGGACCGCCATGCCGCACCACCTCGCCGCGCGTTTTCGTTTTGCCTTGTGCCCCTTGGCACTGGCCCTTCCGGCCGCCCTGCTGAGCCTTGCCTCCGCCGCCCATGCCGCTGAAACCGGCACCACGAAAGGCGACGCACTGCAACTGGACGCCACCAACATCTCCGCCCAGGGTTTGGGTGCGACCACCGAAGACACGCATTCCTACACCACCGGCCAAACGTCTTCGGCCACCGGCCTGCCGTTGTCCCTGCGTGAAACCCCGCAATCGGTCACGGTGATTACCCATCAGCAAATGGATGATCGCGGCGTACAAAGTGTCGGTGATGCGTTGCGCAATACCCCCGGCATTTCGACGCAGAAATACGACAGCGACCGCACCGAGTTTTCCGCCCGTGGCTTTGCCATCACCAACTTCCAGTACGACGGCGTGAACCAGCCGTACGACGGTGTATATGGCGAAAACCCCAATAACAGCGACGACTCCGCCAGCCTCGACCGCATCGAAGTGATCAAGGGCGCGACCGGCCTGATGACCGGTTCGGGCGACCCGTCCGCCACCGTCCACTTGATCCGCAAGAAGCCGACCAAGGAATTCAAGGCTTCGATCAGCGGCACCGTGGGTTCGTGGGATGCCTATCGCAGCGTTGGCGATATTTCCGGTTCGCTGAATGATTCCGGCAGCGTGCGGGGGCGTTTTGTCGGCGCGTACTCGGACAAGAATTCCTACCAGGATCACTACAGCCAGAAGAAAGACCTGTATTACGGCATCCTCGAAGCCGACCTGACCCCCGATACCCTGCTGACCTTCGGCATCGACAAGTCCAGCGCAACCCCGCGCGGCAGTTCCTGGACCGGTAACCCGACGTATTTCTCTGACGGCGGGCGCACCGACTTCCCGCGTCACTTCAACCCGGCCGCCGACTGGAGCCGTCGCGATTTCGACGAAACCACCTATTTCGCATCGCTGGAGCAAGCCCTGGCGAATGACTGGAAACTCAAGGTCAGCGTCGACCAGAAAACCACGGTTCACGACACCCAACTGGCCTCGGCCAGCGGCGGCAACCCGGACCGCGCCACCGGCGAAGGCATGTTCCTTTACTGGGGTCGCTGGGAAGGTCATCGAGTGCAGAACACGGCGGACGTGAACGTCTCCGGGCCGTTCAGCCTGGGTGGTCGCGAGCATGAACTGGTGGCCGGCGTCATGGCGTCCCACTCGCGCCAGACCGGTTCGACCTACGACACCAGCGCCTTCTCACAAGTACCGGGCAGCATTTACGACTGGAACGGCCATCTGCCGAAACAGGAATTTCCGAAGAACGGCAAATACGAACGAACCCAAAGCCAGAACGGCGTGTACCTGGCCACGCGCCTGCGTCCGACCGACGACCTCTCGGTGATTCTCGGCAGCCGCTTGAGCACCTTTAAGTACAACGAAGATTACGGCTACAACCCAGGCGCCGGGCTGGACGACACCCACGCCAGCTACAAGGAACACGGCGTGGTCACGCCTTACGCCGGGGTGATTTATGACCTGAACGATGTGTACTCGGTGTACGCCAGCTACACCTCGATCTACCAGCCTCAAACCTACAAGGACAGCAACGGCACGACCCTGGCCCCGGTTGAGGGCGACGCCTATGAAGCCGGTCTGAAAGCGGCTTATTTCGACGGCAAACTGAACGCCAGCTTGGCCTTGTTCCGCATCGAGCAGGACGGCGTCGCCGAGTCGATCGGCACCAACCCGATCACCAACGAAGGCATCTACAAAGCCGTCGACGGCACCAAGACCCAAGGTATCGAGCTGGAACTGGCCGGCGAATTGGCGGACGGCTGGAACCTGACCGCCGGCTACACCTACGCCCGCACCCGCGATGCCGATGAGCAACGGATCTTCGGCTTCCCGTTGTCCACCAGCAAACCGGAACACGTGGTCCGCACCTTCACCACCTATCGCCTGCCCGGCGCCCTGGACAAAGTCACCGTCGGTGGCGGCATCAGTTGGCAGAGCGCCTTCTACGGCAAGATCTACAGCCCGACCGTCGGCGATTACACCCAGATCAAACAGGGCGGCTACACCCTCGTCGACCTGATGACCCGCTATCAGTACAACGAGCATTTGAGCTTCACGGCCAATGCCAACAACGTGTTCGACAAGCGTTATTTGACGGGGTTGGGTAACTTCGACACCACGTTCTACGGCGAGCCGCGGAATTTGACGTTGACCACGAAGTGGGATTTCTAAGCTCAGCCCGACAACTTTGGTGGTGCTGATGGCCTCTTCGCGAGCAAGCCCGCTCCCACAGTTGGAATGCATTCCAAAATGTGGGAGCGGGCTTGCTCGCGAAGGCGTTGGCAGGTTCAACCCAGCTAGTCGAGATGCGCCCAGGTCATGCGAAACGACGCCCCACCCCACGGCGAATCCGCCACTTCGACCTGCCCGCCATGGGATTGCGACACCCGCCGCACCAACGCCAACCCCAGCCCGAAACCACCGGTGCGCCGATCCCGACTGGCATCCAGCCGCGAGAACGGTTCGAAAATCTTTTCCCGCCCGTCCACCGGCACGCCCGGCCCGTCATCGTTGACCTGCACTTCGTACTGATCGCCACTGCGCACCAGCGACACTTCCACCCGCCCGGCGGCATAACGAATGGCATTGCGCAGCAGGTTGATCACCGCCCGAGCCATGAAGCGCGGTTCGATCCGCACTTCGTCAATCTGGCACTCGACAATCAGCAGTTGCACCCCCGCCGCTTCCGCTTCCAGCGCCACACTGCCGACCACGCTATCGAGCCAACTGCTGGCCTGGATATTCTCCCGCGTAATCACCGTGGCACCGCGCTCCAGGCTGGCGTAGGTCAGCAGTTCGGAAACCATTTCTTCCAGTTCGCCGAGGTCGGCGTACATGTCGGCGATCAATTCGCGGTTCTGCGCCGGATCGGGCTGCTGCTTGAGCTGATCGAGTTCAAATGACAACCGCGCAATCGGCGTGCGCAGTTCATGGGACACCGCGTTGGTCAGCTCGCGTTGATTGGCGATCAGGCCTTCGATGCGCGCGGCCATCAGGTTGAAGTGTTCGGACAAATCGCGGATGTTCGAGCGCTTGGACAGCTGGATCCGCGACGACAAATCGTTATCGCCGAAACGCTCGGCGGCCAGGCGCAGTTTTTCCAGGTCTCGCCAGTGCGGTCGCACCCAGAAGAACAGCACGATGCCGATCAGCACCGCCAGCATCAGGTAGGCCGCCGTGATGTAGAACGGCATCAGGCTCGGTTCCGCCGGCAACTTGATGCTCAGCAGCTGCGGGCCGCCATCGATCGAGGCAATGAACTGCGTGTACTTTTCCCGAATCACCAGCAGGCCGTCGGCCAACAGCTTTTTTTCCTGATCGTCCAGGGCCAGTTGCCCGGCATCGACCAGGGTCAGCCCCAAGCCGTAATGCGGGCGTAAGGCTTCCAGCTGTTGCTCGCGCTCAGGGCCTCCCAGTCCGCGTATCTGCTCCACCAGCGAATACGCCTGCCCTCGCACGGCCTCACGGTTATACGCCTGCATCTGGTTGTCGAGCAGTGCGTTGAAGGTGTGTTCGACGGTCTGCAACGCCAACACCAGCCCCACGGCCAACATCAGATACAACCCAAGAAATAACCGCAGCATTTAAAGCTCCCACGCGAACGGATTGAACAGGTAACCCTTGCCCCAGACGGTCTTGATGCACACCGGCTCCCGGGGGTTGTCCCGGAGTTTGGCGCGCAGCTTGCTGATGTAGACGTCGACGCTGCGGTTGAGGCCATCGAACGCGATGCCGCGCATGCGATTGAGGATGTCATCCCGGGACAGGATCTTGCCGGCAGCGCTGGCCAGCAACCACAGCAGCTCAAATTCCATGGTGGTCAGCTCGATGCCCTCGCCCGCCAGGCGCACTTCGCGGCAGCTGCGGTCGATGCTCAAGTGACCGAACTCCAGGGCGCTGCACACGGCGGTTTCCGGCACTTGCCGACGTTGCAGGGCGCGCAGACGGGCCAGCAGCACCGGCGGTTTGATCGGTTTGATCACATAGTCGTCGGCGCCGGATTCCAGGCCGAGGATATGGTCGAGGTCGTCTTCCTTGGCCGTGAGGATCACGATGGGCGTGTCGGACACGCTGCGAATCTCGCGGCACACATGCAAACCGCTCTGGCCCGGCAACATCAGGTCGAGCACGACGATTTTCGGTTTGAATTCCAGGAACGCGGCCAACGCCAGATCGCCCCGGTGCACCGCCCGGACCTCGTAGCCATGTTGGGACAGGAAATGCGCGATCAGCCCGGCGAGCTTCTCGTCATCTTCCACCAGCAAAACCTTGCCAAAACCCAGGTTATCCATAACGACCGTGTGCCAACCCTTGTTTGAAGTGGGCGGCATTATGGCGGCAATCGATGGCGGGACGGTGACGGCAGGCAGCAAAAACCGGCCATGGGAGCCGGTTTTGGGTGATGTTTCATACTCTTAAGAGTTTTTAACAGTTTGTAAGATTTATGCGGCGGTTGGGATACCGCTGTGAAAACGGAATTCCACATCCGGCGATTCGATCAATTCCTGCTCGGCGGCGCGTACCCGGTCGATGACCTGGGCGATGTCCTTGGCGTCGCCGTACTGATACGCCAACTTCAGATAACCCTGGAAATGCCGGGCCTCGCTTTTCAGCAAGCCGAAGTAGAACTTGCCCAATTCTTCATCCAGATGCGGCACCAACGCCTCGAAACGCTCACAACTGCGAGCTTCGATGAAGGCGCCAACCACCAGGGTATCCACCAGTTTCACCGGTTCATGGCTGCGCACCACTTTGCGCAGGCCCGAAGCGTAACGCCCGGCGGAGAGCTGGCGCAGTTCGATCTTGCGCTTTTTCATCAGGCGCATGACTTGTTCGTGGTGCACCAGTTCTTCCCGGGCCAGGCGCGACATCAGGTTGATCAAATCGACGTGGGAGTGGTACTTGGCGATCAGGCTCAACGCCGTGCTGGCGGCCTTGAATTCGCAGTTCTTGTGGTCGATCAGCAAGGTTTCCTGATCGGCCAGCGCGGCCTGGACCCAGCCGTCAGGGGTGCGGCAGCCGAGGAACTCGTGAATTTCGGGAAGGATCATGGGGCTCACGGATAAAAGGTTCAAAACGAAGGGCGCCGATTATACGGGCTTGTCGGCAGACCACCAGTCGCCGCCATTGATATGCATCAAGTCCCGTGTTGCCGGGCAGCAACTATAGTTGTCCAACGCAGCATTTTTTACTTTCAGGAGATCCCGATCATGCAAGCCATACGCAGCATTCTGGTGGTCATCGAACCCGAGCACTCGGAAAGCCTGGCGCTCAAGCGGGCCAAGCTGATCGCGGGCGTGACCCAGGCCCACCTGCACTTGCTGGTCTGCGATCGCAAGCATGATCACAGCGCCATGCTGGGCGTGCTCAAGGCTGCGCTGGTGGAGGACGGCTACAGCGTCACCACCGAGCAGGCCTGGAACGAAAGCCTGCACGAAACCATCGTCGATGTGCAGCAAGCCGAGGGTTGCGGGCTGGTGGTCAAGCAGCATTACCCCGACAGCCCGCTGAAAAAGGCCCTGCTGACCCCGGCGGACTGGAAACTGCTGCGCTACTGCCCGACGCCGGTGCTGCTGGTGAAAACCTCGAAACCCTGGACCGGCGGAGTCATTCTGGCGGCCATCGACGTCGGCAACACCGACGGCGAGCACCGCACGCTGCATGCCTGCATCGTCGATCATGGGTACGACATCGCCAGCCTGGCGAAGGCGCAGTTGCACGTGATCAGCGCCCATCCGTCGCCGATGCTGTCATCCGCCGACCCGACGTTTCAGCTCAGCGAAACCATCCAAGCGCGCTATCGCGAGCAATGCAAGGCGTTCCAGGCCGAATTCGACATTGATGATGATCACCTGCATATCGAGGAAGGCCCGGCGGATGTGTTGATTCCGTTCATGGTGCATAAGCTGCAGGCGGCGGTGATCGTGATCGGCACCGTGGCGCGGTCCGGGTTGTCCGGGGCGTTGATCGGGAATACGGCGGAAGTGGTGCTGGATGCGGTGGAGAGCGATGTGCTGGTGCTCAAGCCGGATGAGATCATGGATCATCTTGAGGAGGTTGTGACGCGGCATTGAGGTTTGCGGCGCCTGGGAGATTCGCGAGCAGGCTCGCTCCCACAAGGGAATGCATTTCAAATGTGGGAGCGAGCCTGCTCGCGAATCTTTCAGCCGCCGAAGGCATCCTTTAAAAAACCCGGTGCGATATAGCGCTGGTAATGCGCTTCCGACAACAGGAAAAACTCCCGATCAATGGCATCGCGCAATTCCGGCAGGTTCCAGTCGCGAAACTCCGGCATCAACACCATCCCGTAAGCCTCCAGATTATTGATGACCCGCGCACCACGGGCGATCAACTGATAGGCCCAGCAATATTCCGACTGATGCGGCACAAAACGGATTTTGCGCTGTTCAAGCTGCAAACGCAGGCGCTGCGGGTCGAAAACTTCCAGTTTGCTGGCCATCACTTGGGACAGCAGTTGCTCCAGACGCAGCCACACCGCACGTTTTTCTTCCTCGTTGTAACCGTTCCAGTTGATCACTTCGTGGTGGAAACGCTTGCAGCCACGGCACACCAGGTCACCGTAAACGGTGGAGCAAAGGCCGACGCAGGGGGTTTTGATGGTCTGATTGGGCATAGGTAGGTAAAACACGGGAAAGCAGAACAGGTCGGCATGTTAGCCCTTTGTCTAACATTGATCACCCCTCAAAGTTCAGGGGCTAACTTACGTTTATATTTTTTTTGCCGTAGAATCAGCCAGCCTTTTAAGGCGCCAATGTCCGTTAGAAGCTGTTTTCAAAGCGTCACGAGCACAGTCGTTCCTTCAGAGCGGTGTTGGCGAAGGGTTTTTCCAGCGGGGAAAAGCTCTACGCCAACCCTCATCAGCTCCCCGTTCTGCAGGCGTAAAACTTTGAAAGCAGCTTCTGTAAGGAATTGTCGGTAATTCTGGCTAAGTGGCCCACAACGCCACGCAGCGCATGAGTACGGCAATTTCGGGATGAGCGTCCCGGACACCCATTTGGGACCACTGATGAGGGTAATAACTGTGCTTGAAGCCTACCGCAAACATATCGAAGAGCGTGCAGCACTGGGTATCGTTCCCCAGCCGCTTAACGCCGAACAAACTGCAGGCCTGGTCGAGCTGCTGAAGAATCCCCCGGCTGGCGAAGAAGCTTTCCTCGTTGACCTGATCACCAATCGCATTCCACCTGGCGTGGACGAAGCAGCCTATGTAAAGGCCGGTTTCCTGTCTGCCCTGGCCAAAGGCGAAGCCACCTCCCCTCTGATCGACAAGAAGCGCGCGGTTGAACTGCTCGGCACCATGCAGGGCGGCTACAACATCGTGACCCTGGTTGACCTGCTCGACAGCGCCGAACTGGCTCCAGTCGCTGCCGCTCAACTCAAGCACACCCTGCTGATGTTCGATGCGTTCCACGACGTTGCGGAAAAAGCCCGCAATGGCAACGAACACGCCAAAGGCGTGATCCAGTCCTGGGCTGACGGCGAGTGGTTCCGCAACCGTCCGACCCTGGCCGACAAGATCAGCCTGCGCGTGTTCAAGGTCACCGGCGAAACCAACACCGACGACCTGTCCCCTGCCCCGGACGCCTGGTCCCGCCCGGACATCCCGTTGCACGCCCTGGCCATGCTGAAAATGGCCCGTGAAGGCATCGTGCCTGACGTCCAAGGCGTCACCGGCCCGATGAAGCAGATCGAAGAAATGCGCGGTCAAGGCTTCCCGATCGCCTACGTCGGTGACGTGGTCGGTACTGGTTCGTCGCGTAAATCGGCCACCAACTCGGTTCTGTGGTTCTTCGGCGACGACGTTCCTTACGTACCGAACAAGCGTGCCGGCGGTTTCTGCTTCGGCAGCAAGATCGCTCCAATCTTCTATAACACCATGGAAGATGCTGGCGCACTGCCAATCGAGTTCGACGTTACCAACATGAACATGGGCGACGTGATCGACCTGTACCCGCATGCTGGCAAAGTCTGCAAACACGGCACCGACGAAGTCCTGACCACCTTCGAAATGAAGACTCCGGTTCTGTTGGACGAAGTTCGTGCCGGCGGCCGTATCCCGCTGATCATCGGCCGTGGCCTGACCGACAAGGCTCGCGCTGAACTGGGCCTGGGCCCTACCGACTTGTTCAAACTGCCTGAAGCACCTGTCGACACCGGCAAGGGCTACACCCTGGCACAGAAAATGGTCGGCAAGGCGTGCGGTCTGCCAGAAGGCAAAGGCGTTCGTCCTGGCACCTACTGCGAACCGAAGATGACCACCGTCGGTTCCCAGGACACCACCGGTCCTATGACCCGTGATGAACTGAAAGACCTGGCGTGCCTGGGCTTCTCGACCGATCTGGTAATGCAGTCCTTCTGCCACACCGCGGCTTACCCTAAGCCGATCGACGTGACCACCCACCACACCCTGCCAGACTTCATCATGACCCGCGGCGGCGTTTCCCTGCGTCCGGGCGACGGCATCATCCACAGCTGGCTGAACCGCATGCTGCTGCCGGACACCGTCGGTACCGGTGGTGACTCCCACACCCGTTTCCCGATGGGCATTTCGTTCCCGGCCGGTTCCGGTCTGGTTGCGTTTGCTGCTGCCACCGGCGTTATGCCGCTGGACATGCCGGAATCGATCCTGGTGCGCTTCAAAGGCAAGATGCAACCGGGCGTTACCCTGCGAGACCTGGTTCACGCCATTCCTTACTTCGCGATTCAGGCTGGCCTGCTGACCGTCGAGAAGAAAGGCAAGAAGAACGCCTTCTCCGGCCGCATTCTGGAAATCGAAGGCCTGGACAACCTGAGCATCGAACAAGCTTTCGAGCTGTCCGACGCTTCGGCTGAACGTTCGGCTGCCGGTTGCACCATCAAGCTGTCGAAAGAGTCGATCACCGAGTACCTGAACTCCAACATCACCCTGCTGCGCTGGATGATCGGCGAAGGCTACGGCGATGCGCGTACTCTGGAACGTCGCGCTCAAGCGATGGAAGCCTGGGTTGCCAACCCTGAGCTGATGGTTGCCGATGCTGACGCCGAATACGCTGAAATCATCGAGATCGACCTGGCCGACATCAAGGAGCCTGTGCTCTGCGCACCAAACGATCCGGACGACGCCCGTCTGCTGTCCAGCGTTGCTGGCGAGAAGATCGACGAAGTGTTCATCGGTTCGTGCATGACCAACATCGGTCACTTCCGCGCTGCCGGTAAGTTGCTGGATCAGGTCAAGGGTCAGCTGCCAACCCGTCTGTGGCTGTCGCCGCCGACCAAAATGGACGCTCACCAACTGACCGAAGAAGGCTACTACGGCATCTACGGCAAGGCTGGCGCACGCATGGAAATGCCGGGCTGCTCGCTGTGCATGGGTAACCAGGCACGTGTAGAGCCGAACTCGACTGTGGTGTCGACGTCGACCCGTAACTTCCCGAACCGTCTGGGTGACGGCGCGAACGTTTACCTGGCTTCGGCTGAGTTGGCGTCCGTTGCGTCCATCCTGGGTCGCCTGCCGACCGTCGAGGAGTACATGGAATACGCTGGCAAGATCGACAGCATGGCGGCTGATGTTTACCGCTACCTGTCCTTCGACCAGATTGCCGAGTTCCGTGAAGCTGCTGCGAACGCCAACATTCCGGTCGTTCAAGCCTAACGCTGCAACGCAATAAAAAACGCCGCCCATCGCGAGATGGAGCGGCGTTTTTTATGCCCGCGGGGTTCACACCGCCCCCTTGTGGGAGCGGGCTTGCTCGCGAATGCGGTGTGTCATCCAGCAATGATATGATTGATACACCGCATTCGCGAGCAAGCCCGCTCCCACAGGGTTATGTGGATGGCTTGAGGGCTTGCTGCACTGCACCATCGACACTCAACCCACTGAGTATCACCTGCTCCAATTCCTGCGCCGGCAACAACGCCAGCACCGCTTTGGCCTCATGCTTGAGCCGCGCCAAAATCAACAACTTGTCCTCCGCCCTCACCTGCAAAAAGAAAGCCTCCAACGCTTCAATGCTGGTGCCGTCCAGGTCGGGCGACTCTTCCAGGCTGAGAATGATCGTGTGCACCGGCGGCGAGGCATGCCGGGCCAGCCTTAGCGCACCACCGAGAATCCGTTCCACATTGGCAAAAAACAGCGCTTCACTGGGCCGCACAATCAGCACGCCAGGGATTTGCAGGGCATCGGGATGACGTTGCACATCGACATAATCATGGCCGCCGTCCATTTGCCCCAGCACTTGAATATCCGCCGACGACATCTGCTTGAGCATCAGCACCACGCTGATCGCCACCGCCACCAGCAAACCGTCCAGCACGCCCAATACCAGCACCGCTGCCACCGCACAGATCACCAACACACGGTCACGACGCCAGATGAAATAACGACCCAATGGCTGCAAACTCAAGCCTCGCGCCAGGGCATGAATGACGATCGCAGCCAGCACCGGTTCAGGCGTCAGGGCAATGTACGGCAACACCGTCAGGACGATCAGCAGCACCACCGCTGCCGCTACCATCCCGGCCAGCCGTGAACCGGCACCCGCGGCTTCGTTGGCCGAGGTCGCGGAATAACCGGCGCCGGCCGGCATTCCATGGAACAGGCCGGACAGCAGATTCGCCGCGCCGAGGGCCAGCAGGTCGCGGTTCGAGTAGACCCGGTCGCCATGTTTCAGCGCAAAGGAGCTGATCGAGCCGTAGGACTCGGCGTACAGAATCATCACCATGGCAAACGCCAATTCCCCCAGGCGCAGCCAGTCGGCAAACGGCAACACCGGCAGCCGGGGCACTTCAAGGCGCAGGTCGATCACGCCGATCAGGTCCACCCCGTACGCCGGCAAGTTCAACCATTGGCCGGCGGCGATGCCGAGCGCTACTACCAGCAATCCGCCGGGCACCCTTCGGAACCGCGCGCACACCCACAACACCAGCAGCGCCACCGCCGCGACCAGCAAGCCGACGCGGTTCCATTGCGGCCATTGCTCCAGCAATTGCGGGACGAAGCGGATCAGGTTGCCGTTGCTCAGGTGCACGTCAACGATGCTCGCGACTTGCTTGAGGATAATGGTCGCCGCCAGGCCCAAGGCAAAGCCGCGCAGGACCGGTTTGGCGATAAAGGAAGTGACGCTGCCGAGCTTGAACAGCCCCGCCAGCAGGAAGAACCCGCCGGTGACCAGCACCAGGCCGATGGCCAGGGTCATGCGCAGGCCAGAATCGCCATTGGCCAAGGTGGCGGTGGCCGCCGCGAGAACCGCCGCCGAAGATGAGGTCGCGGAAACGATGGCAAAACGGCTGGTGCCCAACAGCCCGTAACACAGCAGACCGGCAAACAACGCAATTACCCCGGCCTGGGGCGGCACTGCGGCGATGCTGGAATAAGCCACCGCCTCCGGCAACAGCAAACCGGCAATCGACAGCCCGGCCAACAGGTCTCGCCAACGGCCCGGGGTATCGGCAAGGGATAGCGCACGAGCCATGAAGCGTCTCCAGAGAAATCGACAGGCCGTCTACGACGCGTCCATGAAGGCTCTAGGTTAGCCGTTTATCGGGTTCGACGTGTGCTTTGGGTCATGGCGTATGCCATAAAAAAACGCCGCCCCCTTTTGCAGGGAGCGGCGTTTTTTATGCCTGTATGAAGATCACCTGTGGGAGCGGGCTTGCTCGCGAAGGCGGTGTATCAGCCAACATCACTGCTGAATGACACACCGCTTTCGCGAGCAAGCCCGCTCCCACAGGGTTGTGGCGTCAGGCCGTCAGCGAATAAATCAACGCCGAAATCGCCACCAAACCCACCGCCGTGACAAACACGTTGGACGCCTGGCCACGATAGCGCGCCATGGCCGGTACTTTGCGGATCGCGTACATCGGCATCAGGAACAGGATCGCCGCGATGACCGGGCCACCGAGGGTTTCGATCATGCCGAGGATGCTCGGGTTCAGGGTCGCGACAATCCAGCACACCACCAGCATGAACGCGGCAGTCATCCGGTCCAGGGCTTTTGGCGACGGACGCTTGCCACTCTTGACGATCAGGCCTTTCAAGCCTTCGCTGGCGCCGATGTAGTGGCCCAGGAACGACTTGGAAATCGCCACGAAAGCAATCAACGGCGCCGCGAAGGCGATGGTCGGGTTGCTGAAGTGGTTGGCCAGGTAGGACAGGATCGACAGATTCTGCGCCTTGGCTTCGGCCAGTTGCGCCGGGGACAGGGTCAGCACGCAACTGAAGACGAAGAACAGCACCATCACCACCATCAAGGCGTGGGCGCGGGACAGGATCTGCGAGCTGCGCTCTTCAGCGTGTTCGCCATAGCGACGCTTCTGGTCCACCGCAAACGCCGAGATGATCGGCGAGTGGTTGAACGAGAACACCATCACCGGAATCGCCAGCCACAACGTGTGCAGCAACGCCGACGGTTCAGGCAGCGTGGACGCGGTGCTGAGGATGCCGCCGTTCCAGTGTGGAATCAGGAACACCGCCAGGAACAGCAGCGCGACGATGAACGGGTAGACCATCAGGCTCATGGCCTTGACGATCACCTGCTCGCCGCAGCGCACCACTGCCAGCAGGCCGAGGATCAGCACGAACGACAGAATCGCCCGTGGCGGCGGCATGATGTGCAGTTGGTGTTCAAGGAAGCTGCCGACGGTGTTGGTCAGCGCCACGCTGTAGATCAGCAGGATCGGGAAGATCGCGAAGAAGTACAGCAGGGTGATCAGTGCACCGGCCTTGATGCCGAAGTGTTCTTCCACCACTTCGGTGATGTCCGCGCCTTCGCGCCCGGACAACACGAAACGGGTCAGGCCACGGTGGGCGTAGAACGTCATCGGGAACGCCAGCACCGCCAGGACCAGCAACGGCCAAAAGCCGCCCAAGCCCGCGTTGATTGGCAAAAACAACGTGCCAGCCCCGATCGCCGTGCCAAACAGGCCCAGCATCCAGGTGGTGTCTTGGCGATTCCAGCTTTCAAGGACTACTGGTTTCGCCGCTACATAGCGTTCATCGACGCTATTGGCCTGATCATTCATCCGGTGGGATCTCCGCATTCCGGTCAGTTGCTACCCGACCAGGACGAGTCGGAAAAACCCGACAGGCAGCGCCCTGGCCGAAACAGGGGCGCGATTGTCCGGGATTAATGAGCAGAAGCAAAGACTTAGCTGAGGAGTGGTTGTGCGGATCAGATGAAGATTGAGGCTCGATCACCCTGTGGGAGCTACTCAAAGACCTGTGGGAGCGGGCTTGCTCGCGAAGGCGTTGAGCCAGTTAACAGTGATGTCGACTGACACACCGCATTCGCGAGCAAGCCCGCTCCTACATTGGATCACTGCTGTCCTTGCGTCGGGAGTTAATAGATGTTTCAAAAAATCTATTCAATAAAAGACAGCCGTCATGTATTTTCGATCTCACCTGCTGACCGGCAGCCTCACTCGCGGAGCCTTCCCATGCCACTCGTTCGCATCGACATCAAAAAACACCAGGACCCAACCTTCGCCAAGCGTGTCGGCAAACTGATCTACGCGGCCATGCACAGCACCATCAACGTTCCCGAGAACGACAACTTCCAGATCCTCGCCGAACACGATGAAAACCACTTCATCTACGACCCGACTTTCATGGGCATCAACCGCACCGACGGGTTGGTGATCATTCAGATCACGCTAATGGAAGGTCGCACCACCGAGCTGAAAAAACTGCTCTACAAGACCATCGCTGAGAGCCTGAATACCGAACTGGGCGTGCGCCTGGAAGATGTGTTTATCAATCTGGTGGAGGTCAATCGTGAAAACTGGTCGTTCGGTAATGGCATCGGTCAATTTGCGGGCTGAACGATCTGACGTGTAACGCTGTCGGGCAGACACGGCGCCGGCAGTTCCCTAAGATGCCGGTCATCGATACGTTTAAAGAATGTGAGCTACCCATGCCTCGAGTCTCCCGCAAGCAAGCCGAACTCAACCGCGAAATCATCGTCGAGGCCGCCACGCGGCTGTTTCGTGAGCGCGGCCTGCACGGGATCAGCGTCGTCGATGTGATGGGCGCCGCCGGCCTGACCCACGGCGGGTTCTACGGGCACTTCGAGTCCAAGGAAGCCCTGGCGCAAGAGGCCTGCAGCCGGGCGTTCAGCCAATCGCTGGAGCGCTGGAAGCAGAGAATCGACGACAGCAGCGACCCCCTCTCCGCCCGCGCCAGCATCATCGCGCCGTACCTGTCGGTGGCCAATCGCGACAATCCGGGGGAAAGCTGCCCGGTGACCGCGTTTGCCGGCGACATGTGCCACGAAACGGCAGAAAGCGGTTTGCACCAGACCTACACCCAGGGCCTGGAAGCCTTGCTGCAAATGCTCACGCCGCTGATGGGCGCAGATCAGCCCGACGCCAATCGGCAACGGGCGTTGGTGGATTATTCGCTGATGGTCGGCGCCCTGACCCTAGCCCGCGCCACTCGCGGGGATGCCTTGTCCGAGGAAATCCTTGAGGCGACGCGGGCGTTTCTGACGGTGGACGACACCAACGAAGAACCGGCAACTCAGCCCCTGTAGGAGTAAGGCTTGCTCGCGATGGCGTCCTCAAGACCGCCATCGCAAGCAAGCTGCGCTCCAACGGATCGTCCCTGCAAGGCGTCGGATACGAGGCACTCCGTCCAGCAACGCGTCAACCCATAGCCTATGATCGTTGTTAATTGCCAAACCGCTCTGGAATCAGCAATCTGAAACGACTTTCGAGCCCCCGACATTTCGATGCCCACAGGAGCCCAGCATGACTGCAACCGTCCTGGTATTGGTTGAAACCATCAATGACTATTTGCCGATTCTCGAACATCAAGGCTTTCACCTGATTCTGGCGCCGACGCCCGCCGAGCGTGCCCAAGCGATTGCTTCCCACGGTTCGCGCATCGATGCCGTACTGACTCGCGGTCCGCTGGGTTTGTACGCTGAAGAGATTGCCGACCTGCCCGCCCTGAAGATCATCTGCGTGATCGGTGCCGGGTACGAACACGTCGACCTGCAAGCGGCCAGCGACCGTGGCATCACCGTGACCAATGGTGCCGGGGTGAATGCCTCGTCGGTGGCGGATCACGCGATGGCGTTGTTGTTGTCGCTGGTGCGCGACATTCCCCGGGCCGATGCCGCCGTGCGCCGTGGCGAGTGGCCCAAAATCATGCGCCCGTCCCTGGCCGGCAAACGCCTGGGCATTCTTGGGCTGGGGGCGGTCGGCATGGCCATCGCCAAGCGTGCGGCCAACGGTTTCGACATGAGCGTGAGTTATCACAATCGCCAGCACCGCAGCGACACGCCTTACAAATACTGCTCGACGCCGACGGAACTGGCCCGGGCTTCGGACTTTTTGATCGTCGCGACGCCCGGCGGCGTGGGCACGCAGCACTTGATCAACCGCCAGGTGCTGGATGCGCTGGGGCCCAAGGGCTTTTTGGTCAACATTGCCCGGGCCAGCGTTGTGGTCACGGCGGACCTGATCAGTGCGCTGGAACAACGGCGCATTGGCGGCGCCGCGCTGGATGTGTTCGACCACGAACCCAAAGTGCCCGATGCCCTCAAGGCCCTGACCAACGTGATCCTGACGCCTCATGTCGCCGGGTTTTCCCCGGAAGCGACCCAAGGCACCGTCGAGTTGGTGGGCAAAAACCTGGTGGCGTTCTTTGCCAACCAACCGGTGTTGACGCCGGTTGCGTTGCCGATATCTGTGATTAGCCGGATGGTCTGAGACTAAACATATACCCCTGTGGGAGCGGGCTTGCTCGCGAAGAGGCCGTGCCAGTCGACATCATCGTTGACTGATGCACCGCCTTCGCGAGCAAGCCCGCTCCCACAGGGGAATGTGGTGTACGCAAATTCCCGACTCACCACCAAACAACTGTGGGAGTGAGCCTGCTCGCGAAGAGGCCATCACATTCAACATCAATGTTGGCTGTAAAACCGCTTTCGCGAGCAGGCTCGCTCCCACAAAAGCTAGAGAACGCCGAGTAGAGTCCACAGCCGCCGAGACTCAGCGTCCGCCGAAATCAGTTCTCCCAGCAGTTCACTCAGCGGCTTGTTCCCCCACTCCACTCCTCGCCGAATCAAGTACGGCACCGGGCTGTGGGGTTCGGTGCGGGCCAGGTATTCGGCGATCAACAACAGTTGCCGATACGCCTCTTCGCGACTCGCGGGTTCACGAAAAACCTGAGGCGCCACGGCCACATCGGCAGGCCCCGAGGCCACCACCGGCGCGGCTTCAACGGGAACCTCGGTGGATTGTCGTGGGTGCATGGCGATGAACTCCTGAACCAGCGTCAATAACGCCGTGATGACGTCCTGCAAGCCTTTGAACCCCGGTGCCTGGTCGCCGAGGTAGGCGTCGCTCCAGGTTTCCAGCCGTTGCAGATGCTGCAAGCTCAACAACAAGCTGCCCTGGCTGTGCAACCAGAAGGACAACGGCGTGGCGCGAATCTGTTCGGTGATTTTCTTCTGTTCGCCCCGGGCGTTTTCCGCCGAGGTTTTCGCGACCTTGCTGTCATTGGTCTGCACCTGCTGCACCTGCAACCGCCGCCAGGCGTCCAGGCACAAACCATCGAATTCGCCGTTACGCGGTTCCAGCAGCGGCACCCGGGTCAGCAGCACTTCGGTGTAGCGCCGGGCCAGCCATTCGAGCGGAATCACCCGCCACGACTGATCACCGTCCTCCGCCTGCGGGTGAAGCTGTTCGGGATAGCGCTCGCACAACCCGGCGACCAGCGCCAGACTGCCCGGCAAGCCTTCCAGACCGTCCTGATGCAACCACGCCTCGCCGAGCCAGGCACTCAGCATCAAGTCTTTGCTGCGCTCCAGCAGCAGGCTGGTGGTCAGTTTTTCCAGCTCCGGCCATTGCGCGCGTTTGATCGACGATTGCCAAACCCCGGTCGGCAGGCTCGTATCGTCCTCCCGCCGTAACTCCCGGGCCTGGTCGAATTCACGTTCATAACGCAAATCCTGACCACAGGGCGCCTCGCTGCTGATCGGTTCCAGCAAGCGGTCAATCAGTTCCGGCAGCGGTGTCGAAGGCATATTCAAAGGCCCTCCTCCTGAGTCATGGCGGTGGTCGACGCAGTCGCCCGGGTCTGCATGAACGGTGAGCGCGGCGCACGGGTCGGCAGCGGTTGAATGGACAGCGGCAGCTTCGAACCCTGGCTCATCAACGACAGGCGCACAAACATCAGCGTCTGCTCAGCCGTGCTCGATTGCGCGGTGACCGGCAGGCGCAAGATCAGCGGAAAGTCCGTGAAATCCATGTTCGGTTGGCGTGTCACCGACTGGTGCGAACGCATCAGGCGCAGCAACGACCACGGGCCGCCATACTCCCAACCGGCCTCGAGATCCCGCACCACCAGGTTCGGTTGCAATTGATCGTTGGCCGGACGCTGGGAGCCATTGCGCGCCCAACGCAAGGTCAGCCGCACCGGTTGCCCGACCATCCAGCGCAGGTTCGGTTGGGCCTCGCTGGGATAGCTGATTTGCTGATTGCCGGCATTCAAGCTCCAGGCGATGACTTGATCGGCGCCCCGCTCTTCCTCGCGATCGGTGCGCCAGCGCACGTCCAGTTCCACCCCGAGGATGCCGCTTTTGTCCCGCACAAACATCGGCGTCAGCCAGGTACTGGCCTGCTTCAAACGGTTGAGAAAGTCTTCGGCAGCCAGGCGTTCCGGGGTCTGGCTCAACACCAAACCGGCCTGGGCCACCGGCAGGCGCTTGTCGATCAGCTCAAGGAAATGCTGGACCCGCGCCGGGTCGGCGTCGGTGGCCTGCACACCATTGGCAAACGGAAAGCGCTCGGCCAGGTATTGGTTGAAGTAGTTGGCCAGGTCATTCCACGCCGCAGAGGCCTGTTGCTGTTGCAGCATCTGGCAGCGCTGCATGGCGGTTTGCTGCAATTCCAGGGCACGCATGGCCAGCGTGCCGCGTCCGCCGGAGAGGCTGGCGGTTTGCAGGATCTGGCCGCAGGACGTGGTGTCCATTTCGATGAAGTCGCGGCTGACCAATTGCTCGATCTGCGCCGGTGAACTGGCGGGGTTCGCATCCTTGTACTTGAGCAGTTCGTCGTTGAGGGCGCTGAATTGCGTCACCCGCTCGTAATCCAGCGCCGAGAGATTCTGCTGCTGGGTTTTCAGCCATTCCAGCGCCGAGGTGCGCCGTTCGGTGATGCCAAGCATGGTGTTGAATTGTTGCTTGAGGCTCAGCTTCAAATCCTGCACATCGCTGGCGCCATACAGTTGCAGGCCGAGGTTTTTCGAGCCGTCCCACTGGCTGATTTCGGTGCGCCCGCTGAACAGCGGTTGTGCGGTGATTTCACCGAGACCACCGACCACTTGATCCATGGCGCGACGGTTCAAGGCACTTTGCAGGCGCGTCGCCAGGTCGCCACGGCGCAAATCGATAAAGGCTTTCTGCAAAGCCACCGCTTGCGGCGCCTGCACGTTGAACACCCCGTAGGCATGGGATTGGTCACTGTGGTCCTTGAGGCTCAGCCACATGGCCTTGGCCACCGCGCCCTCGGCGGCGGCCAGCACGGCGCCGCGATAGGCCGGCGGAATGCGCGGCAGTTCCTCGGCGGCGTAACTCTTGTAACTGGCGAAATAATTCAGTGCGCCGTTGAGGTCATCGCCATCGACGTTTTGCCCCTGCACGTCCTCAGACTCATCCGCACGCAAGGCAATCGCCACGAAGTCACGCTTGAACAACGCCTGCACCGCGTTATTCAACTGACTGACATGCTCCTGCAACACCAACTGGCCGCTGCCTTGTTGCACCAG
Organism: Pseudomonas sp. NPDC096950; assembly: GCF_044762525.1. Classification (NCBI taxonomy): domain Bacteria; kingdom Pseudomonadati; phylum Pseudomonadota; class Gammaproteobacteria; order Pseudomonadales; family Pseudomonadaceae; genus Pseudomonas; species Pseudomonas sp. NPDC096950. The sequence continues at coordinate 631,636 of NZ_JBIWEL010000001.1, read as the reverse complement.
CAAGTTGCCCCGGGAACCGGCCTGGGCGATCCACTGATCGCGAAAACTCTGCTGCAACTTCGAAGCTTGTTGATCCAGTGCCTGCTCGACCTGCGGCCCGAGCAAGACGCTTTGGCGCACCTTGTCCATCATCTCGCGGTAACCGGGCACCAGGTCCTGGCCCTTGCCGCGACTCCACGCCGAGTTGGTCAGGCCGATCAGTGCTTGCAAATCGTCGATCAGCGCACGCAGGTCCTCAAGTTCGGTCAGGGAATTACCACCCCCGGCCTCCAGTCGTTCCAGGTGCAACTTGAGATAGCCGGCCTGGCGCACGAAGTTGTCGGCGAGGAAATACTGATCCAGCCAGCGCTCCATCAACCCGGAAAAGTTTTCCTCGATCGCCGGGCGCTCCACGGTCAAATCCAGCGGTTTCAGGTTGCCGTCATCGGCATCCAGCAACACCCGATTGTAAAAAGCCGCGCGCCGCAACGTGCCGACGTTGAGGTTCAGGGACAACGCGTTATTGCTCAGAGACACCAGGTCTTCCAGCGGTGCCTTGGGGTTGTTCAAGGCCTGATTGAACCACTGGTTCTGTTGCTCCAGACGGACTGCGCGCGCCACCAGGTCCTTGGCCTTGACGTAGTTTTGCCATTGCGCCGGGTCTTCGCTTTCCACATTGCCCCGGCGCTCGGTGTTGCGGATGGTCTTGAGTTGCGCCAGTTCCGTGGTCAACAGTTCGTGCAACGGCACCAGCAAATGGCTCTGGGCCGTGGTGCGCAGTTCGTTTTCCAGTTGCACGTCCAGAGACGAGAACCAGGAGGTGGGAAACGCCAGGGAGGTGAAGGTCCAGCGCGGCGCCTTCTCCAGCACCCGCCAGAAACCCTGGACATTACGCCGGGTCGCGTCCTGCCGATGGGATTCATCGGTGACCGCGACGTAATTCTTTTGTGCGCCTTGCAGCAGGCGCGACAGTTCATGGGCATCCTTGACCGAGTCCTGCCAGACCCAGAGCATGCCGGCGATCCAGATCACCCCGATCACCAGCGCGATCCCGCCGGTCAGGCGTTGCCAGCGCTGACGCAGGCGCAACAGGCGCGGCACGACTTGGGCCAGCCCTCGCTCGGCGACCACTCGGCGCTGCCACAATTGCCGGGCGAAGACGCTCTGTTGCAGACCGCTATCATCGGCGGAAAACCCGTCGAGGGCATCTTCCGAGGGCTGATTAGCGGTGAAATACACCCCGCGAAAACGCGGGGCCTCGCCTTGGGCGTTGCCCTGGAATACCGGTTCCAACAGGGTTTGCAGGTTGCGGCGCAAGGCTTCCAGGCGCTCCGGCAAACCATACAACTCGCCACTCAAATGCCCGGACAACGTGCCGAGTTCGATGATCGATTCCGCCAGGGCACGGTTGACCTGATCCAGCGCCTGATCGCTCCATTGGGATTGCCACATAGTGTCGGGGCCGTGGGGCGAAGACCAGCCCAGCGGGCGCTCGCGACTGTCTTGCGGCAACGCACTGATCAGTTCCTGGAAGCCCGGCAGTTCTTCCATACCGGTAATCACCACGTACACCGGCAGGCTCAGGCCGAAGCGTTGCAGCAAGTCGATAAAGCGCCGACGCGCCGCCAATCCGAGGTTCGCCGCCTGCTCGACATTGCCCAGGCGACTGACCGGCACGGTCCAGATAATCCCGTCCAGCGGCCGTTTGCTGCGCAGGCGCAGGATCAAGCCGAGCAAACGCCACCAGCCGCCGCGTTGCAGGTTCATGCCTTCATCGGGCAGGAACAGTGCTTGCGGCACCACCAGCACCGCGCCTTCGGGATCCGACCACCAACGGCCGAACCATGCCGGTTTGTCGGTCGGTTGCAGGCGCCATTTGCTGCACAATTGCGTGCCCTGGGTTTCGTTGCCAAGCATCAGCAACCACGGAATCTGATAACGATCCTGCGCGCCCTGCTCCTGTTCCATGTGGCGCACGGCGGCATAAAAACTGCGGATCGCCGCCCCGCTCTGGGTGCGCAACCACCAGACCGCCACGACGATAAGCGCCAACAGCACCAGCAGCGCGATGACCAGACCGATAATCTGCAGGGTGCTCATGAGTCTTGCTCCGACGCGGCGACCGAGTCGGTCATCTGCAACACCGGCTCCAGTTCCTGGCGGATATCGCGCCAGAACAACTGCCCCAGCCCGGTCAGCAACAGCACCATGGCGAGAATCCCCAAGCCGAGGCGAAAGCCATCAGGCAACGACAGGCGCACCGGCAACTGCACCGGCGGCACCGTCGCGGGCTGCGCGAGCCGGGTGCTGACGTCGGCATAATCCGGTTCGTGCTGCCAGGCAAATGTGAACAGGGCCAGGCGCAATTTCTCATGCTGGACCTGACTGTGTTCGCCCCGCAGCCGTCCTTGAAATCCGAGCACCAGGCACTGCAAATAGACATTGGCGAGGTCGCGGGTCGTGTGAATTTGCTCGTCCAGCAACTCCTTGATCGCGGATGGCAGTCGTTCCCCGGCCTGACGACTGGCGTACATCCGCGATTCCAGGGGTTTGTCCTGCCAGGCGGACTGGCCCGGCCATGGGGTGAACAGCAGGGTTTCATCGATCAGTGCGACAAAGGCATAGACCAGCGCCTTGACCTGCTCGGTCGCCGCATCGCCGACCCGGGCGAACGCGGTGCGCCACAAGCGCTGGGAAATTTGCGTGGACAGCTCGACCACGGCCTCGACCAGCACCGCTTCATCACTGTCCTTGGGCAACTGATTCCATTCCTCGGACCATTGCAACCAGGCCTGGCGAAAGGCGCTGCTCAGCGGTGCTTCGTGGAGGCCCCGTGTACCCGCCCCGGCATTCCCTTCAGACATACGACGCCCCTTCCTTGATCAAGCACTTTCACTGGCCTGGGCCACAAACAACACCACTTGCCATGGACTGCTCGCAGGCTTGGAGGCCGGCGCGGCAATCAGCAACGGCAACTGCCCGTCGAACCATTGGCCTTCGGCCGTCACCACAAACAACCGCGTATCGTCGCCGACGCTGTAGGCCACTTGCTCGTTGCGGCTCATGGCCTGATGCGCCAAACCGCTCATGCGCTGGCGGCTGAGCAACGGGATGTGCGGCTGCGACGCGATGATCGCGCCGCTCAGCCATTCGCTGGCCGCCTGCTCGCCGACGCCGTTGGGCATGCGCAAACCGATCACCAGGCGCTGGCTCGGCTGATCGTCGGGTAGCTGAATCGAGAAGCTCTGTTCGCTGCGGGCAAACGGCAGGCTGCGATAGCCGGCGCGGATCAGTTCAAGGGTTTTCTCCAGCCAGTCGAGGACCGCTTCATAGCCCCGTTGCAGCTCCAGGAAATCCAGCGGCGCGAACGGCGGGACACCGGCCAACGGGTCCAGCGCCGACCAGGCTCCGGCCAGTCCGAGCAACCCGCCATACAGGGTTTGCGGGTTGGCCTGGCGGCTACTCAGCGAACCTTCGACCTCCGGCAGCCGGGCCCACAGCGCGGTCAACTGGCGACGGATTTCCAGCACGTCATCCTGATTGCCGGCCTGCTGGGCCTGACGCAAACGGCCGCCGAGGAACATGCATTTCTCCCGGGCCCTGGCGCACAAACCGGCGACTCGCCGACCAATCACGGATTCCGGCAACAGGATTGGCGTCGGGGGTGTGTACGGCAACGGAATGAACCCGCCGCCCTCTTTGCGGATCTTCAGGAGTGGCAAGCAGATGGAATCGGCCTTGTTCAACTGCGTGCACAAGCGCGGGTTCGGCCGCCACACGGTGATCGATTCGGGGTACTCGCCGCTGGTCAAATCCGGCAGGGCATCGCCGACCACCGATTGCAACCGCCCCTTGAGCGGCAGCAACTGCCCGGCGCGCCACAACGGACTGACCGCGAGGTACACCGTGACCGTCGCATCGTCGGTGGCATTGATCGCCTCGCCGATGTCGAGCTCCAGGTTTGGCCCGATACCCGCCTGCAGATTGACCGGCAGACCATCAGGCATCGTCGCTTGCAGATTGATCAGCCGCACCAGCCCGGCACTGAGTGCGCCGGGGTCGACTTCGATGCGGTTCACGCCCCAGAACCACGGATTGCAAGCCTGGGCAAAATGCGCCACCAGCGCCTCGGCCCGCAGCCCTTGCAACTGAAAATGCTGGGGCAACAACTGCATGCCCTCGTGCCAGCAAACCGCATCAGGTAACAGGCTCATACGATTCCTTTCGAGGTCATGGTTTCGCCGCGCAACGCGGTGTTCTTGCAAGGTGTTCAGTTCGGGCTGTCGCCCACCAGCGTCATCTCGCGACTGTCGAACTTGAGCCAGGCATTGCTCTGGTCATCCAGCCGCAACCGGTGGGCTCCGGGAGTGTTATAGCTGGCGAAGACCAAAAGTCCAGCCGCCCGCTTGCCCCCCAGCGGGAAGGGTTGTTTGTCGATGAATTGCCCCGGCACCAGCTCCAGGCCCCATACCGTCATCAGCTGTCGGTAGTCGCGCTGGTATTGCTCGCGCTCGGTGAACCACTGGCGGGCGGTGATGCCCGACAGCTGCTTGAGCAGGTCGGGGTCATTCACGGCGATGAAATCCACGGCAATCGGGGTGTCGTCGTTGGCCCTTGGCGCGACATCCAGGGTCAGGTTGTCGAGGTCCACCCGTGGCCCGAAAAACGAACACCCGGCGAGGGACACGAACACGGCGCAGGCAAAAAAACGTGCAAACAAAATGAATTTTCCTTTTCTCATGACAGTCCTAAAAAGGTTTTCCCTTGCTTTTTTATAGACCTGTTCTAGCGTCTTGGGTAGTTCGGCCCACTCGGCGAACGAGGAAGGTTTGTCAAAGGAACGACAGGTCCATCTGCCACCCTTTCTAACCTACGGTCCAGCAAGGGAAAGCGATGAACGGGCCTCCCGATGCATTGCGCCCGCTCATGCATCGGAGTCACTCAACATGGCAGAAAGTACTCAGCACAAGCTCGACAGGGTTCGCCCGCCCCGGGTGCAAATTACCTACGACGTCGAAATCGGCAACGCCATCGAGAAAAAAGAATTGCCGCTGGTCGTGGGCATTCTCGCCGACCTTTCCGGCAAGCCTCTCAACGCCCTGCCCAAGCTGACCGAACGGCGCTTCACCGAGATCGACCGCGACAACTTCAACGAAGTGCTCGCCTCGATCGCTCCCCGCGCCACCCTGCAGGTCACCAACACCCTCACCGGCGACGACAGCAAGCTCAACATCGAGCTCAACTTCAAGCACATCGACGATTTCGACCCGGTGAAAGTGGTCGAGCAAGTCACGCCGCTGCGACGCCTGTTCGAAGCCCGCCAGCGTCTGCGCGACCTGCTGACCAAGCTCGACGGCAACGATGATCTGGACAAGTTGCTGCGCGATGTCATCGCCAACACCGAGGGCCTGCAAGAGATCAAGTCTGCGCGTCCGGAAGCCGCTGCCCCTGCCGCCGCTGGCGACGGTGAAGCACCGGCCGAACCGCAAGCCTGATCACTCATTCACTTAGGGAGAAGTCGCCATGCCCGCATCAGCCGCCGCCAAAACCAGTGAAAGCACCACGGAAAGCCTGTCCCTGCTAGACCGCATCATCGCCGAAGGCCGCATGGCCCATGATGACAGCCAGCAGGACTATGCCCGCGACATGCTCGCGGAATTCGCCACCCAGGTACTCGACGAAGGCATGGCCATCGACAAGGACACCGTGGCGATGATCAACGACCGCATCAGCCAGATCGACGAGCTGATCAGCGCCCAGCTCAACGAAGTTTTGCACCACCCGGACATGCAGAAACTCGAAGCGTCCTGGCGTGGCTTGCATCTGCTGGTGCAGAACACCGAGACCAGTTCCCGACTGAAACTGCGCCTGCTCAACGTGACCCAGAAAGAGCTGCAAAACGACCTGGAAAAAGCTGTCGAGTTCGACCAGAGCGCGCTGTTCAAGAAGATCTACGAAGAAGAATACGGCACCTTCGGCGGCCACCCGTTCAGCCTGTTGGTGGGTGACTACACCTTCGGCCGGCACCCGCAGGACATCGGCCTGCTGGAGAAACTCTCGAACGTCGCCGCCGCTGCCCACGCACCGTTCATTGCCGCCGCCAGCCCACGCCTGTTCGACATGAACAGCTTCACCGAACTGGCCGTGCCCCGTGATCTGTCGAAAGTCTTCGAGAGCCAGGAGCTGATCAAATGGCGCTCCTTCCGCGAAAGCGAAGACTCGCGCTACGTTTCCCTGGTGCTGCCGCACTTCCTGCTGCGCCTGCCTTACGGCCCGGAAACCTCGCCGGTGGAAGGCATCAACTACGTGGAAGACGTCAACGGCACCGACCACGGCAAGTACCTGTGGGGCAACGCGGCCTGGGCCTTGTCGCAACGCATCACCGAAGCCTTCGCCAAGTACGGCTGGTGCGCGGCGATTCGCGGGGCCGAAGGCGGTGGCGCGGTGCAAGGCCTGCCGGCGCATACTTTCCGCACCAGCTCCGGTGACCTGTCGCTCAAATGCCCGACCGAAGTGGCGATCACCGACCGCCGGGAAAAAGAGCTCAACGACCTCGGCTTCATCGCCCTGTGCCATAAGAAAAACAGCGACGTGGCCGTATTCTTCGGCGGCCAGACCACCAACAAGTCCAAGCTCTACAACACCAACGAGGCCAACGCCAACGCGCGGATTTCGGCGATGTTGCCGTACGTGCTCGCGGCGTCCCGTTTTGCGCACTACCTGAAAGTGATCATGCGCGACAAGGTGGGCAGTTTCATGACCCGCGACAACGTGCAGACCTACCTCAACAACTGGATCGCCGATTACGTGCTGATCAACGACAACGCGCCGCAGGAGATCAAGGCGCAGTACCCGTTGCGTGAAGCCCGGGTGGACGTGACCGAAGTCGCCGGCAAGCCCGGAGCTTACCGGGCCACGGTGTTCCTGCGGCCACACTTCCAGCTCGAAGAACTGACCGCATCGATCCGCTTGGTCGCCACCCTGCCGCCACCGGTTGCTGCCTGACTTGCTTCACTCCCGCCGGCCAGCCCGGCGGGAGTTCTCCGTTTATCTAGCGCGATAACCTTCAGGAGTTTCATGCGATGGATGCAATTATTCTCGACCTCGGCGGCGACATCAAAGGTGACAGCCTGCTCGAGGGCTACACGGACAAAATCGAAATCATGTCCTACAGCCACAACGTGGCGATGCAGGTCACCAACGACGTCAGCAACTCGGAACGGACCTCCGGCAAGCCGCACATCGGCGAGTTCACCCTGACCAAATTCGTCGACAGCTCCACGCCGTCCCTCAACGAATACTGCTGCGCCGGCAAACCGATCCCGGAGGCCAAGATCACCATCGGCCGTAACGCCGCCGAAGGCAGCGGCAAGCTGATGCCGTTCATCATCTACACCCTGACCAACGTGGTGCTGTCCAACGTCAGCGTCAGCGGCGGTACGGGCGGCAAACCGGTGGAAACCATTTCCCTGAACTTCACCAAGATCAAATGGGAACTCACTGCCCAGAAAGACGATGGCACCAAGGAAGGCACGGCCGCCTCGACCTGGGACATGGCCGCCAACAAGCTCGTCAAGTAAGCGGGCGCGTCGGCCATGGCAGGCACCGGCATTCTCCCTCCGCTGTTCGAGCGGTTGTCCTCCAGCGAGGCCGACACGGTGCAAGTGTTCGATCGCCAGGGGTTGCTCGACTCGGTGCAAACGGAGTTGCTGCGCGTGTTCAACACCCGACGCGGCCAACGCCCGCTGACCTCCCCGCCGAGCATTCTCGACTACGGCATCGCTGACTGGACCGCCCTGCAACAGCAGCGCAGCGATGACCGTCGTCAGTTGGCGCGGGAAGTGCGCGAGGCCATCACCCATTTCGAACCGCGCCTGAAACTGGGCGAGGTTCAGGTCAATCCAGTCCCCGGCCATCCGCAGCAACTGAGCATCCGACTGCTGGGCGAATTGCGCAGCGGCCAGCAGCACTGGCCCGTGGCGTTTGTCATCGAGAAGGCCAGCGATGGCCTTGAGGTGCGTCATGAGCGACTCGATTGACCCGCAACTGCTCGACTACTACCAACGGGAACTGACCTGGCTGCGACACGCAGGGAGTATTTTCGCCGAGCGTTATCCCAAGGTGGCCCGGCGTCTGGAACTGTCCCCCGGCGAGTGCCCCGACCCGCACGTCGAACGCCTGCTGGAAGGCTTTGCGCTGTTGGCGGCGCGCCTGCAACGAAGGCTCGATGACGACTACGCCGAATTCAGCGACGCCCTGCTGGAACAACTCTACCCGTTGGCCATGCGTCCGTTGCCGTCCTGCGCCATCGTGCAATTCCAGCCCGACCCGAGCAAAGGCAACCTCGCCGGCGGCTACCCCTTGCCCCGGGACACGCCGTTGTTCGTCACCACCAGCAAGGGCGAAAGCATCCACTTCCGCACCAGCGCCGCGGTTCAGTTGTGGCCAGTGGAAATCAACGAAGCCCTGCTGTTGGGCAGCGATGAAGCCCAGGCCCTGACCGGCGTTCCCCAGGCCCGTTCGGCGCTGCGCCTGAGCCTGCGTTGCCTCGGTGAAAGCCAATGGTCGGAGCTGAACATCGCGCATTTGCGCATCCATTTGGCCGCCTCCCCGGTAATCAACGCTTGCCTGTATGACCTGCTCGGTGCCCATGCGGTGAAGGTGCTCGCCGGGCCGGCGGGCAGCGTGCCGAAAACGTTGGCGGGGCTGCCGAAGATTGTCGGGTTTGCCAGCGATGAAGTGTTGTTGCCGGACGAAGACGGCGTGCATCCGGGCATGCGCCTGCTGGCCGAGTACTTTGCCTTTCCGGACAAATTCAACTTCTTCGACTTGCCATTGGCCGGTGCCAGCAGCGACAGCCAGACGCTGTTTGTGTACATCGTCTTCGACCGTCCGCCCACCAGCCGCATGCACCTTCAGGCCAGCGACATCACCCTCGGTTGCGCGCCGGTGATCAACCTGTTCCCGCGCACCTCCGAGCCCCTGCGCCCGGACGGCACCCGCAGCGAATACCGGTTGGTGGCCGACAGTCACCGGGAAAACAGCGTCGAGATCCACAGCATCCGCGCGGTGCGCGCCACCACTCGCCAAGGCGTGCAACGGGTGCCGGCCTATTACGGCAGCCAGCACGGCGGCGGCGACAAACAATGCTACTGGCATGCGCGCCGGGTCAGCGGCATGACCCCGAATCGCCTCGGCACCGATCTGTTGATGAGCCTGGTGGACACCCGGCTCGACCCGCTTTCAGACATGGTCGAATACAGCCTCACTGCCGAACTGTTGTGCACCAATCGGCACCTGGCCCAAAGCCTGCCCGCCGGTACGCCGTTGGGGTTTGAACGGCCGGGGCCGGTGGCCTGGGCACGTCTGCGCAACCCGCCGAGCCCGCAGAGTTTGCCGCGACTGGACGGTGAATCGCGCTGGCGGCTGGTGTCGCAACTGACCCTCAATCATTTGTCGCTGGTCGAAGGGCCCCAGGCGTTGGACGCCCTCAAGGAAATCCTGCAACTGCACAACCTGCGCGATGAGGCCAGCGCCCTGCGGCAGATCGAAGGTTTGCTCAGCCTTGGCTGCGAGCGGGTCATCGGCCATGTCGGCGAAGACGCCTGGCGCGGTTGGCGCAATGGGTTGGAGGTGCAGTTGCAACTCGATGCGCAGCATTTTGTCGGCAGCAGCGCAGTATTGTTCTCGGCGGTGTTGGCGCAATTCTTTTCCCTGTATGCCACGGCCAATCGCTTTGTGCGCACGGTGCTGGTCCAGTCGGACAAGGAGGTGAAAACATGGCAACCCCAAGCCGGCATGCCGCTTTCCCTCTGAACCTGAGTGAAAAGCTGCGCCGCGATCCGCAAGCGTTTGAACTGTTGCAGGCGCTGTTGCTGCTGGAGCGCGAACACCCGCAGGCCGAATCCCTGGGCAGCGGCACTTCACCCGAGGCGGAAGCCATTCGCCTGCGCGGGCCGTTGACGCCACTGTTCGCCGCCAGTGAAATCGAAAGCCTGACCCAGCAAACCGGCGAACAACCGGTCCTCAGCACACCGGTGTTCGGCCTCGGCGGCCCCGACGGTCCCCTGCCCTACGCCTATCAGGAATGGCTGCAACAACGGGCCCGGGCCAAGGACTACGCACCGGCGGAATTCCTCGACCTGTTCCAGCATCGTCTGTTGAGCCTGTTGTACAAGGTGATGCGCAAACACCGGATTGCCGTGGGCTTCACGGTTCCCGGCGCCTCGCCGGTCCAGGCGCAATTGCGCGCGCTGACCGGTTTGTTGCCCAAAGCCTTGCAGGAACGCGGGGCCATGCCCGACTCGGCGGTGTTGGCGTGCAGCGCATTGTTCGCCGATGGCCGCCGCTCCCTCGCCGGTTTCGCCGCCGTGGTGCGCGAGCATTTCGAACTGCCGGTGGAACTGAGCGCTTATGAAGGCGCCTGGCGCGAGATCCCACCGGCCAGTCGCAGCCGCATGATCCCGGGCGGGCGCAACCTGCAACTGGGTCGCACGGCAGTGGCCGGTACTCGGGTCTGGGATGAACACGCGGGTTTCAGAATGACCCTCGGTCCGCTGTCTTCGGCCCAGGCCGCAAAGTTTTTGCCGGACGGCGAATCCCACCCGGCGCTGGCCAGCCTCTGCGCGCTGTACTTCGGCCCGGACCTGGATTGCACGTTGGTGTTGCTGGTGCGCGGTGCCGGACCGATGAAACTCGGTCGCGAAGCACCGCCGCTACTCAGCTGGAACGGCGGTTTGCAACGCCAGACCAGCCTCGCCGTGCAACGCATCGAAACCCGCCTTCGTCAGCTGGAGATCACTTGAATGGAACTGGCCAGCCTGATCGGACGCCTCAACCCGGACAACCGCCGCGCCCTGGAACGGGCCGCGCAGCGCTGTCTGCAACGGGGTCATCACTACGTCGAAATCGAGCACTTGCTGCTGGAGTTGCTGGACATCGAGGGCGGTGACTTTGCCTATTTGCTGCCGCGCTTCGGTCTGGAGCGTGATGCCCTGACCGCCGAAATCAACAAGGCCCTGGAGCTGTTCAAATCCGGCAGCACTCGTACGCCGGCACTCTCGACCCACACCACCGGACTGCTGGAAGACGCGGTGGTCCAGGCCAGCGTGTTGGGGCTCGACAGTATTCGTTCCGGCTTGCTGCTGTTGGCGTTGATTGACCGCGACGAGCGCCGCAGCTTGTTGCTCAACAGCGCTTCGTCGCTGCTGAAGATTCCCCGGGAGGCACTGCGCAGCAACCTGCTGGAGTGGACCGAAAGTTCTCGGGAACACGTCGGTGGCACGCGACCTTCTGCACCGGGCCAATCAGCGCCCAAACAGGATTCGGTGCTGGACCAATACACCCAGGACCTGACCGCCGACGCCCATGCCGGGCGCATCGATCCCATCGTCGGGCGCGATGGTGAGATTCGTCAGTGCATCGACATCCTGCTGCGTCGCCGGCAGAACAATCCGATCCTCGTGGGCGCACCGGGCGTCGGCAAAACCGCCGTGGTCGAAGGCCTGGCCCTGCGTATCGCCGCCGGGGACGTGCCGCCGTCGTTGCAGGAAGTCAGTTTGCGGGTGCTCGACCTCGGCTTGTTGCAGGCCGGCGCCGGGGTCAAGGGCGAGTTCGAACAACGGCTCAAAGGCGTGATTGACGCGGTGCGCAACGCGGAAAAACCCATCATTTTGTTTATCGATGAAGCCCACACCCTGATCGGTGCCGGTGGTGCGGAAGGTGGCAGCGACGCGGCCAATCTGCTGAAACCGGCCCTGGCCCGTGGCGAGTTGCGCACCCTCGCCGCCACCACCTGGCTGGAGTACAAAAAATATTTCGAGAAAGACCCGGCATTGGCGAGGCGTTTTCAACTCGTGCAAGTCGAGGAACCGGACGAAATCACTGCCGTGGAAATGCTCCGAGGGGTCGCCGCAAAACTGGAACAGCATCACGGTGTGCAGGTGCTCGACGCGGCGATTCATGAAGCGGTGAAATTGTCCCATCGCTACATCTCCGGCCGGCAGTTGCCGGACAAAGCCATCAGCGTGCTCGACACCGCGTGCGCCCGGGTCGCCCTCGGCCAGCACGATGTTCCGCCACCGCTGGAAAGCCTGCGCCACCGCCAGAACAGCCTCAAGGATGAAGTCGAACGCCTGCGCCGAGAACAGGCCACCGGGCTTGATCACCGCGAGCGCATCACCCTGCTGGAAAGCGAATCCATCAGCAACGTGCAAGCGATTCGCGAACTGGAAACCCGCTGGAACGAAGAGCGGGTCGCCGTGCGCGAACTGCTGGAAACCCGCCGCGAACTGCTCGCGCTCAGCGAACGCGCCGACAGCGACAAACCCGACGAAAACATCGACAGTCGCATCGACCACCTGGCGGCCGAACTGGTGCGCCTGGAAGCCGGGCTCGACGCGATTCGCCAGGACGATCCACTGGTGCCGGAACAGGTCGACACCAAAACCGTCGCTGCCGTGATCGCCGGCTGGACCGGCATCCCGGTCGGCAAAATGCTCGCCGACGAAGCCCACGCCGTACGCACCCTCGGCCAACGCATGGGCCAACGGGTGATGGGCCAAAGCATCGCCCTCGGCACCATCGCCCAGCGCTTGCAGGCCTACCGCGCCGGCCTCACCGACCCGCAAAAACCGGTCGGCGTGTTCCTGCTGGTCGGCCCCACCGGCGTGGGTAAAACCGAAACCGCCTACGCCCTGGCCGACGCCCTGTACGGCGGCGAACGCAACCTGATCAGCATCAACCTCTCGGAATATCAGGAAGCCCACACCGTCAGCCAACTCAAAGGCGCCCCGCCCGGTTATGTCGGTTATGGCAGCGGCGGCGTGCTCACCGAAGCCGTGCGGCGCAAACCGTATTCGGTGGTGTTGCTGGATGAAATCGAAAAGGCCCATCCGGATGTGTTGGAGGCGTTTTACAACGTCTTCGATAAAGGCGTGATGGAGGACGGCACCGGGTTGGTGGTGGATTTCAAAAACACCGTGATGTTGGCCACCAGTAACGTTGGGGCTGAGTTGTTGCTTGACACGCCCGCCGCGCAACTGGGTACTGACGCATTTAACGAAGCGTTGCACAAAGTGCTGTTGCAAGCGTTCAGGCCGGCGTTTCTGGCGCGGATGACGGTGGTGGCGTATCGGCCGCTGGATGAGGCGACGCTGGAAGGGATTGTGCTGGCCAAGCTCGAAAAATTGCGTGGCCGGTATAAAGCGGCGACTGGCAAACAGTTTGAGTTTGATGCCGGGATTGTGCAGGCGGTGTTGGCCAAGTGCAGTGCGGCAGGTGCGCGGGATGTTGAGAATGTGTTGATGACGCAGGTGACAGGGAAGTTGGCGGAGTGGGTGTTGGAATAACCACGGGATGCCGCTCCAATACCAAGGCACCTGTATGTACAGGGAGTAAGTGTATGGCATTTACAACAGCGCAACTGGCGACACAGTTGAATGTTCGAGCACTCAGCACGTGGGCAGCATCCACCCCGGAAAACCAGGAGCCCCTGCTACAGGGCTTTACCGAGTACTTCACCGCCGTACAAACCTGGATCACCGGCAATAACGGCGCAACGCCCTTTGGCTGGAACAACCTCCACGGACTGACCACGCGAAACGGCACTCAAGTCGTGCTGCAGGGGCCGGCACAACGAGCGCCGTTCAATGACGCATTCGACGATGTCAGAACACACTTGATGACTCCAGGTTTTCGTCTTTATCAAGCAGGCCAGGCCATCGTGCGCTTGATTGGAGTATTGGGGCGGTTGGGGTGACGACTGCAAGTGGGACGAATATTTAACAATAGGAGACGCCATGACTCGCTGGATCAATCAATACGGCTCCGTCTCACCAGATCAGACAGTCTTTACGATGGCCGCAGATCAATACGGCCCCATTTATGCCGCGCATGGCAAATCCATGGGAGCCACTTGGGCCCACTGCATTCTGGGCCCGGACATCGCCGCACCGGGGGGTATTCAGGTCAACAACCAACCCAGTATTGGCGGTGAAGGCTGGAACACGCCGTGGATTGGCATGGGATTTCCGGGTCATACCTTTGTTGAAGATGTGGTGAGTTGGAAACGGGCGCATTTGATCAATGGAGAATGGGGCGGCTCCGGTAGTCAGTGGAATAACCTGACGATTCTCAGCTCGCAGGCCAACAGTTGGCACACCGGCATTGAAAACCATATTCGTAACTTTCTGAACGCCTGCCGTAACTTTGACTTGCACAACCCCATGCCTAATTATTGGGTTGGCGTGGAGTATCAAGTCGTCAGATCAACCGACACCTACGCCATCCCGCCGGCCAATATGAACGATCTCTATACTTATGTCCCGTCGCATATTGTCGTCAGATGGCGGGCCGTCAGCTTGCCGAAGATCGCCGGCGCCATCCACATTGTGATTGCCAACGCAGTGGCCAATAGAGTGGCACTGGCCGCGCTGCCGGTGAATTTCGGCGGATTCCCTCCTTACAACGTGCCAGGGGCATTGGCGGCTCACCAACATACCGGCAACTACATGGCGGGTGCGCCTGCCATGCATGCGCCCAATGCCAATAACTTCGATCAAGACGTGGAAATACATAACGTCTGAGTAAATTGACAAAAAGGGACAGCGTTATTTTTATCGAATATATAAGACGTCTCTTCACATCCAGGCCTGCCCACGTCCAAGGAGTTGCTCATGTACATCATTGACCTTGCAAAGCTAGCGGGTTGCAGCAAAGGAGTAGCAATGACCCGGTTTGGCGATGTGGATGCGCATGGCAAAAAGGTCTACACCGAATGGTTGAAATCAAAGTTAAATGAAGCGTCTTTATTGTCTCCTACACAGCCCATAAAAGATAACTCAGAGCGGTCTATTACCATTAATAGACTTATGCAAAACCCGCGATGGGAGTTAGACCTGGACAATGCGCTGCGCGAAGCATGGAGAATAAAAACTCTGATGCCCGAGGGTCCGGAGGCATTCGCTGCAAAAATCTCGGCTTATATCACTCTACAAAAAAATACTGACCCCACGTGGCCCATTTACCCCGTCATCAACTCCCAATGGAAAAGTGACGCCTGGCTCACCGGGCTTTTTTTATTTGCGCCAGACACCCCGATATTAAATCCAGAGAACATAGGATATGGGCTGAATGCGGGCCCCATCCCCGAACGCACACTAGTACCTGAAAACCCAGACTATACCTATGATGTGCTTTACATAGACGATGCCAGCTATTCAGGAACCCAAGCATTTAACTTGATGAATAACATCTTTTTTTCCGGGCTGCGTCCCCGCCGAATTTATATCATGCTCTGTGGCATGAGCAGCCTCGCCCAGGAGCAAATTAGCAAATCACTGCTATTTAAAAGAAGCGACTGCAAGCCTTATATGGATCCTGGCGTTACAACCCCTATAAATACACATTGGGATATTACAAAGGACACCCAAAATCTGTTGTACCAGTTTTTTAACGGCGCCCACATCGAGGCGGACCCCCAAACAATAAAACCAAGACCCACCAAAGGCCACCTGCCGATTTTTCTGAATAATTGCCTGATGATGCTGCCGTACAAAATACCGGATTCAATATCTGTACCTACTCATCTTTATCTGGCCTACGACCCCACACTGAAAGCCTCTATTTTTGAAAGCGAAGGCGGGCATATTTTCGTCACCAATGGCGGGGCAAACTACCGTGACGTGATGGCCAAAAGCGCCGCACACTATGCACAAAAAATATGAATAACCTGTTCAAAGGAATCACCCAGTCATTGCCCAATACCTGAGGCCATTCAATGCCCCGCACCACCGACAGCAACACCTCTATCTCCCTCACCGCCACTTCGCTGTCGGCGCTGTACCCTGAATCGCTGTCCGGCGAGGAATCGCTCAACGGGCTGGGCTCGCAAATCCTCAACGGCCTCAACGACGGCACCTCTCTCACCCTGACCACCGCCGTCGCCACCCACGTCACCACCACACTGCACAACGACGCCCTGCTTCGCCCCTTCGATGCACTGGTCGCCGAGATCCGCCAACTCCCCGCCGACGCCACCGCCGAACGTTATCAACTGGTGTTAAGGCCATGGCTGTGGTGGCTGACCCTGGCCAGTAACAACCGTGTGTTTCAAAACCTCGCGACCTCGGACATCGTCACCACGATTTTCAAGGCTCACGGGTTTACCGAGTTCAAACTGTCGCTCACCGGCAGCTATACCCCGCGCGAATACTGCGTGCAGTACGGCGAGACGGATTTCGCCTTCGTTTCACGGTTGCTGGAAGAAGAAGGGATTTTCTGGTTTTTCACCCATGAAGACGGCAAGCACACCTTGGTGCTGGGGGACAGTAACGACGCGTTTGTGCCGATTCCCAACGGGCCGACAGTCAACTACCTCGGCCAACAGTTGGGCGAACGTGAGTTGCATGGGATTCGTTCCGGCCAGGTGTGCATGCAAGCCGTCGCCGGGGTGTATCGGGCGACGGATTATGAGTTCACCACGCCGACCACGTCGCTCTACGGCCAGGCCGAAGCCGTCGCCGGGCCACGCTCTATCTATGAACATCCGGGCGGCTATAACGCCAAAGCTCGCGGCGATGCGTTGACCAAGCAGCGAGTCGACGGGTTGCGCAGTCAGGAGAAACGTTTTGTCGGTGAAAGCGACTGTCGCTGGCTGGTGCCGGGGCATTGGTTCACCCTCGCGGGCCATGATGATGCGAGTCTGAATATCGATTGGGTGGTGACGGCGGTCACCCATGAAGCCAGCCACGAAAACTATCGCAATCGCTTTGAAGCAATTCCCAAGGCCACACCGTTCCGTCCGGCGCGGACCACGCCCAAACCGCGGATGCATACGCAAACCGCCATTGTCGTCGGCAAGTCCGGCGAAGAAATCTGGACCGACGAATATGGTCGGATCAAGTTGCAGTTTCCTTGGGACCGCGACGGCAAGAATGACGAAACCAGTTCCTGCTGGGTGCGGGTGGTGCTGCCCTGGAGCGGCAAGGGTTTCGGCATGCAGTTCATCCCGCGCATCGGCCAGGAAGTGATCGTGACGTTTATCGATGGCGATCCCGATCGGCCACTGGTGACCGGTTGTGTCTACAACGGCGACAACGCCCTGCCCTACGCGCTGCCGGCGAATCAGACCCAGTCCGGGATCAAGACCCAGTCGTCCAAGGGCGGTGGCGGGTTCAACGAGTTGCGCTTCGAAGACAAGAAAGACGCCGAAGAGGTGTTCTTGCAGGCGCAGAAGGATTTCAAGATCAACGTGCTCAACGACACCACCGCGACCGTCGGCCACGACGAAACCCTGACGGTGCAGAACGCGCGCACGCGCACGGTGAAGGACGGCGACGAGACGGTGACCCTGGAGAAAGGCAAACGCAGCGTGACGATCCAGACCGGCAGCGACACCCTCGATGTGAAGGACAGTCGCACGGTGACGGTTGGTACCGACCAGACCCACAGCACCGGCGGCAATTACGACCACAAGGTCACCGGTAATTACAGCCTGACGGTGGACGGCAACCTGACGATCAAGGTCAGCGGCACCCTGACCCTGCAAAGCGGCGGCAGTTTTTCGATCAAGAGTGGCGCCGATTTGGCGGCGGAGGCCAGCACGTCAGTCACCCAAAAGGCCGGTACATCCTTGAGCAATACGGCCGGGACCACGTTGACCAACAAGGCCGGCACCACACTGACCAACGACGCAGGGGTTAGCCTCATGAACAAGGGCGGCGCCGAGCAGACCGTGGACGGTGGCGGCATGTTGACGATCAAGGGCGGGTTAGTGAAGGTCAACTGAGGAGGTTTACGACGATGTCATCCAGCAAAGTGGACCTGGACCGTGGTGACAGTCACATGGACGGTCGCCTGGTCGATGAGCGACTGGAAGGTCCACTGCATATCAAGGAGGCCGGCCGGCCCCAGGCCGATCTGAATTACAGCCAGGGGGAATTGCAGGGCACGAGTTTGTTGTATCACCCCAATGGCAAGGTGTCGGCGCATTTGCCCTTTGTGCGGGACAAGTTGCAGGGGGTCGCCAGTTTCTATGCGCCCGAGGGTTGGTTGCAGCGCAAGGCCAGTTACCGCCGGGGTTTGCTGCATGGCGAGGCAAATAATTACTTCCCGGACGGGCAACTGGCCGAGGCCGAGTTCTATCGCGATGGGGTGCGTGAGGGGCGTTATCAGCGCTTTCATCCCAACGGCAAACCGGCGGTGGATGCGCGTTATCTCAATGGGCAACTGGTGGAGCCGGAACAGGGTTTTGCCAGCGATGGGCGACCGCTGGATGCCGAGGGCAAGCCGATTTCCCGGGTGCGTTGGTGGGTTCGGCGGTGGACGGATCCCGAACAGGCTTGAGTTTTATGTGGGTAGTGAGGGCCTCATCGCGAGCAAGCCCGCTCCCACAGTTTTGATCGGCGCGGGACACACCTTTTGCATCCACCGAAGATCCCCTGTGGGAGCGGGCTTGCTCGCGAAGAGGCCGGCACATCCAGCATCAATGTCGCCTGACACACCGCCTTCGCGAGCAAGCCCGCTCCCACATTTTTGATCTGTGTCGGACACAAACCTGTCATCCACAGGGTTTGGTGTCAGGGGATGAGCATTTGCATCTGCCCCGGCATGGCGATTTTGATCACCCCTGCCCAGTTGCACATCAAGATGCTGTTGGCATCCAGCGCCGGCATGTTGCCGAGCAGCACGGTGGGTGCGCCGGGGAGCCACGGTGAGGCGGTGGCCGGGATGCAGGGCATCGGGGTCAATACGCCGAGCGCCGCAGCGGTGGCGGCCGCGACCATCGGGTTGGCCATGCTCATGCACACGCCGAACGGCATGACGTTGACCAGCGGAATGTGGTCCATGATGTTGGCCGCCGGCATGCCGCCGGTCAGGGTTCGGTTCACCGGCAACACATTAAGCACGGCGGGCGCCGCGCCGAAGCTGCATTGCAGGGTTGCGGTGGCACACACTTGCGGACAACCCATTTCAAACCTCCTTCCTGGAAGCATTGCATCCCCAGAACCATAGACCGCCGCGCCGGTTCTCGCATCAGGAACGCTGATTATCCAGCAACACGCTAACCTATAAGACCGAGCCGCGCTTGTGGCACGCCCGTCTCACCATTAGATTAGCCAATGATGTCTGGCCTCCAAAATAAGCAGAAGGGATAAGCATGGCGCTTACTGACCAGTCCACCCGTATCCGCTCTGGCGAAGAACTCGATGCCAGCCTGATCGATCCGTACCTCAAGGCGCATATTCCGGGTTTGAGCGGCTTGCCGCAGATCAGCCAGTTTCCCGGCGGCGCGTCGAACCTGACTTACTTGCTGGAATATCCCGAACAGGAATTCGTCCTGCGACGCCCGCCGTTCGGCCACAAAGCCAAGTCCGCCCACGACATGGGCCGCGAATTCCGCATTCTCAACCAACTCAAGGACGGCTTCCCGTACTGCCCCAAAGCCTACGTGCACTGCACCGACGAATCAGTGATCGGCGCCGAGTTCTACGTGATGGAGCGGGTCAACGGCATCATCCTGCGCTCGGAACTGCCACCGGAACTGGGCCTGGATTCGGCCAAGACCGAAGCGCTGTGCAAAAGCTTCATCGACAAGTTCGTCGAGCTGCACCGGGTCGACTACAACGCCTGTGGTCTGTCTGACCTCGGCAAACCCGAAGGCTACGTCGCACGGCAGATCAAAGGCTGGAGCGAACGCTACGAGAAAGCCCTGACCCCCGACGCGCCACAGTGGGAAGCGGTCAAGGCCTGGCTCAACGACAAGATGCCGGCCGACCACCCGACGTCGAGCATCGTCCACAACGATTACCGCTTCGACAACGTGATCCTCGACCCGCACAACCCGATGGAGATCATCGGCGTGCTCGACTGGGAGCTGACCACCCTCGGCGACCCGCTGATGGACTTGGGCAACACCCTCGCCTACTGGATCGAGGCCGGCGACCCGGCGCCGGTGCAACTGATGCGCCGCCAGCCGAGCCACGCGCCGGGCATGCTGACCCGCCGCGAATTCGTCGATTACTACGCCGAACGCTCCGGCATCCAGATCGACAATTTCGACTTCTACTACACCTACGGCCTGTTCCGCCTGGCCGGCATCGTGCAGCAGATTTACTACCGTTTCTTCCATGGTCAGACCCAGGACAAACGCTTCGCGCAGTTCATTCACATGAACAAACTGCTGGAGCAGATGAGTTTGCAGGTCATCCAGAAATCCAGCCTTTGATCCAGGCCCTCTAACAAGACTTTTTATAAGAGAATCCCATGTCCAAGACTCAGTTGTTCGACCTCGACGGCAAGATCGCTTTCGTCTCCGGCGCCAGCCGTGGCATCGGTGAAGCCATTGCCAAACTGCTGGCCCAGCAAGGTGCCCATGTGATCGTTTCGAGCCGCAAACTCGACGGCTGCCAACACGTGGCCGACGCGATCATCGCCGCCGGCGGCAAAGCCACCGCCATCGCCTGCCACATCGGCGAAATGGAACAGATCACCCAAGTCTTCGCCGCCATCCGCGAACAGTTCGGGCGTCTGGACATCCTGGTCAACAACGCCGCCACCAACCCGCAGTTCTGCAACGTGCTGGACACCGACCTCAGCGCCTTCCAGAAAACCGTCGACGTGAACATCCGCGGCTACTTCTTCATGTCCGTGGAAGCCGGCAAGCTGATGCGCGACAACGGCGGTGGCAGCATCATCAACGTGGCGTCGATCAACGGCATCTCGCCGGGGATCTTCCAGGGCATCTACTCGGTGACCAAGGCGGCGGTGATCAACATGACTAAAGTCTTCGCCAAGGAATGCGCGCAATTCGGCATCCGCTGTAACGCCCTGCTGCCGGGCCTGACCGACACCAAGTTTGCGTCGGCGCTGGTGAAAAATGACGCGATACTGAAGACCGCACTGCAGCAGATTCCGCTGAAGCGCGTGGCGGATCCGAGCGAGATGGCGGGTGCGGTGCTTTATCTCGCGAGTGATGCGTCGAGCTATACCACGGGTGTTTCTCTGAATGTGGATGGGGGTTTCCTGTCCTGAGTTGATTCAACGGAACACAAAAAAAGGCAGCCTCAGGGCTGCCTTTTTTGTTGACGTTGCGGACGCCTTCGCGAGCAAGCCCGCTCCCACAGGGGACAGGGGTTGACCACAAATATTACATCCAATGCAGATCCAATGTGGGAGCGGGCTTGCTCGCGAAGCAGGCGACACGATCTCACAGGCCAACTCACAACAAAGAAATTTAATTCCAACAATTGCAAATAACGAATATTTATTCCATAAATAGCCCTCCTGAAAACAAAAATCCAAAAGGACCCCGGCTATGCGCGAACTCGGTATCGGACTCATCGGCACAGGTTTCATGGGCCGTGCCCACGCCTTGGCGTTTCGCAACGTCAGCGCGGTTTTCGAGCTGCCTCTGAAGCTCAAACTCGCCGCCCTGGCCGACGCCGATCCGCAACGCGCGCGGCAGTGCGCCGAGGCCTGGGGTTTTGACAGTGCCCACAGTGACTGGCAGCAGTTGATCGATGACCCGAAGGTCAATCTGATCGCCATCACCACGCCCAACCACCTGCACTACCCCATGGCCATGGCCGCCCTCGCCGCCGGCAAACCGGTGTATTGCGAAAAGCCGTTGGCGGTGAGCCTAGAACAGGCCAATGCCATGCGCCTGGCGGCCAAAGCGGCGGGTGTGGTGACGCGGGTCGGTTATAACTATCAGCACAACCCGATGATTGGACTGGCAAAGGAACTGATTCAGAGCGGCGAGCTGGGCGAGATCATCAGTTTCCAGGGTGAGTTCAGCGAAGATTTCATGGCCGATGCCACCTCGCCCTGGTCCTGGCGTTGCGACGCCGCGCATGCCGGCGGCGCACTGGCGGACCTGGGCAGTCACTTGCTGGCGATGGCCCGTTGTCTGGTGGGCGATGTCGAAGCGGTGTGCGCCGACACCCAGACCGTGCATCCACAACGCCCCGCCACTGCCGGTAGCCTGGAACAACGCACCATCGCAGTGGACGATCAGGTCCACGCCCTGCTGCGCTTTGCCAGCGGCGCCCGTGGCACGTTCAGCAGCAGTTGGCTCAAGCACGGCTACAAAAATCATCTGAGTTTCGAGATCAGCGGCACGAAAGGCACCCTGACTTTCGATCAGGAACGCTTGAATGAACTGCGTCTGTTCCGTGCCGGGCAGGACGGCTTCCAGCGTTTGCTGGCGGGGCCGAACTTGCCAGGTTACGCGGCGTTCAGCCCGGCGGCCGGGCATCAACTGGGTTACAACGAACTCAAGACGCTGGAGGTGCATGACCTGGTGATGGCGTTGGCCGGGCTCAGCCAGGGCGGGACGGATTTCGATCAGGCGTGGGAAGTCGAGCGATTGGCGACGGCGATACGCTTGGCCGCCAACGAATCACGCTGGGTCAGGCTTGAGGAGGTTTAACCGCCGATGACCTTCGGCAACTGCCAGCCGTAATTCACCGACAACAGCCGCAACAGCAGGCATGCCGCGCCGGCCAACAGCGCGGCAGCCACCGGTGGCACGCCGCAACGTCGTCCGACGATCAGCACCACCGCGCCGACAAATGCCGAACTCGCATACAAATCTTCCTGCAACACCACCGGCACCCGTGCCAGCACGATGTCCCGCAGAACGCCGCCACCGACCCCGGTGATGGTGCCCATGAGCGTCGCCACAAACGGCGAGATCCCGAAATTCAACGCCTTCTGCGCCCCAGCTACCGCGAACAACGCCAGCCCCGCCGCGTCCAGCACAATCAACGTCGAACCGGACCAGCCCAACACCTGCTGATGGAAGACAAACGCGACCCCGCCCATGAAAAACGCCAGGGCCGGGTAGCGCCAATCGGCCACGGCATTGGGTGGCGTCGCGCCGATCAGCAGGTCTCGGGTCACGCCCCCGCCCAAGGCGACAATGAAGGAAATCACCATCACCCCGAGCAGGTCGAGGTTGCTGCGCATGGCGCTGATCGCACCTTCAACGGCAAACACCGCCGTACCGACCAGGTCGGCCACCAGCACAATCTTTTCGACGCGAGGCTTCAATGGGCTTACTGAGTCACGCAACGGGTGGTCGTGGTGGTTCGAGTCACCTGCTCATCCATGCGCGCATCGCCCATCACATCGGTTTTATCCAGGGTTTCACAGGTGCGTTCAGGCGGAGGCGGAGGTGTCACGGGGGGCGGCGGTGGCGGACTGGCACAACCACTGAGAATCACCGCGCAAAATGCGAGCGACAGTGGTGTGAAAAGGCGTTTCCCAAGAATAGTCATAGGCTGGCCTGCGGTGGGTCATCGACGTATTTCCGCGACACGAAAAAACACCGCGCAGCCGCGCACCGGTCGCAGAAAAATAAGTACCACGCATTTCTTATAGCCCAGCCACCGGCCAATGCCAGTAAACACCATGAAACGGGGGGTTGTATCGATCACAAATGGCGGTCATACCATCAATCTACAGTGTGAGCGGGCTTGCTCGCGAATGCGGTGTATCAGTCGAGTTCATAACTGAATGACACACCGCCTTCGCGAGCAAGCCCGCTCCCACAGGTGTTTATGGCTTACGAGGTTTCGGGGCGATGCAAGCCATTGCTCTCAAGCTCATACCGCAGCTCTTCGATCAACGCGACCACCGCGTCCGGGGTTCTGAGGTTCGCCACACTCAACCCACTGACCACCAGATCCACCTGGCCAGACGCCGGGTGATAGAGCTTCACGGTCAAGGAGTTGTCGCCCGTGAGCGTGCATTCACAAGCCAGCGGCGAAAAACTGCGCTCCAGTTGAGCACGCAACTGCGCTAGATAAATCATCCGATTCACCCGACCAACACTGCTTGATCGAACACATTACTGAACTGTTGATAAGCCATGTGGCTGTTCCTTTAGCTGTTTCGAAGGGGACGCGATAGCGGTCCGATGACGCCTGTCGCACCCTCACAGACTAAGAACTGGCGCCCCGCGCCAGAACATCCATTTGCACCCTCCCCACTAGTGCATTTGCACCTTATCGCGACCCCTTCGGTCGCCACTCGCTGGAGAACAAACCGCGCTCCCGCGCCCACACAATTGCCTCACTGCGGCTGTGTACATCGAGCTTCGAATACACCGTGGAAACGTGATTGCGCACCGTGTTCGGCGCCAGTTTCAGGCGTGCGGCGATTTCCTTGTCGGCCAGGCCTTCGCAGATCAGGCCGAGCACATCGCGCTCCCGGGCCGTGAGGTCGGTGAACGACACACTGGGCAGCTTCGGCGAATTGACGCTCTTCACGTTGGCGAGTTTTTCAATCAAAGTGCGACTGAACCAGGACGCGTCCTTCATCACCTCTTCAATCGCCGACACCAATTCCAGCTCGGTGCGTTTGCGCTCGGTGATGTCCATAAACACCAGCAAGTAGCAGGGGCTGTCCTGAATGTTCACGGTGTCGGCGGACACCGTGCACTCAATCAGCTCTGCGCCCTTCTTGCGCACCTGCACATCGACACGATCCAGGCTGCCGGCCTTCTCCAGCGCAGCAAACAGTCGCGTGCGGGTGCTCTTGTCATCGATGAAGTCGACCTCGGCCACGGTTTTGCCGAGCACTTCTTCGCTGGAGTAAGCCAGGGTATCGAGGAAGGCTTCATTGACATCGATCACCAGTTGACTCTCGGCGTTGCACACCAGCGTCGGCACCGGCGTCAGGCGAAAGGCCTTGGCGAAACGCTCCTCGCTCTGGCGCAGGGCGAGTTCGACCTTGTACCGCGGTTCCATGTCGACGAATGAAAACAGCATGCAGTCTTCTTCGTTGAGCTCCAGAGGTTGCCCGGCCACGATCACCTGCTTACTGCTGCCGTCCGGTAGTTTCAGCTCGGCTTGCATCTGCGGAATGGTCGAGTGCTGGCGCAAACGCTCGATCGCCAGGTCTTTCTTTTCCGCGCCTTCCAGGATGTCCAGCTCATAGATCGATACGCCGATCACCTGATCGCGGTTGTAGCCGGTCATTTCCTGGAAGCCCTGGTTGACCTTGATGTAGCGCAGATCGCTGAGACGACAAATCACTGCCGGAGCCGGGTTGGCGTTGAAGGTTTTCTCGAAACGCTGCTCGGCGCTGGCCCATTCGGTGACGTCGTTCATGATCAGCACCAGGGATTCCGGCTCACCGGCGCTGTTCGCAAGTCCCATGCTGCGCACGCTGTGGACTCGCATGCGTTCTTCGTCATCGGCCGGCATCACTTCCACCAGCACATCACTGAAAATCTCGCCCCGGGCGATGCGGTTGATCGGGTAATTGTCCGCCGGCACCGGGTGATTGTTGCGATAGCGCAAGGCGAAACGCTTGGCGTACTCCTTGGCATTGGCGCCCAACTCGTCGAGTCGATTGACCCCGTGCATCGCCAGCGCGGCGTCATTGGCCCAGAGAATGGTCTGGTCAAGCTCCAGCAAAATCACCCCGTCGGACAAACCGGCAATGATCTGCTGCAACTGACGACGATTGGTTTCGGTGGTCAGGACGTCCTGGCTCATTGGATCTCCACAAAGTGCGGCGGCGCTGTTACGCGCCGCCCTGTGAAGATTACGACCGCAGGGGGTCGGGATAGTGCGGCCGAAGCGCGTTGGCCCCGGTTGTAAACACTGTCCCCCTGTGGAAGCGGGCTTGCTCGCGAAGGCGGTGTGTCAGGCAACAGAGATGTTGAAGGTGATGGCCCCTTCGCGAGCAAGCCCGCTCCCACATTGGTCTGTGTTGTGATCGTTCCCACGCTATGCGTGGGAATGCCGCCCGGGACGCTCTGCGTCCCAGCAGCGGACGCGGAGCGTCCATTGATGCATTCCCACGCGGGAGCGTGGGAACGATCAGTAACCTACCCTGCCTATCCCTGCGAATCGAGATTATCCAGCGCCCGGTTCACTGCCAGTTCGCCCAGCATGATGATCTGGGCAATGCCAAGCAGCGTGTGGCGGTGCGGGCCTTCGAGGAATCCGGCCAGGTCGCTGGTCATTACATTGGCCGAGGCCAGGGATTCGCAGGCGTGGGCCAGCAGGGATTCTGTGTTGATGTCGGGGGAGACGAAGAAGAATGGACTGGGTTTGCGCGGGGGGTTGGGTGTGTCTTTGAACATGGTGAAGCTCCTGTAGAGATGGAGCCGTCCCGACCTGTCGCTAAACAAGTAAGGGCGGCGGCTGAACGCAGGTTAGCGAACCGGGTACAGGCACCCCGGTAGACCCCGAAGGTCTCCCGCGCACAGCCGCCAAAACACAAATTGCAGACAAAGCCTGCAATAGAGCTCGGAGTACTGTTGCGCCTGTATATGATCCGGGTCGCTAAACCCGATCGCTGAACATTCAGCGACCCGGAAATGATAAAGACCCCGCACAAGGCGCAAAAGCCGGCGGATTCTGGCGTAGTTGTAGGCAAAGGCGCAAGGCGATGTAGCCTCGCTTTTCCCTGTGTAGGAAAAGTCTTTAGCTACAAGATTTTTCGATAATGGCGGCCAGCGCTGTCAGGAAAAATAAACCGAAAGATCAAAAGATCGCAGCCTTCGGCAACTCCTACAGAAATTGCGTACAACACGAAATATCGGATATACCCGGTTCATGTAGGAGCTGCCGAATACTGCGATCTTTTCGGCGCACTGATTTTGTTACGCACTGCTCGAAACAGCCAACCCCATCGCCACCAACTCCTTGCGCAACAGCGACCGTTCATGAACAACCAGACCATCCTGACAATCGACTCGCAGCAAATCGCCTAACTTCTTTTGGCTGATCAACGGCTCGACCAAAAAATAGCTCCTGCGCTCGCTGATACTGATGACATTCAGCAGCCAGTCATCCCCTTGTACTGCCAGCCACTCAGAGATCGTTTGACGATGTTGCTGAATCAATGCCTGGGCATCCCACACCGTCATCTGCGCAAACACATGAGGCAAACCCGTTTCCGGTTTCATCCGTTTCATGTCCGCCGCCAACGCTGCGGCAAGATCGGATTGGATCATCGCCTGGCACTCTTGGAAATACTGTTCAGACCAGTCCACGGGCAGTTTGGCGTATCGCCTCAGCGTCCCGTACGCCCGGACATCCGCCTCGGTAACCAGTTGTCCGGTGAAGTTCATCGTGTTGTCGAGGATCGCCGTCGCCAGCAGCGCTGCGCTTTGCTCGCTGATATTGGCAAGCAACCCTGACATTTCCCAACGTTCAAAGACCTGCGTCGCCGCGGCGCCAATCCGTCGGATGTCGGCGGCGTGGCCCAGTTTCTGCGTCCAGAACTTTTCGAATCCCGGATGGTGATCGATAACCTCCACAACCCGATCGAGCACCACCAGCGGATCGAAATGTTCGAAATCAGAGACGTCCACCAGCACGAACTCATCGCTGACTTCGGGCGCGTAGTTGTCCAGGGTAACCGGCCACTCGAGGACAGACTTCGAGACACTGGCATTGGGTGTCGCACTACTGACCGCGCGGGCCGCGACGCCTTGAAGATTGAGCAATTCGGCATAGGCAATCGCGCAGGCGTACGCGTCGATATCCAGATAGGCCGAGCCTGATGTGACTACTTTCATGAAGCATCCCTTTGGCATGTGCTTTCCATTTCCGGGCAACCTCGCACACTTTAATGACGAACAGGTAACAGCAAGGGCAGACCTTTCAGTTTTTTTTCGATACGCGCCCCACTCTGTTCTAGAGTTGATAAACACCCCGCCCGACTTCAAGCAGTGTCCGGCCCTGACGTTGAATGGAAATCCAGGATTTTCAGTCATGCCGCTGCCCTATGATCCTTCTCGTAAAGCGCTGTACAAGCCCGAAGACCGGAGCAGTGTTTTCGGCACCGGGCCTCTCGATACGTTGCGCCTGTGCAGCGAAGCTTCGCGTCTGGCCTACCTGCGCTTCGATCAGTCACAAGCATCCGGGACGGTGTTGGCCAATACGCTGGCCCTGGCGGGTTTCACCGATGCTTTTCAAACGTTTGTGCACCGGCCTACCGATGGGGCCGGCTACGGTGTGATGAACGACGACAAGGTTGCGTTGCTGGTGTTTCGTGGCACGCAAGCGGATCACATGCTGGACCTGATCACCAATATCCAGTTTGGCCTGTCCTCCTGGAACCTGGGGCCGGGCAAGGTTCACCGCGGCTTTGAACTCACCGCGCTCGGCCTATGGAAACAGGTCTTGCCGTGGCTTCAGGGCCCTGCCGGCCACCGCCAGCAATTGCTTATTTGCGGTCACAGCCTCGGCGGCGCAATCGCCTCGTTGCTGGCCGTCCCGGCCCAGGCCAATGCGCTGGTGACGTTCGGCTCGCCGAGAGTGGGTGATGCCGGTTTCGTGCAAGGCCTTGCGGGCCTGGACTCGATTCGCGTCGTCGATTGCTGTGACCTCGTTCCCCTCGTGCCACCGACTTCGCTGTTGCTGCCGTACGAGCATGTCGGGGCGTTTCACTACATTGATCTGTCCGGCACTGTTCACTTGAGCCCGAGCGCCGCGTTCATGGCGCAGGATCAGCAACAGGCGGAACTGGATTACGCCGCCCACTGCAAAGGCTTCGACAACGTCGTGACCCGACGCCTGGCCGACCATGCGCCGATCAATTACATCCGGGCATTTTGGTAAAGGAGAAACCAATGATTCTGATCGTTCGCCCCTTGATCAGCCCCCCCACGGAAAAAGCCAAGGTACGGCTGTGGGTCGGTCTGTTCGGTATCGCCAACCCTGCCCAACCTACGTTTTTTCTAGGCAAAACATCGCGACCGCCGCCGCAAACCCCGGCCACGCCCGCCGACGGTGAGCAGTTGTATCCGATCCGCGATAACGTTGTGGACGGTCACGAAAAACCGCTGAACCACCAGGGCGTCTTCACGTTCGACTCGTTGGGCTCGGGCATCAATCACTGCTTTCGCGTGGTGGTGGGTGGCGAAGACCAGTGTTTCGAATTCACCTCCTTGCCCGACAAAGTCCCGCTGTCCGGTGCACCGCTGAACATTCTGCTGTCATCGTGTTACTACCGGCCCAATGACAAAAACAAAATCCTCGGGGATACGATTTCCCGCCTGCCGCAACCCTGTCGGCCAGACCTGTCGCTGTTGGCGGGCGACCAGGTTTATCTGGATGTACCAGTGGTCGGTTCATGGCGATTCAGCCTCGAAAGCATTCAAACCATGATCGGCCAGAAGTACTTCGAAAACTGGTGTTCACAAAGTTTGAACCTGGCGGGCCTGCAGACCGTGCTGGCTCGCACCCCGACGGCGTGTATTCCGGACGATCATGAGTTCTGGAACAACTACCCGCTGAGGCAGGCCCAGCTACTTCCGGAATGGCTGATCGACAAGGATGGCTGGTCCGATGTTGCCATGAGGTTGTACCAGGACTTCCAGTTGGGTGGACGCACGCCCAACGTGCGCGACATGCCTGGCTTTCAGCGCATTGATGTCGACCCCTTGAGCATCCTGATGCTCGACACTCGCAGCCGTCGGGATGACGAGTTCGAGCGGTTGATGCCGGACGACGCCGTGACGGCTATCGAGGCCTGGGCCAGCGAGCTGATTGCGGCGAAAGCCACTCCGTCCCCCAAAGTCGGGATTCTATCGGCAGGGCAACCGCTGTTCACCGATCCACCCGGTTTCATCGGCCAGCGTGTCGTCGATGGCGACCTCGCCAACTACACGCAATTTTCGGTCATCGAAGAACAACTGGAGCGGGTGGTCAGCCAAGGCATACCGGTGGTGTTTCTCACCGGTGATGTGCACTGGAGCCGGGTCTGCGCGGCCCGTTATGGCTCATTTCCCACGCCCATGCTGTACGAAGTGATCTGTTCACCCTCGACCATGATTCCACCCTCGCCCGGCGACAAGCTCGTGGACAGTGTGCGCGGCAAGGACTGGCCCGGCTTTCCTTCGGCGCCGATGGAAATCCCGCGCAGATTTGGCCAAAACAACCACTTCAAGGTCTCCAGGCGCGGCGAGGACGACTACTTCGAATGCAATGGCAACCAGGTGTCGGTGCTGCAGTTTCGCCGGGCGGGATTCGGCGTGGACATGACCGTCAACTATTTCGAAGTCAGTACCGATCCGCAGCGGCAACGTCGCAAAACCACTCAGGCCTACAAACTACGGTTCTATTGATTGGGTCCAAAAAGGAGATTCGCCATGGCGCATGCCCATAACTCTTCCGCAGAGATATCCAACCTCCAGTACAAGGAGCTCAAACGCAACAAACAGGAAAACAATGAAAAGTGGATGCACAGGGCAATCAAGAAGCTGAATTTGAGCCTGGACAATTGGTCATATGTCGCCTTGTTCGGGGGGCGCGACATCATGGCGTTTCGTCTGAGGGTGGCGCAGTCTCACCTTCGCAGTGACCTGTTGCCGTCTTATTGGTCAGAGGCGGCGCTGATCAAGGTCGATGGCGACAACCTCACCGCGATTCATGTGCCACTGTTCCAACCCGAACGGGCTGAATTTGCGACTAAACGTAATGGCGTGGTTGAACAACCGATGAGCCACTTCACCAGTGCCGAGCGCTGGGAAAACATCTCCGTCATCGCCCTGCCGGTGCCTCAGGCGACGATCCTGCAAGCCATCGAAACCTTCAAGCATTCGCGGTCGCCGGTCGACAGCCTGGAATATGTGCTGCGCTGGCTGGCCTTTTCGTGGGGTGCCGGGCGCACGGCCAACCCGATTCACGAAGGCATCGGCCTGCCCTCGGCAACCATGCTGGAGGTCGCTTACAACGCCGTTCAGTTCGACCTCACACCCGGCCTGGAGTCCAGGGCTTCATGCCCGGAATACCTGTGGATCATGGCGAAGTATTGGTATCCCTACTACGAGCAGGTGGGCACAAAAGAAATACCCCGTGGCTACTTCTTCACGCCGGACAGCTTCTCGATTCACGACCCCAAGTGACGCACTGATGAAAGGTCGCCGCCCCAAGACCGGGACGGCGACCGATCCGGCCTCAAGCCGCCAACTGCCCCCCGGCAATCGCCTTTGAGGCCGCCAGCATCGCCCGCAACAACACTGCGCACCCGGCCGCCAAATCATCCGGCGCGGCGTTTTCGATTTCGTTGTGGCTGATCCCGCCTTCGCACGGTACGAAAATCATCCCCGCCGGGCCGAGTTCGGCGAGGAAGATTGCGTCGTGTCCGGCCCCGCTGACGATGTCCATGTGCGATAAACCAAGGCCTTGGGCCGCGCCGCGTACCGCGTCGACGCAGCCCTTGTCGAAGTACAGCGGCGGGAAATCGGCGGTGGGTGTCAGTTCGTAGGTCAGGCCGTGTTCCTCGCAGGTGGTTTCGATGACTGCGCGCACTTCGGCGATCATCGAGTCCAGGCGCGCCGGTTCCAGATGCCGGAAGTCGAGGGTCATGCGCACTTCGCCGGGGATGACGTTGCGCGAGCCGGGGTAGGCTTGCAGGCAACCGACGGTGCCGCAGGCATGAGGTTGATGGCCGAGGGCGGCGCGGTTAACGGCGCCGACGATGACCGCGGCGCCGACCAGGGCGTCCTTGCGCAGGTGCATCGGGGTCGGGCCGGCGTGGGCTTCGACGCCGCGCAGTTTCAGGTCGAACCATTTCTGCCCGAGTGCGCCCATGACGACGCCGATGGTTTTGTGTTCGTCTTCGAGGATCGGGCCTTGTTCGATGTGCGCTTCAAAGTAAGCGCCGACGGCATGGCCGCTGACTTTGCGTGGGCCGGCGTAGCCGATGGCGTTCAGCGCGTCGCCGACAGAGACGCCGTCGACATCGACCTTGGCCAGGGTGTCTTCGAGGGTGAATTTTTCCGCGAACACACCGGAGCCCATCATGCACGGTGGAAAGCGTGAGCCTTCTTCGTTGGTCCAGACCACCACTTCCAGCGGCGCTTCGGTTTCCACGCCGAGGTCATTGAGGGTGCGCAGCACTTCGACGCCGGCCAGCACGCCGAAGCAGCCGTCGAATTTGCCGCCGGTGGGTTGGGTGTCGATGTGGCTGCCGGTCATGACCGGTGGCAGGTCCGGGTTGCGGCCTGGACGACGGGCGAAGATGTTGCCGATGCCGTCGACGGTGACGGTGCAGCCCGCCTCCTCGCACCAGTTGACGAAAATGTCCCGGGCCTGGCGGTCAAGGTCGGTCAGGGCCAGGCGACAGACCCCGCCCTTGACCGTGGCGCCGAGCTTGGCCAGTTCCATGAGCGACTGCCACAGGCGATCGCGGTTGATGTGCTGATGGGTGGATTGCAGAACGTCTACGGCAGCGTTCATGGGGATCTCCTCAGGCTGTTCTTATGAGTTTCTTCAGGCAAACTTTTGGTGTATTTGAGGCCGCCTTCGCGAGCAAGCCCGCTCCCACAGGGGAACGCATTTCAAAATGTGGGAGCGGGCTTGCTCGCGAAGAGGCCAGCGCTCACACCGGTGATTTCGCGATGGACGGGCTCGGGCGCATCGAGCACAACCCGTAATAAATCACCCCGCCCAGCGCCGATCCGGTAAACCAGCCATAGCTGTAGAACCAGCTGAACGCATCGCTGCCCAGCGACAACAACGTCAGCACCACCGGCACGCCGAACGCGATAAACCCGAACCAGTTCCACGCCGGGTACACGTCATCGCGGTACAGCCCGGCCAAATCCAGTTGCTGTTTCTTGATCAGGAAATAGTCCACCACCATGATCCCGGCGATGGGCCCGAGCAGGCTGGAATAGCCGAGCAACCAGTTGGAATAGACGGTTTCCAGGCTCACGTCCGAAACGATCCAGCCGAGTTTTTTCAGCAGTTCATGGCCCATCAGCAGCAGCCCGACCAGCCCGGTGAGCAACACCGCTTTGGTCCGGTTGATGACTTTTGGCGCGATGTTCTGGAAGTCGTTGGTCGGGGACACGATGTTGGCGGCGGTGTTGGTCGACAGCGTGGCGATGATGATCAACGCCATGGCCACCGCGACCCACACCGGGCTCTGGATATGCCCGATCAGGCTGACCGGGTCGGAGACAGTGACGCCCACCAGTTTCACCGACGCGGCGGTCATGACGACGCCGAGGGCGGCGAACAGGAACATGGTCAGGGGCAAGCCGAAAATCTGCCCGAGGATCTGGTCCTTCTGACTTTTGGCGTAGCGGCTGAAGTCCGGAATGTTCAGGGACAATGTGGCCCAGAACCCGACCATCGCGGTCAGCCCGGCAGCGAAGTAGCTGACCACACTCGCGCCTTCAGGACGCTTCGGTGGAATCGCCAGCAGTTCAGTCATCGAGACATTAGGCATCGCCCACACCAGCAGGCCGATGCCGACTGCCACCAACAGCGGCGCGGACAGGGTTTCCAGCCATTTGATCGACTCGGCCCCGCGCAGCACCACCCACAAATTCAGCGCCCAGAACACCATGAAACCGATCACTTCACCGGTGCCGCCGAGGGATTTCCAGCCCTCGAACACCGAGCCGAGAAACAGGTGAATCGCCAATCCGCCGAACATCGTCTGGATGCCGAACCAGCCGCACGCCACCAGTGCGCGAATCAAACACGGCACGTTGGAACCGAGGATGCCGAAGGATGAACGCAGTAACACCGGGAACGGGATGCCGTACTTGGTGCCGGCGAAGGCGTTCAGGGTCAGCGGGATCAGCACGATGAGGTTGGCAAACAGAATCGCCAGCAGCGCTTCGCCCACGCTCAAGCCGAAATACGCGGTGAGCACCCCGCCGAGGGTGTAGGTGGGCACGCAGATCGACATGCCGATCCACAACGCGGTGATGTGCCATTTGTTCCAGGTTCGTTCGTGCACCTTGGTCGGTGCCATGTCGTGGTTGTAACGGGGACTGTCGAGGACGTCGGTGCCGGCTTCGAGCTCAAACAAGCCGTCGCGCTCGGTCACTTGCGATCTGATCTGTTGCATGGCCGCTCCACTGTTCTTTGAATTATTTTTGCTCATCAGGGGCTGGCGCCTGAGGGCGCGAGCCGACGATGGCCGGAGGAACTGACAACTTTTACGGACCGGCCAAGGTGTCAGCGGCGGCATCAATAAACGTGCCGGGGTCCCCGCCTGCATCTCACACCGCACCATAAAAACTTTATAACCAACTGATGTTTATCAGTTTTATTCATTCAACTTTCGAGTCCCCGGTTACTTGTCACGCCACTCAGGCCGAATGGGCAGCAAGTTGTCGGAACAGTCAGGACTCAATCTGGTGCATGGATCTTTTTTTCAAAGTTGCGCATCAACCATAGACCATCCTCAAGCGGCTGATTTCACATAGGAAATCTGGTCTTTTTTTCGATCCTGTCAAGTGCGTCAAAATGGTGACTGGCCTCACCATTTTGGTGATTTGTGTTTTTAATCGTTATTTATCAACAAGTTATTAACGATATATGCTTATAAAAAATAATCTTGCTCATTCCGTAAAGTCCAGCTAGCGTCTATTCCTGACAGCGCTGACAGGAATACACCTGTTTGCGTCAGCTTCATATAAAACATTTAGAACCGGCATAAGTCGGTCATGCCTGCGAGGAACTCGGAATGTCTCTGTTGATCCGTGGCGCCACCGTTATTACCCATGATGAAAGTTACCGCGCCGATGTGTATTGCGCCGACGGCGTGATCAAAGCCATTGGTGAAAACCTGGATATTCCCGCCGGGGCCGAAGTGCTCGACGGCAGCGGCCAATATTTGATGCCTGGCGGCATCGACCCCCACACCCACATGCAACTGCCCTTCATGGGTACCGTGGCCAGTGAAGACTTTTTCAGTGGCACCGCCGCAGGTCTGGCCGGAGGTACCACGTCGATCATCGACTTCGTGATTCCCAATCCGCAGCAGTCGTTGATGGAGGCGTTTCATCAGTGGCGCGGCTGGGCGGAGAAGTCGGCGTCGGACTACGGGTTCCACGTCGCGATTACCTGGTGGAGTGAGCAGGTGCGCGAGGAAATGGCCGAGTTGGTCAGCCATCACGGCATCAACAGCTTCAAGCATTTCATGGCGTACAAGAACGCGATCATGGCCGCCGATGACACCCTGGTGGCGAGTTTCGAGCGCTGCCTGGAACTTGGCGCAGTGCCGACCGTGCATGCGGAAAACGGTGAGTTGGTCTATCACCTGCAACGCAAGCTGATGGCCCAGGGCATTACCGGCCCGGAAGCCCACCCGCTGTCGCGCCCTTCGCAAGTGGAAGGTGAGGCCGCGAGCCGGGCGATCCGCATTGCCGAAACCATCGGCACGCCGTTGTACCTGGTGCATGTCTCGACCAAAGAAGCCCTCGACGAAATCACCTACGCCCGCAGCAAGGGCCAACAGGTCTACGGCGAAGTCCTCGCCGGGCATCTGCTGCTGGATGACAGCGTCTACCGACACCCGGACTGGCAGACCGCCGCCGGCTACGTGATGAGCCCGCCCTTCCGCCCGCGCGGCCATCAGGAAGCGCTTTGGCATGGCCTGCAATCCGGCAACCTGCACACCACCGCCACCGACCACTGCTGCTTCTGCGCCGAGCAAAAAGCCGCGGGCAAGGACGACTTCAGCAAGATCCCGAATGGCACCGCCGGCATCGAAGACCGCATGGCCGTGCTTTGGGATGAAGGGGTCAACAGCGGTCGTTTGTCGATGCAGCACTTTGTGGCGCTGACCTCCACCAACACCGCGAAGATCTTCAATCTTTATCCGCGCAAAGGCGCGATCCGCGTCGGCGCCGATGCTGATCTGGTGCTGTGGGACCCGGAAGGTACGCGCACCATCTCCGCCAAAACCCACCATCAGCAGGTGGACTTCAACATCTTCGAAGGCAAGACCGTGCGCGGCGTGCCCAGCCACACCGTCAGCCAGGGCCGCGTGGTCTGGGCTGATGGCGACTTGCGCGCCGAGCGCGGTGCCGGGCGGTACATCGAACGGCCGGCGTATCCGGCGGTGTTTGATTTGCTGAGCAAACGGGCTGAGTTGAATAAGCCGGTTGCAGTGAAACGCTGAGATCGAGGCCTTCGGCCTTCGCGAGAAAGCCCTCTCCCACAGGGTGAATGCATTCCAAATGTGGGAGCGGGCTTGCTCGCGAAGAGGCCGGCCCAGGCGACACAAAAAACCACTGCCCACCAGAGGCAGCACCTCAAAAAAACATGAGGCCTTAAACCGTGATCAAGACCCTGAACCACCTCCCGCATCCCTACGAGAATGCGGCCGCCCTCGCCGGCCATTTCACCGATCTGGCGCCGCCGCTCAATGACCGCCAGGCGCATCTGGAAGCCTCGCGCTGTCTGTACTGCTACGACGCGCCGTGCGTGAACGCCTGTCCGAGCGAGATCGATATTCCGTCGTTCATCCGCAATATCCATCAGGAAAACGTCCAGGGCGCCGCGCAGAAAATCCTCTCGGCGAACATCCTCGGCGGCAGTTGCGCACGGGTTTGCCCGACGGAAATCCTGTGTCAGCAAGCCTGCGTGCGTAACAACGATCACGAGTGCGCGCCGGTGTTGATCGGTCTGCTGCAACGCTACGCCGTGGACAACGCGCACTTCAGCGAACACCCGTTCCAGCGCGCCGCTGCCACCGGCAAACGCATCGCGGTGGTGGGTGCCGGTCCGGCCGGTTTGTCCTGCGCCCATCGCAGTGCGATGCACGGCCACGACGTGGTGATTTTCGAAGCCAAGGAAAAGGCTGGCGGCCTCAATGAATACGGGATCGCCAAGTACAAACTGGTGGACGATTACGCGCAAAAGGAACTGGATTTCCTGTTGCAGATCGGTGGCATCGAGATCCGTCACGGACAGAAGCTCGGCGAGAACCTGACCCTGAGCGAACTGCACCAGCAATTCGACGCGGTGTTCCTCGGCCTCGGCCTGGCTGCGAGCAAACAACTCGGCCTGGCCCACGAAGACGCGCCGGGCCTGGTTGCCGCCACCGACTACATCCGCGAACTGCGCCAGGCCGATGACCTGACGCAACTGCCCCTGGCCGACCGTTGCATCGTCCTCGGCGCCGGCAACACCGCGATCGACATGGCGGTGCAAATGGCCCGGCTCGGTGCCCGCGATGTGAACCTGGTCTATCGCCGTGGCGTCGAGGACATGGGCGCCACCGGTCACGAACAAGACATCGCCAAGGCCAATCAGGTACGCCTGCTGACCTGGGCACAACCGGAGCAAGTGCTGCTCGACGACCAAGGCAATGTGCGCGGCATGCGTTTCGCCCGCACAACCATGGTCGAAGGTCGTCTGCAAACCACCGGGCAAACCTTCGAACTGGCCGCCGATGCGATCTTCAAAGCCATCGGCCAGGCGTTCGACGGCAGCGCCCTCGCCGACCCGTTGGCCCGTGAACTCAAGCGTCAGGGCGAGCGCATTCAGGTGGACGACAACCTGTGCACCAGCATCCCCGGCGTGTATGCCGGCGGCGACTGCACCAGCCTCGATCAGGACTTGACCGTGCAAGCGGTGCAACACGGCAAACTCGCGGCGGAAGCGATCAACGCCCAACTCATGCTCAACGTGGAGGCTGCGTAAATGGCCGATCTCTCGATTGTCTTCGCCGGCATCAAAGCCCCCAATCCGTTCTGGCTAGCCTCCGCGCCGCCCACCGACAAAGCCTACAACGTGGTCCGCGCCTTCGAGGCCGGCTGGGGCGGTGTGGTCTGGAAAACCCTGGGTGAAGACCCGGCGGCGGTCAACGTCTCATCCCGCTACTCGGCGCATTTTGGCGCCAACCGCGAAGTGATGGGCATCAACAACATCGAGCTGATCACCGACCGTTCGCTGGAGATCAATCTGCGGGAAATCACCCAGGTCAAAAAGGACTGGCCGGACCGCGCGCTGATCGTGTCGCTGATGGTGCCGTGTGTCGAAGAGTCGTGGAAATTCATCCTGCCGCTGGTGGAAGCCACCGGTGCCGACGGCATCGAGCTGAACTTCGGCTGCCCCCACGGCATGCCGGAACGGGGCATGGGCGCGGCGGTCGGCCAGGTGCCGGAATACGTCGAACAGGTCACTCGCTGGTGCAAGACCTATTGCTCGCTGCCGGTGATCGTCAAGCTCACGCCGAACATCACCGACATCCGCGTTGCTGCCCGTGCGGCTCATCGCGGTGGCGCCGATGCGGTGTCGCTGATCAACACGATCAACTCGATTACCAGCGTCAACCTGGAACAAATGGTCGCCATCCCCACCGTCGGCCACCAAAGTACCCACGGCGGTTATTGCGGCTCGGCGGTGAAGCCGATTGCGCTGAACATGGTCGCCGAAATCGCACGCGACCCACAGACCCAAGGCTTGCCGATTTGCGGGATTGGCGGCATCGGCAGTTGGCGCGATGCGGCGGAATTCATCGCGTTGGGCAGCGGCGCAGTGCAAGTGTGCACGGCGGCGATGCTGCATGGGTTCCGGATTGTCGATGAGATGAAGGACGGCTTATCGCGCTGGATGGACAGTCAGGGGTACGCCAGCGTGTCGGAGTTTTCCGGGCGGGCGGTGGGCAATACGACGGACTGGAAGTACCTCGACATCAACTATCAGGTGATCGCGAAGATTGATCAGGAGGCGTGTATTGGGTGTGGGCGTTGCCATATTGCTTGCGAGGATACGTCGCACCAGGCCGTGGCCAGCATCAAGCAAGCGGATGGCACGCATAAATATGAAGTGATTGATGACGAGTGCGTGGGCTGCAATTTGTGCCAGATCACCTGCCCGGTGGAGGATTGCATCGAGATGGTGCCGATGGATACCGGCAA
Source organism: Pseudomonas sp. NPDC096950 (assembly GCF_044762525.1). Taxonomy (NCBI): domain Bacteria; kingdom Pseudomonadati; phylum Pseudomonadota; class Gammaproteobacteria; order Pseudomonadales; family Pseudomonadaceae; genus Pseudomonas; species Pseudomonas sp. NPDC096950. Next base: position 593,010 of record NZ_JBIWEL010000001.1, on the reverse strand, counting down.
GCCGTTTCTGGATTGGAATCATGATCCGAGGAATCCCTACCACGTCGCCCTCTAAGACCTGCGGCGCCTGAGCTGACGCCTTCGCGAGCAAGCCCGCTCCCACATTTGAAATGCATTCCAATGTGGGAGCGGGCTTGCTCGCGAAGAGGCCGGCAGCGACACCACAATCCTCAAGGCTCCAACCCAATCCCGCGCAATATCACGCTCGTCACCGTCTGCACCGCCCGTTCGAACTGCATGTCCGACAACGGCTGGTGGTCATTCAAGATATTCACCTGGTGATCAAAGTCCGCGTAATGCTGGGTCGAGGCCCAGATCATGTACAGCAGCGCCGAAGGTTCCACTGGCAGGATGCGTTTGTCCTCCACCCACTGGCGAATTTTCGCTTCTTTCATCTTGGCCCAGTCGTACAGGCTGGCGTCCAGCGCTTCGCCCAAGGTCGGCGCGCCGTGGATGATTTCGTTGGCCCAGACTTTCGAACCGTAGGGCCGGCTGCGGGAATGGTTCATCTTGGCGCGGATGTAGCTGCTGAGCACCACCCGCGGGTCGTCGAACATTTCGAAGCACAACGCGTCCTGCTTCCAGACTTCCAGCAGGTCGAACAGCACGGCGCTGTACAACTCGCCCTTGGTGCTGAAGTAGTAATGCAGATTGGAGCGCGGCAGTTGTACTTCGGCGGCGATGTCCGCCATGGCGGTGCTGCCGAAGCCTTTTTCGGCGAAGACCTTTTCGGCCCCGAGCAGGATTTTTTCGACGTTACTGCGACGAATCTCGATCTTGTGATTGCCCATGAGGGCTCCCTGACAACAGCGTTGCCCAAGACTAGCATCCGCTCTGGGTCGCGGCGACAGGCCTTTTTCACTTCCCCGGGGAAAACCGATTGGGTAGCATCCGCCGCACATTTGCGCCGCAACGGATCACCCGTGAACATTCGACCCCGCGTCGCCGCCGACGATGCCGCCCTCGCCGCCCTGTGGGAACGCTCGGTGCGCGCCACCCATGATTTCCTCAGCGAAGACGACATCCGCTTCTTCTACCCGCTGGTGCGCGACGCCTACCTGCCCGCGCTGACCGTGTGGGTCGGCGACAACCCGGATGGCACGCCCGCCGGCTTCATCGCCACCGGCAACAACAACGTGGAAATGCTGTTTATCGAACCGGCCAATCGGGGCCAGGGCATCGGCCGGCGCCTGCTCGACCACGTCAAAGCCCTGCACGTCACCCTGAGCGTCGACGTCAATGAACAGAATCCCCAGGCCCACGGCTTCTATCTGCACTATGGTTTTGAACAGACCGGTCGTTCGGAAACCGATGGTGAAGGCCGGCCGTTCCCGGTGATTCACCTGGCGCTGCGACCGGCGTAAACATTTCCCGGTGCGCCGCGTTCATGCTTAAGTGACGCCCATTAAACTGCCCAGAAGGAAACTGACCATGCTGCTGAAAAAAGCCCTGACCGCCGCCGCCCTGCTCGGCTCGCTGCTCGCCGCTTCGTCGGTGTTCGCCCACGCGCACCTGAAAAGCCAGACCCCGGCCGCCGACAGCACCGTGAGCGCGCCATCGGAACTGCGCCTGGTGTTTTCCGAAGGCGTTGAAGCAACCTTCACCAAAGTCACGATCAAAAAGGACGGTGTCGATGTGCCGGTGAAAAACCTGGCCACCGAAGGCAGCGACAAGAAAACCCTGGTCGTCACCCCGGCTGTTCCGCTGGCCGCCGGTGCCTATAAGGTCGAATGGCACGCGGTGTCGGTCGATACCCACAAAAGCGAAGGCGCCTACAGCTTCAAGGTTGGCCAGTAATTCATGACCGACACGCTGGTGCTGTGCCGCTTCCTGCATTTTGTGGTGGTGCTGATGCTGTTCGGGGCCTGGGTGTTCAGGCCCCTGCTGTTGAAGGCTGATGCCGAATATTTGGATCGGCGTCTGGCGCGTGTGAGTCTTGGTCTGACCGCCGTGGCATTGGTCAGCGGCGTGACCTGGCTGCTGCTGATCACCGCGAGCATGGCCGGTGCCTGGGACGCGGCTTTTGATCCTTCGACCCTGGGCCTGGTGCTGCGCAATACGTTTTTCGGCCAGGTCTGGAGCTGGCACCTATTGCTTAACGCTGTGCTGCTGGGGTTGCTGCTGACGCCGTTGCGCGCGAACGTGCCCCTGAGACTGGTCGTGAGTGGCCTGCTGCTCGCAACCCTGGCGCCGGTCGGTCATGGCGCGATGCTCGACGGGCTCAGCGGCCAGTTGCTGATCCTCAACCAGATCATCCACCTGACCTGCGTCGGCGCCTGGCTCGGCGGATTGATGCTGTTGGTGATGATCCTGCGCCACCCGACCGGCCACTCGTTGAGCGTGATCCTGCGCCGTTTCAGCGGGGTCGGCTACGGCTTGGTCGCAGGGTTGGTGATCACCGGGTTGATCAATGTTCGCGTGCTCACCGGCGCGTTCTGGCCAACGCCGTTGCTGTCCGGATTTGCCTTGATTCTGTTGATCAAGGTCGTACTGGTGGCGGTGATGCTGGGGCTGGCGTTGTTCAATCGGTTGCGGATCAAGGACTGCGAACAACGGGTTGGCACGCTCAAGACCAGCGTGATGCTGGAGTGGTTGCTGGGGATGGGCGCGGTGGCGGCGGTTTCGCTGCTGGGCACCATGCCCCCAATGATCGCCAGCTGAAACACAGATCCCCTGTGGGAGCGGGCTTGCTCGCGAAGGCGGCGGCACATTCAACATCAATGTCGCCTGACACACCACCTTCGCGAGCAAGCCCGCTCCCACATTTAGTTTTGTGTGGTGTCAGGGGTATCGTTGTGCCCCTCAGCAGCCGTATCAATACTCACCACCACCGACATCCCCGGCCGCAACCGCTCACTCTGCTCCTGCCCCTCATCCACCGTAATCCGCACCGGCACCCGCTGGGCGATTTTGACGAAGTTGCCGGTGGCGTTGTCCGCTTGCAACAGGCTGAACTCCGAACCGGTGGCCGGTGAAATCCGCTGCACCCGCCCCTTGAATTTGCGATGGTCGAGGGAATCGACGGTGAAGCTCACCGGTTGGCCGACGCGCACGTCGTCCATCTGGGTTTCCTTCATGTTGGCGATCACCCACAACTGATTCGGCACCAGCGCCATCAACTGCGCGCCGGAGTTGACGTAGGCGCCGAGGCGCACGCCAATCTGCCCGAGCTGGCCGTCACGGGGTGCCAGGACCCGGGTGTTCGACAGGTCGATCCGCGCCAGTTGCACCGCCGCTTCGGCGCTGGCCACCGCCGCTTCAAGCGAGCCGCGATTAACGATCACCGTTTGCAGGTCCTGCCGGCCGATTTCCAGGTTGGCCTGGGCCTGGGCCACCGCCGCGATGGTCTGGGCGTTGGCGGCCAGGGTCACGTCCAGCTCGCGCTTGGACACCGAACCGTCGTTGATCAGTTCTTTGTTGCGTCGCAAATCGGCCTCGCTTTTGCGCGACTGAGCCTGGGCGTCGGCGACCGCCGCCTGACGCAGCTTGATGGTCGCTTCGGCGCTGTTGCGTTGCTGCACCACGTTGGCCAGCGCGGCTTTCTGCACCGCCAGTTGCGCCAGGGATTGATCGAGGTGTTGCTTATAGATCCGGTCATCGAGGCGCACCAGCAAATCACCGGCCTTCACAAACTGAAAGTCCGTGACCGGCACTTCGTACACATAACCGCTGAGCTGCGGGCCGATGATCGTCACCTGACCGCGCACCAGGGCGTTTTCCGTGGTTTCCACCGCACTGCTGAACGGCGGCAGTTGCCAGGCATACAACACGATCAGCACGCCGACGATGGCAATCGCCGCAAAACCCAGTGACGAGATGATCCGCACCCGCAGCGAGCGCGGCTCGGTGGCCGGCGTGGACGGTGGCGCCACGCCTTCGGGGGTGGCGGCGATGGCGTTGGTGGTCGTGGTGGTCGGTTCAGTCATGAAGAAGTGGCACCGCTGGGTTGAACGGAAGGAGTGGCAGGCGCTGGGGCGACAGTTTGGGTGGTGCTCATCAGCCACAGGGCGCGAATGGAAATCCAGATCATGGTCAGCACCGCAATCACGGCGATCAGCATAAAGACGTCGTTGTAAGCCAGCACATTGGCTTCGCGAGTCGCCGCCGTGGCGAGGCTGCGAATGCCTTGCAGGTTGCGCAGGCTCGGGTCGGCGATCATCGAGCCCACCGCATTACCGCCGCTCTGTACCCGGGCCGCGACACGCGGATCCATCATGGTCAGGTGTTCAACAATATTGCTGGAGTGGAATTTCTCGCGAACGATCTGGAACGTCCCCAACAGCGCCGCACCGATCAAGCCGCCGAGGTTCTGGCAGATCCCGAACAGCACCGAGAAACTCACCAGGTTGCGCGGGTTGGTCAACACCCGGCGCGTGCCAAGGACCATGGTCGGTCCGAGGAAAAAAGTGCCGCCGAAGGCCAGCAGAAACTGGCTGAAGTACATGTTTTCCGGGCGGGTCAGGTTGTTCGAATAGCTGTCCATGACGGAGCCGACCGCCATCAGCGCCAGGGACACGATCAGCGGCATGAACAAGTGTTTGGGGTCGATGGTCAGGGCGCTGGTGGCCAGGCCGGCGATGCTGCCGAGCAACATCACCACGTACAGGCTGTGCAACTGCTGACTGCTCATGTTCAGCATCTGCATAAAACCGACCGCGCCGGTGGACTGCTCGGACAACACCATGCGAATCAGGATCACCGCCAGGGCCAGGCGAATCATCACGCCGCTGCCAAGCCAACGGGTCATCAGCATCGGGTTGCTGCGGTTATGTTCGATCGCCAAACCGGCGAGGATCAGCACGATGGACGCCGCCGAGGCGACACCGATCCACGGCGCTTCCAGCCACCAGTCGATGCGCCCCAAGGACAGCACGGCGCAGAGCAATGCCACACCCGTGGCGAGGATGGCGAAGGTCAGGAAGTCGAGTTTTTCGAAGGTCTTGAAGCGGTCACCCGGTGGCAATTTCAGCAGGAACACGCAGCCCAGGGTCAGCAGCGCCATGCCCAGTTCGAACAGGTACAAGCCGCGCCATTCGGCGATCTGCATCAGGTCTTCGGAGAATAATCGCGCCAGCGGCAGCGCCAGTTGCGACGCGCCCAACCCCAGCACCAACGCCTTCATCCGCCATTTCGCCGGGAACGCCTGGATCATGTAATACAGGCCCAGGGAACTCAGCGCCGCGCCGACCATGCCGTGGGCCGCGCGCACGGCGATGGCCGAACTCAAGTCGTTGACGAACAAGTGGCCGAAGGTCACCAGGGCGTAGAGCACCAGGAACACTTCGGTGAACGCGCGCAAGCCGAACTGCTGGCGAAACTTTACCAGCAGCAGGTTCATCGAGACGTTGGTCATGACATAGGCCGCCGGCAGCCACGCCATCTCGGCAGTGGTCGCCCCCAGCGCGCCTTGCAGGTAAGGCAGGTTGGCAATCACCAGCGAATTGCCGAGGCCACCGGTCAACGCCACCAGCAAACCCACCAGCGCATACGCCAGGCGCTTGGGCGTGGAGTGCAACGGCGTCGAGGGAGAACCGGGCAAACTGGGGCGCTCATGGGGCTGCCAGTCGCGCGGGGCGTAGTGATCCATTCAAGGGCCTTGTTCTGGGGACCGTGCCAGTTTGCCGGAAAATCACCGCCAACACACAAATCCCTGTGGGAGCGGGCTTGCTCGCGAAGACGGTGGCACCTCCAACATCAATGTCGCCTGACTCTCCGCTTTCGCGAGCAAGCCCGCTCCCACAAGGATTTGGGTTTAAGCCCCGATGTCATCGTACAACTTGTGATTGACATTCCCGCAAAGCCTCGCAAATAATCGCCGCCATGTTGTACGACGACGTATAACAAACAATAAAAACAACAAGAAACAAAAGGGATCGTCACTGTGAGCAAACTCGTCCGCCATTCCTCCGTCTGCACCCCTCGCCCGACCTTTGTCCGCCGCCATACCCTGAGCCTGATCGGTTGCAGCAGCCTGGCCCTCTTGCCCATGGCCAGCCACGCCGAAGGTTTCGTCGAGGACGCCAGCGCCACGCTGAACCTGCGCAACGCCTATTTCAATCGCAACTTCACCAACCCGGCCTACCCCCAGGGCAAGGCTGAAGAGTGGACGCAAAGCTTTATCCTCGACGCCAAGTCCGGCTTCACCCAGGGCACGCTCGGGTTTGGCGTGGACGTGCTGGGGCTGTACTCGAAAAAGCTCGATGGCGGCCAAGGCACCGGCGGTACGCAGTTGCTGCCGCTGGATCACGACGGGCGCCCGGCGGATAACTTCGGCCGTACTAACGTGGCATTCAAAGCCAAGGTGTCGAAGACCGAATTGAAGGTCGGCGAATGGATGCCGGTGCTGCCGGTGCTGCGTTCGGACGACGGCCGTTCCCTGCCGCAAACCTTTCGCGGCGGCCAGGTAACGTCCAGCGAAATCGAGGGCCTGAAGCTCTACGGCGGCCAGTTCCGCGCCAACAGCCCGCGCAACGATTCGAGCATGGACGACATGTCGATGAACGGCAAAGCAGCGTTCACGTCGGACCGTTTCAACTTCGGCGGCGGTGAATACACCTTCAATGAAAAGCGCACATTGGTCGGCGTCTGGTACTCCGAACTCAGCGACATTTACCAGCAGGAATATTTCAACCTGAGCCACAGCCAACCCATCGGCGACTGGACCCTGGGCGCCAACCTCGGGTTCTTCACCGGCAAGGAAGACGGCAGCGCCCTGGCCGGCGAACTGGACAACAAAACCACCTTCGCCATGCTCTCGGCCAAATACGGCGGCAGTACCTTCTATGTCGGCCTGCAAAAACTCACCGGCGACGATGCCTGGATGCGCGTCAACGGCACCAGTGGCGGGACCCTGGCCAACGACAGTTACAACTCCAGCTACGACAACGCCAAGGAAAAATCCTGGCAACTGCGCCACGACTACAACTTCGTCGCCCTCGGCATTCCCGGCCTGACCATGATGAACCGCTACATCAGCGGCGATAACGTGCACACCGGGGCGATCGCCGACGGCAAGGAATGGGGCCGCGAGAGCGAACTGGCGTATACCGTGCAGAGCGGCGTGCTGAAGAACCTCAACGTGAAATGGCGCAATGCGAGTATTCGCAAGGACTTCAGCACCAACGAGTTTGATGAGAACCGGATCTTTATCAGCTATCCGATTTCGTTGTTGTAAAACGGCGAACACAAACCCTGTGGCGAGGGAGCTTGCTCCCGCTGGGCTGCGCAGCAGACCCAAAATATTGGGGAGTGCTTCGCACTCCAGCGGGAGCAAGCTCCCTCGCCACAGGGTCAGTGCTTTACTGAGATACCCTCCGTCAATTTCAACCATCCACGCGTTGACAAGCACCGGAAAGCCTAACGATACTTCGCCCAAGTCATACGACAACTTACAACAACTGCAATGACTCCGAATTCAGGAACCGCCATGACCACGACTTCCCCTGCCCCTTTCAATCGCCTGCTGCTGACCGGCGCCGCCGGTGGCCTCGGCAAAGTGCTGCGCGAAACCCTGCGCCCTTACGCCAACGTGATTCGCCTGTCGGATATCGCCGACATCGCCCCGGCCCTCGACGACCGCGAAGAAGTCGTGACTTGCGACCTCGCCGACAAACACGCCGTGCATCAACTGGTCGAAGGCGTGGACGCGATCCTGCACTTTGGCGGCGTCTCCACCGAGCACGCGTTCGAAGAAATCCTCGGCGCCAACATCTGCGGCGTGTTCCACATCTACGAAGCTGCGCGTCGTCATGGTGTGAAGCGAGTGATCTTCGCCAGCTCCAACCACGTCATCGGTTTCTACAAACAGGACGAAGTGATCGACGCCCGCTCCCCGCGCCGCCCGGACAGCTACTACGGTTTGTCCAAGTCCTACGGCGAAGACATCGCGAGCTTCTACTTCGATCGCTACGGCATCGAGACCGTCAGCATCCGCATCGGCTCCTCGTTCCCGGAACCGCAGAACCGCCGCATGATGAGCACCTGGCTGAGCTTCGGCGACCTGACCCAATTGCTCGAACGCGCGCTGTACGCGCCGAATGTCGGCCACACCATTGTCTACGGCGTGTCCGACAACAAGAACGTCTGGTGGGACAACCGCTACGCGGCGGGCCTGGGTTATGTGCCACAGGACACTTCCGAAGTGTTCCGCGAAAAAATCGAAGCGCAGCCGATGCCTGCGGCGGATGACCCGGCCATGGTTTACCAGGGTGGCGCGTTTGTCGCGTCCGGTCCGTTCGGCGATTGAGCCAACGTCCAAAGGAATGAGTCGCCATGCAAGCCGAATTGATTGTCGATGCCCGTAACGCGGTCGGTGAATGCCCGGTCTGGGTCCCCGAGGAAAACGCCCTGTACTGGGTCGATATTCCCGCCGGGGGCTTGCAGCGCTGGAGCGCCGCTACCGGTCACATCCACGTTTGGACCGCCCCGGAAATGCTCGCGTGCATCACCCGTCACCGCGATGGCGGCTGGGTCGCCGGGATGGAAAGCGGGTTCTTTCATTTGCGTCCGCACAACGACGGCAGCCTCGACAGCGAATTGCTGGCCCACGTCGATCATGCCCGCCCGGACATGCGTCTGAACGATGGGCGCTGTGATCGCCAGGGGCGTTTCTGGGCCGGCAGCATGGTGCTTAACATGGGCGCCAACGCCGCCGACGGCACCTTGTATCGCTACAGCCATGGGCAACGCGGGCCGCTGGAACCACGGCTCACAGGCTTCATCGTCCCCAATGGCCTGGGCTTCAGCCCGGATGGCCGGACGATGTACTTGTCCGATTCCCACCCTTTGGCCCAGCAGATCTGGGCCTTCGACTACGACATCGACAGCGGCACGCCAAGTAATCGGCGGTTGTTCGTCGACATGAATCACTACTGCGGCCGCCCCGATGGCGCTGCGGTGGATGCCGAAGGTTGCTACTGGATCTGCGCCAACGATGCCGGGCTGATTCACCGGTTTACCCCCGATGGCCGGCTCGACCGCTCCCTCGCCGTGCCGGTGAAAAAACCGACCATGTGCGCGTTTGGGGGTAGCCGACTGGACACGTTGTTTGTGACGTCGATTCGGCCGGGTGATGACCATGATGAGCAGTCTTTGGCGGGGGGCGTGTTTGCCCTCAATCCTGGGGTGAAGGGATTGTCTGAGCCAATGTTCCAGGATTGCTGAACAGCCTAAAAGATCGCAGCCTTCGGCAGCTCCTACAGTGAGATCGGGTACATCCGGGTGAACGTCAATCCTGTAGGAGCTGCCGAAGGCTGCGATCTTTTCAACCCTTCACGCAGAACAAAAATCATGAAACTGCTCGAACTCGAAGACGACCTCACCCACCTCACCCTCGCCCCGGAACTCGGCGCGAGCATTGTCAACTGGACGGTTCGCAGCACCGGCCAGCCGCTGTTGCGCCACAGCGACGCCCAGGCCCTGAACACCGGCCTGCCCGGCAAACTCGGTTGCTACCCCTTGGCCCCGTGGTCCAACCGGATTTCCGAAGGCGGTTTCGACTGCCCCGAAGGCTGGCTCGCCCTGAAGCCCAACAGCCTCACCGATCCCCTGCCGATCCACGGCAGCGCCTGGCAACAGCCGTGGCGGGTTGTTTCCCAGACCCGCAACGAAGCCGTCCTGCAACTCGATAGCACCAGCCCTTTCGCCTACCGCGCCGAGCAGCGCTTCCACTTGAGTGAAGGTCGGTTGAGCATCGATCTAAAGGTCACTCATCTCGGCGAACACGCGGTGTGGCACGGCCTCGGTTTGCACCCTTACTTTCCACGGACCGCACACACCCAATTGCAGGCCAAGGCCCGGCAAGTCTGGTTGTGCGACACCGCCAAACTGCCGACCCAACTCAGCACGCTTCCCGAAACCTGGGATTTCCAGCAGCTCAAGGCCTTACCGGAAACGTTGGTGGACAACGGTTTTTGCGAATGGAACGGCCACTGTCTGATCCAGCAACCCGAGCTGGGCTATGAACTGGAATGCCAGGCCACCGGCAGCGATTACTACCTGCTCTACTGCCCCGTTGGCCTGGGGTTTTTCTGTATCGAACCGGTGAGCCACCCGGTCAACGCGCACCACTTGCCCGGCCGGCCAGGCTTGCGTTTGCTGGAGCAAGGCCAATCCGCCGAGCTGGGTTTCAGCCTGCACTACCGCGCACTCGCCTAACCCAGCAACTGACTCAGCACCGCGCGCAACTTGCCGGGTTTCACCGGTTTGTTCAGCAGTGGCGCGTCGAGTCGTTGCAACGAGCGGCGGCATTGGTCGGTACGGTCGGCGGTGATGATCACCGCCGGAATGGCCTGGTCGAAATGCTCGCGCAAGTGCCGCACCACATCACAGCCCACCACCCCATGGTCGAGGTGATAGTCCGCCAGAATCAGTTCCGGCGCGCGCCCCTGCAACGCTGCCAATGCCGAGAACTCATCGGTGGCGATCACTACTTCGCAGCCCCACTGCCCGAGCAACGCGCTCATGCTTTCGAGAATGCTGATTTCGTTGTCCAGCACCAGCAAACGTCGGCCCGGCAGCGGGTTACCGGTGCCCGGTTGCGGTGCCGCGAGGCTGATCGGCAACGGCACTTCATGGGAAATCGGCACGTCGATGCTGAACACCGACCCGCGCCCCGGCCATGAACGCACCTGAATCCGGTAGCCGAGAATCTTCGCGATACGTTCGACAATCGCCAGGCCGAGACCCACGCCTTTGCGGTCAGCGGCGCGGCCAACGTCCAGTTGATTGAACTCGAGGAAGATCGAGTCAAGCCGATCCGCCGCGATCCCGCGCCCGGTGTCCCAGACTTCCAGACGCAGGTTATCGCCACGACGACGCGCCCCGAGCAGGATGCAGCCCTCGTCGGTATAGCGGCAGGCATTGCTGAGGAAGTTGCGCAGGATCCGCGTCATCAGACGCAGGTCAGTGCTGATCGCAAAATCGCCCATGTGCACCCGCAGGTTCAGCCCCGCCGCCTCGGCCACCGACTGGAATTCCGACACCAGCGGCGCGAGCAACTCATCGAGCCGATACAGCGCGACGTCCGGTTTCACCGCTGCCTGGTCGAGCCGTGAAATATCCAGCAAATCCGTGAGCAAATCCTCGGCGCCCTCCAGCGCCTGGTGCGTGCGCTCCACCAGCACCTGCTCGACATCGGGCAACTTGCGCTCGCGCAAGGTCGAGATCAGCAACCGCGCGGCGTTGAGCGGTTGCAGCAGGTCATGACTGGCGGCGGCGAGGTATTTGTCCTTGCTGCGATTGGCCGCCTCGGCGGCGTCCCGGGCATCGCGCAGGGCCTGGGCGATCTGTTTACGCTGGGTGATTTGTTGCTGCAGGTTGCGGTTGGCTTCAAGCAATTCGTCGGTGCGCGCGGTGACCCGTTGCTCCAGTTCGTCGTTGAGTTGTTGCAGGCGTTGCTGGGCGAGTTTGCGTTCGGTGATGTCGGCGACAAAGCCTTCCACCAGCCCTTCCTGGTCAGGCTTGAGCAACAGGTTCATCAGCACGTCGAGGCTGCTGCCGTCCTTGCGTCGCAATTGGGTTTCATAGCCGTGCAGGCTGCGTTCGGTCTTGAGGATTTCGCCGATGCTTTCCAGCTCTTTTGCGCCACCGACAAACAGGTTGCTGGCCAGGTCCGCCAACGAAAACAGCACCTCTTGCGGATTGTCGTAGCCAAGCATCCGCGCCAGTGCCGGATTAGCGGCGCGCATCCCTTCCAACAGGCTGGCCTGGAAGATTCCGTGCACCGCGTTTTCGAACAGCCATTTGTAGCGATTGCGCTCGGCTTCCAGCTCATCCAGCCGCGCCGAGAGCTCCGGGTAATGGCTCTTGCGCGCCGAGTGGCTGCCTAATCCCAGCAGTCCCGCCAGCGCCCGTTGCTGCTCGTCAGAGGGCTTCGCCATAGACGACCTCGACGTCACGCTGACTGGATTCCCGCGGGTTGGTCAGGATGCACGGGTCGTGCATGGCGTGCTGCGACAGGAATGGAATGTCCGCCATGCTGACCCCGTGCAGCCCCAGGGTTTCGTGGAAGCCGATCGCATGTTTCAGCGCGATCAGGTGTTCCACCAGGCGTCCGCAAATCTGCCGGTGATTGAGGCCCCGGCAATCGATGCCGAAGGTCTCGGCAATCACTTTGAAGCGCTCCGGCGCCGAACTGTAGTTGAACGCCACCACGTGTTCCACCAGCACCGCGTTGCACAAGCCGTGGGGCAAATCGAGAAAGCCGCCGAGGCTGTGGGACATCGCATGTACGGCGCCGAGAATCGCGTTGGAGAACGCCAGCCCGGCCTGCATGCTGCCGAGCATGATTTTCTCGCGCAGGGCGATGTCCGTCGGGTTGGCGATCATCTGCACCAGGTTGCCGTTGATCAGGCGCATCGCTTCCAGCGCATGGGGGTCGGTCAGAGGCCCGTGACCGGTGGAAACAAAGGCTTCGATGGCATGCACCAAGGCGTCGATGCCGGTACAGGCTGACAGGAACGGGTCCATGCTCAGGGTGGTTTCCGGGTCGATCAGCGACACGTCGGGCACCACGGCTTTGCTGACGATGGAGAACTTCATGCGTTCTTGCTGGTTGGAAATGATCACGAACTGCGAGACGTCCGCCGAAGTGCCGGCGGTGGTCGGGATCAGAATCAGCGGCGGGCTCGGAACGCGGATGGTGTCCACACCCTCGAACTCCAGAATGCTGCGCCCGTGGGCGACGACGATGCCGATGCCTTTGCCGCAGTCCATCGGGCTGCCGCCACCGACGGCCACGATCACGTCGCAGTGGTTTTCCCGGTACAGGTCGGCACCGAGCATGACTTCTTCGACACGAGGATTGGGCGAGACAGCGCTGTACAGGAAATACTCGATGCCCTGGGCTTGCAGGCTGGCTTCGACGTCCGCAACCCAACCGGCGGCAATCACCCCGGGATCGCTGACCACCAACACCTTGCGGGCGCCGAAGGTCTTGGCGTAATTGCCGACGTTGTGCCGGCAACCGGCACCAAAAATGATTTCAGGCGAAACAAATTTACGCAGCTGGCTGAGATTTTGGCTCATTGGAAAGCCTGTTTTTATTGTTTTGGAAGGTAGATCCACACTAAAGCATCCGGCTGCGAATGCAATCAGACCAATGGGTAGCACGAGTTGGGTGTACCCAGACTTTAAATCCAGTGGAGATCCCCTGTGGGAGCGGGCTCGCTCGCGAAGGCGTCGGGTCAGTCAGCATCCATGTCAGCAGACCCACCGCTTTCGCGAGCAAGCCCGCTCCCACAGGGGGATTTGTGTCAACTCCAGGCTTATCCGCGATAGATCAGCCGCGAAGCCTTCTCATTGCGCAACGTCAGGTGTTCCATGCCCTGCCCCGGCGCGTCGGCTTCTTCCCGGGCCTTGAGGATCACCCCGTGATGCGGCGACTTGCTGCACACCGGGTCGGCGTTTTCCGCATCGCCAGTGAGCATGAACGCCTGGCAGCGGCAACCGCCCAGGTCCTTGTGTTTTTCATCGCAGGAACGGCACGGCTCTTTCATCCAGTCGTCGCCGCGAAAGCGATTGAAGCCGAAGGAATCGGTCCAGATGTGTTCGATGCTGTGCTCGCGCACGTTGGGAAATTGCACCGGCAACTGCCGGGCGCTGTGGCACGGCAACGCGGTGCCGTCCGGGGTGATGTCGAGGAACAGGTTGGCCCAGCCGTTCATGCAGGTTTTCGGGCGTTCTTCGTAGTAGTCCGGGGTGACAAAGATCAATTTGCACGGGTGGCCCTGGGCTTCAAGCCGTTCGCGGTACTCATTGGTGATGCGCTCGGCGCGCTGCAATTGATCGCGGGTCGGTAACAGCCCGACGCGGTTGAGCTCGGCCCAGCCGTAGAACTGACAAGTGGCCAGCTCGACGAAATCCGCCTCCAGTTCCAGGCACAAATCAATGATCCGGTCGATCCGGTCGATGTTGTGTCGGTGGGTAACGAAATTCAGCACCATCGGGTAGCCCTGGGCCTTTACGGCACGGGCCATCGCCAGCTTCTGGGCGAAGGCTTTGCGCGAGCCGGCGAGCATGTTGTTCACCGCTTCATCGGCGGCCTGGAAGCTGATCTGGATATGGTCGAGGCCGGCGACCTTGAAGTCGCGGACCTTTTGCTCGGTCAGGCCGATGCCGGAGGTGATCAGGTTGGTGTAGTAACCCATGTCCCGCGCAGCCTTGATCAGCTCGGCCAGGTCCTGGCGCACCAACGGTTCGCCACCGGAAAAGCCCAGTTGCGCGGCGCCCATGTCCCGCGCTTCGCGGAACACGCGAATCCATTCTTCGGTGCTCAGTTCCTCACCCGATTGGGCAAAGTCCAGCGGGTTGGAGCAATACGGACATTGCAGCGGGCAGCGATAGGTCAGTTCCGCCAGCAGCCACAACGGCGGCCCCGGTGGCGAATCACTCGATCCAGAATTGCGCACGGGCCACCTCCAGAAACGCCAGCACGTCCTCGTCGATGTCCGATACACCGGGGAAACTCGCGCACAGCAAACCAATAATCGCCGCCACACTGCGTTTGCCATCCACCAGATCGAGGATCTGCCCGGCGCTGGCGTTGAGTTTGATCATGCCTTCGGGGTAAAGCAGCACGTGACAATCCTGCCGGGGCTCCCATTGCAAGCGGAAACCCTGGCGCAAGGCCGGTGACTGTTTGCGGCTGATCAGGCTCACAAGGTAATCCCCCGGTGCCAGACATTTTCGCGGGTGACGCTGTGGTACGGCGGTCGTTCCAGCTCATAAGCCATGCTCATCGCATCGAGCATGCTCCACAGCACATCCAGCTTGAACTGGAGGATTTCCAGCATCCGTTGCTGACCTTCGAACGTGACGTAATGCGCCAGGGTGATGCGCAAACCGTGCTCGACATCCCGCCGCGCCTGACTCAAACGGGTGCGGAAATAGTCGTAGCCGCCGACGTCGATCCACGGGTAATGGGTCGGCCAGGCCTCGAGACGGGATTGATGGATTTGCGGGGCGAACAGTTCGGTCAACGAGCTGCTGGCCGCTTCCTGCCAACAGGCGCGACGGGCGAAATTGACGTAGGCGTCCACGGCGAAACGCACACCGGGCAGCACCAATTCTTGAGAGAGGATTTGTTCGCGGTCCAGCCCCACGGCTTCGCCCAGACGCAGCCAGGCTTCGATCCCGCCTTCGCCGCCGGGGGCGCCGTCGTGATCGAGGATTCGTTGCAGCCATTCCCGGCGCACGTCGCGGTCCGGGCAATTGGCGAGGATCGCGGCGTCCTTGAGCGGGATATTGACCTGGTAATAGAAGCGATTGGCGACCCAGCCCTGGATCTGCTCACGACTGGCGCGGCCGGCGTACATGGCTTGGTGGAATGGGTGATGGATGTGGTAGTAGGCGCCTTTGGCGCGCAGGGCCTGTTCGAATTCGGTGAGGGACATTGGGGGGTTGGTCATTGCGGTTCTCCTGGGCGTTTTGCGGTGTCTGGTCTGGCGCCTTCGCGAGCAAGCCCGCTCCCACAGGGGGCTCTGTTGTTCACACATTTTGTGGCCAGTGGAGATCCCCTGTGGGAGCGGGCTTGCTCGCGAAAGGGCCATGAGCTACAGCACAAGACTCATGCCGTCATAAGCCACCTCAACCCCCCGCCGCTCCAGCAACGCCCGCTCAGCCGAGTCTTCATCCAGGATCGGATTGGTATTGTTAATGTGGATCAGCACCTTGCGCTGGCGACCAAAACCCTCCAGCACTTCCAACATCCCGCCAGGTCCGCTTTGCGCCAGATGCCCCATTTCACTGCCCAGACTTTGGCCGACTTCACACACGCGCATCTCGTCGTCGCGCCATAACGTGCCGTCCAGCAGCAGGCAATCGGCGCGCTGCATCCAACTCAAGACTTCTTCGTCGACTTGCCCCAGGCCCGGCGCATAAAACACCGAGGCGCCGTTACGCAGGTCTTCGATAAACAGGCCGATGGTGTCGCCCGGTTGCGGGTTGCCGCGATTGGGCGAGTACGGCGGTGCGTTGCTGACCAGGGGGATCGCGTGAAAATGCAGATGCGCGCAAGCCGCGACGGTGAACGGCTCACCCGCCAGCCCGATCGGCTGCCACTGCAAGCCGCCGTTCCAGTGTTTGAGCATGGGGAACAGCGGAAAACCGCTACTCAAATCCTCATGTACCCGCTCGGTGCACCACACGTCATGCGGGCAACCTTCGCGCAGGCTCAACAGCCCGGTGCAATGGTCAATCTGGCTGTCCAGCAGGACGATTCCGGCGATGGCGGTATCGCGCAATCGGCGCGCAGGTTGCAATGCGGGGAAACTTTCCAGTTGCGCGCGAATGTCCGGTGAAGCATTGCACAGCACCCAGTCCACGCCGTTGTCGCTGACCGCAATCGACGACTGCGTGCGGCGTTGCGCGCGCAGGCTGCCGTTGCGCACGCCGGTGCACTGGCGACAGTTGCAGTTCCATTGCGGGAAACCGCCGCCAGCGGCGGAACCGAGAACGCGGATGTGCATGAGCAATGCTCCAGAAGGCAGGCCCGGCCAACGCTGCGGCTGGCCGGGTGAACAATCAACGGTTGGCGAAATACATCGTCACTTCGAAGCCAATGCGCAGATCGGTAAACGCGGGTTTAGTCCACATGGGTCAATCCTCTTCTTGTGCCGGGCAATTCCGGTAAAGCCATTAATGCACGGCGCGCCAAGGGCCCGAATGCTACTTTCGAAGGAGGTGGCGGCGTGCGTTGGTAGGGGGTGTTGCGAGGTTTTCAGTACACATGAAACCCATGTGGAAGCGAGCCTGCTCGCGAAGAGGCCAGCACATTCAACATTGATGTTGAATGACAGACAGCTTTCGCGAGCAGGCTCGCTCCCACAGGGGGATTTCGTTGTTCTTGCGGGGGGGTTAGAAGAACCCCATCGGGTTGATGTCGTAGCTCACCAGCAGGTTTTTGGTCTGTTGGTAATGGTCGAGCATCATCTTGTGGTTTTCACGACCAACGCCGGACTTCTTGTAGCCACCAAACGCAGCATGGGCCGGGTACAGGTGATAGCAGTTGGTCCACACGCGCCCGGCCTTGATCGCCCGGCCCATGCGGTAGGCGCGGTTGATGTCGCGGGTCCACAGGCCGGCACCGAGGCCGAATTCGCTGTCGTTGGCAATCGCCAGGGCTTCGGCTTCGTCCTTGAAGGTGGTGATGCCCACCACCGGGCCGAAGATTTCTTCCTGGAACACACGCATTTTGTTGTGGCCCTTGAGCAGGGTCGGCTGGATGTAATAACCCGTCGACAAGTCGCCCTCAAGGCGTTCCGCCGCGCCGCCGGTGAGCAGCTCCGCGCCCTCCTCCTGGGCAATTTTCAGGTACGAGAGGATCTTGTCGTATTGCTGCTCGGACGCCTGGGCGCCGACCATGGTTTCAGTGTCCAGCGGGTTGCCGCGCTTGATCTTGACGATCTTCTGCATCACCACTTTCATGAAGTCGTCGTAGATCGACTCCTGCACCAACGCCCGGGACGGACAGGTGCAGACTTCGCCCTGGTTGAAGAACGCCAGGACCAGACCTTCGGCGGCTTTCTCGATGAACTGCGGCTCGGCGTTCATGATGTCTTCGAAGAAGATGTTCGGCGACTTGCCGCCCAGTTCCACGGTGCTCGGGATGATGTTCTCGGCGGCGCAATGCATGATGTGCGCGCCCACCGGGGTCGAGCCGGTGAAGGCGATCTTGGCGATACGCTTGCTGGTGGCCAGGGCTTCACCGGCTTCGCGCCCGAAGCCTTGCACGATGTTGAGCACGCCGGCCGGCAGCAAATCGCCGATCAACTCGGCGAAAACCATGATCGACAGCGGTGTTTGCTCGGCAGGCTTGAGCACCACGCAGTTGCCGGCGGCCAGGGCCGGGGCAAGTTTCCACGCGGCCATCAGCAGCGGGAAGTTCCACGGGATGATCTGCCCGACCACGCCCAGCGGCTCGTGAAAATGATAGGCGGTGGTCAGCTCGTTGATCTCGGCGGCGCCGCCCTCTTGCGCGCGGATGCAGCCGGCGAAGTAACGGAAATGGTCAGCGGCCAGCGGCACGTCGGCGTTGAGGGTTTCGCGCACGGCTTTGCCGTTGTCCCAGGTTTCGGCGACTGCGAGAATTTCCAGGTTTTGTTCGATGCGGTCGGCGATTTTCAGCAGCACCAGGGAACGGTCCTGCGCCGAGGTCTTGCCCCAGGCATCGGCAGCGGCGTGGGCGGCATCGAGGGCTTTGTCGATGTCAGCGGCGCTGGAGCGCGGGAACTCGGCGATCACTTCGCCGTTGACCGGCGAGGTGTTGGTGAAGTACTCACCATTGACCGGCGGCACGAACTCGCCACCGATGAAATTGCCGTAGCGCGGCTTGAAGGAAACGACGGCGCCGGGAGTGCCAGGTTGTGCGTAGATCATGGTGGGCCTCTGTCTGGGTCGATGCCTGTCGGGCAAACAGGCGATGCACCGATAGTAGAGAGCCCCGCGCGCCAGACGAATGCGCCGTTGGCAGGGGGGGCTCTCGTTATTTGGTAGTAGGTTTGCCCATGTTTCCATGTGGCAAATTTCCCTGTGGGAGCGAGCCTGCTCGCGAAGGCGATCTGACATTCAACATCATTGTTGAATGTGCTGGCCCCTTCGCGAGCAGGCTCGCTCCCACAGGGGGAATTGCAGTGGGCTTGGGTTTTAGCGTTTAGCGACTACCAGGTCTTTCGGCAATTTGAAGGTCCAAAGCATCCCGCCCTGGTTGAAGTCCTTGATGCGTTTGGCCACTTCGCCGCCCCACAACGGCACTGCGCCGCCCCAGCCGGAGAGCACCGAGACGTACTGTTCGCCGTCCATCTCCCAAGTCACAGGCGAGCCAAGCACGCCGGAGCCGGTCTGGAATTCCCAAACCTTTTCACCGGTCTTGGCATTGAACGCCTGGAGGAAACCTTCCGGCGTGCCGGTAAATACCAGGTTGCCTTTGGTGGTCAGCACCCCGCCCCACAGCGGCGCGTAGTTCTTGTGGCGCCAGACTTCCTTGCCGGTGACCGGATCGATGGCGCGCAGCACGCCGATGTAGTCGTCGTTCAACGGTTTGATGGTGAACCCGGCGCCGAGGAACGCCGCGCCTTTCTTGTAGGCGATGCCTTCGTTCCAGATGTCCATGCCCCACTCGTTGGACGGCACGTAGAACAGCTTGGTGTCCTTGTTGTAGGCCATCGGCATCCAGTTTTTCGCGCCGAGGAACGCCGGGGCGACGAAGACTGAACTGCCCTTGGCTTCAGAGCCCGGCGCGCCAGGGCGGCTGGCTTCGTTGTAGATCGGCCGGCCATCCTTATCCAGGCCCGTGGCCCAGGTGATCTTGTCCACGAACGGGAAGCCACGGATGAACTTGCCGTTGGTACGGTCCAGCACATAAAAGAAACCGTTACGGTCGGCGGTGGCGGCGGCTTTGATTTCCTTGCCGCCCTCGGTGTAGTTGAACGAGACCAGCTCATTCACGCCGTCATAGTCCCAACCGTCGTGGGGCGTGCTCTGGAAGTGCCATTTGATTGTGCCGTCGTCCGGGTTCAGCGCCAGGCGCGAGGACGAGTAGAGGTTGTCGCCCGGACGCAGGTGCGAGTTCCAAGGCGCCGGGTTGCCGGTGCCGAACAGCAGCAGATTGGTTTCCGGGTCGTAGTAACCGCCGAGCCAAGGGGCGGCGCCGCCGGTTTTCCACAAATCGCCGGGCCAGGTCTTGCCCGCTTCGCCGCCGGAGATGCCATTCTCTATCGCTTTGCCGTCCTTGTAGACGTAACCCATGTGGCCTTCAACGGTGGGCCGGGTCCACAGCAGCTCGCCGTTTTTCGGGTCATAGGCGGAGATCTTGCCGACCACGCCGAACTCGCCACCGGCCACGCCGGTGATCAGTTTGCCGTTGATCACCAGCGGCGCGGCGCTAATGGAATAGCCTTCCTTGTGGTCGGCCACCTGCTTGCTCCACACCACTTTGCCAGTGTCTTTGTTCAGGGCCACGAGCTTGGCGTCGAGGGTGCCGAAGAACACCAGGTCGCCATACAGCGCCACGCCACGGTTGATCACGTCGCAGCATGGGCGGATGTCATCCGGCAGGCGCGCGTCGTATTGCCAGAGTTTCTTGCCGGTGCGCGCGTCCACCGCGAACACCCGTGAGTAGGAACCGGTCATGTACATCACGCCGTCCTTGATCATCGGCTGCGCTTGCTGGCCGCGCTGTTTTTCACCGCCAAAGGAAAAGGCCCAGACCGGCCGCAGGTCCTTGACGTTGTCGACGTTGAGGGTGTCCAGCGGACTGTAGCGCTGACCCTGGACGCCCAGACCGTTGGTGACGATCTGCTCCGGGTTCTTGGGGTCCTGGAGAATGTCCTGGTCAGTGACGGCGGCCAATGCCGAGCCGGACAACAGCATGGCACTGAGCAGCACGCTCAAGACGAAGGGTTGGCGACGTGCGGGTTGGGTCATGACGGCTACCTCTGCGGTTTTTGTTATACCCGGGAAATTTTCCCGGTCTGGTGCAGATTCTTGGGCGCCGCCGCCTCTGCAACAATTGCCCGCAGTGTTGAGATTGCTAGTTCCTTAGTACCGGGTCGATGTAGCGATCGCCATGAAACCCCTGTGGGAGCGGGCTTGCTCGCGAAGGCGGTGTGTCAGATGACAGTGATGTTGCCTGACACACCGCCTTCGCGAGCAAGCCCGCTCCCACAGGAGTTCTGTGTTGGGTCATTGGGTCGCGGTGGAATCGATGCGGGTCATTTGTGCGCGTTCGTAACGCGGGTACAGATGGCTGACACTGCGGATTAATTCATACCGACTCAGGCTGATCCCACCAAAACGCTCCGGTATAGGGCTGCGGATCATCTCCGTCATGTCGCTGCCATTCGCGGCACCGTCGCGCAGGAGTTGATCGAGCCAGGTCAGGTAGTCGCGCATCTGTTCGAAGGGTTTGGCATCCGTGGCCACCGGCCCGTGGCCCGGCACCACCAGCGTCCAGGGCAAGCCTTGCAGGGTGGCGATGTCCGCCAGCCACACCGCCAGCCCCGGGCTGTTCGGGGTGGTCAGGGCCCGTTGATAAAACACCAGGTCGCCGGCAAACAGCACGCCGGTGTGCTGGTCGAGAATAGCCAGATCCGCCCCCGTATGCCCACCCAGGCTTAGCAGGCGCAAATCGTGGTTCCCAAAACTGCGTACGCCGGGTGTCAGCGTCTCGCTGGGCAACACCACTTCGGTGCCGCGCATCCAGTCGCCCACCAGGCGATACATGTTCTCGGCCATGGCATCGCCCTGCTGATGCAACAGCTCGGTGGTGCCGGCCAGCGCACCAATCGGTACGTCGGTGAACGCCTGATTACCCAGTGCATGATCGGGGTGGTGATGGGTCAGCAGCACCTCAATCACCGGCTTATCAGTGACCGCCGAAATCGCCTTGCGCAGCGCTTCGCCGTAGCGTTTCGACGGTCCGGTGTCGATCACCACTACCCCGCGCTCGGTGACGATGAACCCGGTGTTGACGATGTTGCCGCCGTTGGCCTTGGCGAAATTGTCGGTACTGCCTTCCAGCAACCAGGTGTCGGCGGCGATCAGCCGAGGCTTGAGCGAGTATTCAAGCTCCGCCACGGCCGGCAGGCTCAAACCGATGAACAACAGCAGCATCCAACGCATGACGCGCTCCTTTGGGTCAGGGTATCGCCGCATCGAATTGATTGCCGCTGTTGTCGCGCAGCAAAAGGCGCGTCTGCCCTGGCCCTTCGATGTCGAAGGTCAGGTTGGGGTTTTCACTGACGGCGGGAAACAGTTCCAGGCGCGCCAGCAGTTGATCATTCTGATCCCGCAGTTCGGCGTGGTTGATAAAGAATTCCGGGATGCCGCTGACCATGCCGTTGTCCATCGGGTGCGCCACCTGCAAGCGCACGCGGCTGAATTCGCCACGGGGATAACGCCCGCCGAGCACTTCGCCGATGTGTTCTTCCCAACCCGGCTGGGTGCGCACCACGCTCGGTGCGGTGCAACCGCCGCCCGCCGCATCGATCAGGGTCGAACCGACATGCCACACCCCATCGCGAGTCAGCACCGCTGCGCGCAATGGCGTGGCCTGCTCGATGCGGATGCGGATCGACAGCCACGGCAACACCCGGTCCAGCGGTTGGAAATCGACGATTTTCGGCAGCGGGTTGAGTTCGGCCCAGGCGAGGATTTTCACCACCTCACCCTTGAACGCCCGCGCGTCGATTTCCAGCGGCACCTGGCGCGCGTCTTCGGCGAACGGCGGCGCCAGCAGCTTGACCCGCTCATCGAACACAAACGGTGCGTCGCCGAGCATTTGCCTGTGATAGAACGCCCACATCACCGACGGCACCGGATCTTTACCCGGATCGATCTCCACCGCGTGGGCGGCCATCGGCAGCCAACAGGCCAGCAGGCAACTCGCTCGCCAGTTCACTATTGATACATCTCCGGCACTTCGTATTGCAGGCCGTAACCGGCGTAAATCGCTTGCACTTTGCCCTCGCGGATCAACGCTTCGAGCGCCTCTTCCACTGCGTACGACAACTGCCGGTTGCTTTCATGCACCGCCATACCGATTTCCCAGCGTTGCTTGCCCATGTTCGGGTAGGCGTTTTCCGCCAGCGCCACTTGCGGGTCGTGGGCTTCATGCACTTGCCAATCGACTTCGCCGCGCATCGCCATCACCGCATCGACTTCACCGGCCTTCATCGCCGCAAAGGCCTGGGGCACGCCGGGATAGTGGTGGGTTTTGGCGGCGAGCATGCCGTTGAACACCGAGGTCAGGTAGAACGACGGTACGCTGTCGACTTCGACGCCAATCGGGTGCTGCTCAAACACCGCAACGCTGCCCACCGAGTCCAGGCGACGGCGGTCAAACGCGACTTGCCATTGCTCGTTCTGGTACGGGCCGAACATCACCACGTGATCGTTTTCCAGTTCACCGAGTTCGTTGCGCTTTTGTGAGTAATCGCGGTCGTAGGGCACGCGCATCATCAGGTCGGCCAGTTGCTGATTGTGCAATTGGCTGCTGCGCCAGATGTAATCCCGCAGGTCGTCGTCGAGCTTCTCCCCGGCCGGCGCCCAGATCAGTTTCAACTTAACGCCCAGCGCGGTGGCCAAGGCTTGCGCCAGATCGACATCAACGCCCCGAGCCTGACCGGCATCCTCGAAACTGTAGGGGGCGAAATCCTTGTAGACCGCGACTTTCAGTTCCCCGGCGGCGATCATTTGGTCATAGGTACGGACCTGCGCCTGCGCCACCTGGCAGCACAGCAACACAGCACTGATCAACACAGCGAGCAGGCGCATGGATTACTCCTCGACGTGCACGCTATCCAGGTAAGTACGCACCGCCCACAGGGCTTCCTGACTCAGGTAATCGGCCATCTTCGGCATGTAGACCCGGCCATCGCGCACCGCGCCGTGACGCACCCGTTCGACGAACCATTCATCACCGGCGTCGCCGACATCGAGCATGCGCAAGTCGGGGGCGATGCCGCCGGACTTGGCTTCCAGGCCATGGCAGGCCGCGCAGTTCTGGTTGTAGGCCGACGAGCCGATTTCCACCGCTTTATCGTGTTGCGGCGAGGTGCGATACGGGTTGACTGACGCCCAGCCATCGCCGTCCACCGGCACGCCGGCATCCTTGATCGGAGTCAGGCCCGGGGTTTCCACCGCTTGCGGCACCACGTTGCCATGGGCCCAGACCGGACCTGCGTTGATAAAACCGGCCAGCAGTCCGGCAACAAGCAAGGCGTTGCGTTTTGTTGTCATTGTTATGCCCTCAGGGTTGCACGCAAAACCTCTTGGAAGAGGCTATGGCACCCATCTTAGGAAGCGCTTCGCCGCAACCCCATGCTGCTTTGGTGGCCGCCGCCCAGTACCTTGGTAGTAGGGCTTGTGGCGCGTCGAGGCCTGGACCAGGGCGCAAAAACCACCGCGCCGCCGGGCCACAACGCCTAGTGTCCGGGTGTCGTAGGCATCACCTGCACCAGCGCGGGTCGTGGGCCATGAAGTTTGTCGACACCGATCAATGTCAGGATCAGCAACAACGGCAGGAGCAGCGCCTTGAGAATTCGCATGGTCGATCTCCTCTTCAGTGATGACCGTTCAAACCCATGCTAAAACCGCGCCGCAACGGATGGCTTACTACCTTGGTACTGCCTTAGCGGTACTTTCTGCATATTTCTTCTACTCCGCAGGCTTCCTATGCTGGCGCTACCCGTCATGGAGAGCCCTATGCGCCAGCTTGCCCCTTACGCCTTGATCTACCTGCTGGCGATTGCCTGCGCCGCCGCACTGGCGACCCAGAGTCAGGCTGCGGATGCGCCGTTGCAGGTGCAGATCGGCTACCTGGGCTATCGCCCGGATCCGGGGCCGCTGCTGTCGAATGTGATTCCCGAACCCGCCGATGCCGGGCTGCGCGGCGCCGAACTGGCGATCACCGACAGCAACAGCACCGGACGTTTTCTCAACCACAGCTACAGCCTGGTCAGCACCAGCGCCGAGACCCCGGATGCGCTGATCGAAGCGGCGAAAGCCCAGTACGATCAAGGCCTGCGCCTGTTTGTGGTGAACGCACCGGTGGAAACCCTGCGTCGGCTCAGCGCGGTGCTGACCGACAGTTTGCTGTTCAACGCTGGCAGCCCGGATGACAGCCTGCGCACCACCGACTGTTT
This sequence comes from Pseudomonas sp. NPDC096950, assembly GCF_044762525.1. NCBI lineage: Bacteria > Pseudomonadati > Pseudomonadota > Gammaproteobacteria > Pseudomonadales > Pseudomonadaceae > Pseudomonas > Pseudomonas sp. NPDC096950. The sequence continues at coordinate 568,369 of NZ_JBIWEL010000001.1, read as the reverse complement.
GCCGAACGTGCTGCACAGCCTGCCGAGCCGGGCGATGCTCGCCGATGCGCTGGCGCAATTCCTGGTGGTGCGCAAATGGCAGCGGGCGCTGCTGATCGTCGGCCCGACCCCGGACGATCAAGCCTACGCCGCCGCCCTGCGCCGCGCCGCCAAACGCTTCGGCCTGAAACTGGTGGCGGAAAAAGCCTGGAGCTTCGACAACGATCAACGCCGCAGCGCCCAGGCCGACATGCCGCTGTTCACCCAGACCGCCGAGTACGACGTGGTGCTGGTGGCGGACGAGCGCGGCGACTTCGGCGAATACGTGCCTTACCAGACCTGGTACCCGCGTCCGGTCGCCGGCACTCAAGGTTTGACCCCGGTGGGCTGGCACAAGACCGTGGAAACCTACGGCGCTGCGCAACTGCAAAAACGCTTCGAAGCCATGGCCGGGCGCTGGATGAATGACCGGGATTTCGCCGCGTGGATGGCGGTGCGCAGCGTTGCCAGCGCCGTGAGCAAATTGCGCCAGGTCGATCCGATGGCGATCCGGGCGCTGGAGATCAGCGATCAATTGCCGCTGGACGGTTTCAAGGGCCGCAAGCTCAGTTATCGCCCATGGAACGGTCAGTTGCGCCAACCGATTCCCATCGTGCAACCGCGAGCGCTGGTCAGCACCTCGCCCCAGGACGGTTTCCTGCACCCGTTCAACGAAATGGACAGCCTAGGCTACGACAAGCCCGAAGTGACCTGCCGCTTTCCCTGATCCGACGTTCCACAAAAACCACAACAAAAAAGGAATCCGCCATGCGCCGTACCCTGCTCTCATGCGCCCTGCTGCTTGCCGCCGGGCACGCCGTGGCCAGCACTGCCTGGGTCTCCAACGAAAAAGACAACAGCCTGAGCCTGATCGACATGCAGACTTTGCAAGTTACCGACACCCTGCCCGTCGGCCAGCGCCCGCGCGGTCTGTTGCTGTCCCACGACAGCAAGTTGCTGTACATCTGCGCCAGTGATTCGGACCGGGTCCAGGTGATGGACGTGGCCACGCGCAAGATCATCAAGGAGTTGCCGTCGGGCAAAGACCCCGAGCAATTCGCCCTGCATCCCAACAACCGTTGGCTCTACGTCTCCAACGAAGACGATGCGCTGGTGACGGTGATCGACACCGAAACCTCCAAGGTGCTGAGCCAGATCAACGTCGGCGTCGAACCCGAAGGCATGGCCGTCAGCCCCGACGGCAAGTGGGCAGTGAACACCAGCGAAACCACGAACATGCTGCACTGGATCGACACCGGCACCCAGACGTTGGCCGATAGCACCTTGGTGGATCAGCGGCCGCGCTTCGTCGAGTTTTCGCCGGACGGCTCGCAGCTGTGGGCCTCGGCGGAAATCGGCGGCACCGTGACGATTCTCGACGTGGCGACGCGCAAGGTCCTCAAGACCGTGAACTTCCAGATCAAAGGCGTGCACCCGGACAAGGTGCAGCCCGTGGGGATCAAGCTCAGCGCCGACGGCAAGTACGGCTTTGTCGCCCTTGGCCCGGCGAACCATGTGGCGGTGGTGGATGCCAAGACCTTCGAAGTACTGGATTACCTGCTGGTCGGCCGGCGTGTCTGGCAGATGTCGTTCACCCCGGACCAGAAGCAATTGCTCGCCACCAACGGCGTCAGCGGCGATGTGTCGGTGATTGATGTCGACAGCCTCAAGGTCAGCAAATCGATCAAGGTCGGGCGCTATCCGTGGGGCGTGGTGGTGACCCCATGAACGCCCTGGAAGTCAGCGAGTTGAGTTTCGCTTATGGCGCGAAAGAGGCGCTGCGCCAGGTGAGTTTCAGCCTGGTGGCGGGACGGTTTGCGGCGTTGCTGGGGCCGAACGGTGCGGGTAAATCGACGCTGATTGCCCTGCTGACTCGGCTCTACGATGTGCAGCGTGGCGATATCCGGGTCGGCGGCTGCTCGTTGCGCGATGCCCCGCGTCCGGCGCTCAAGCAGTTGGGCGTGGTGTTTCAACAAAGCACGCTGGACCTGGACCTCAGTGTCGAGCAAAACCTGCGTTACCACGCCGCGCTGCACGGCATGTCCCGGCGCCAGACCGGCCTGCGGGTCGACGCCGAACTGGCCCGCCAGGCCTTGACCGAACGCCGTCGCGAAAAAGTCCGCGAACTGAATGGCGGCCACCGGCGCCGGGTAGAAATCGCCCGGGCGTTGCTGCACGAGCCGCGTTTGTTGCTGCTGGATGAAGCCAGCGTCGGCCTCGACCCGGCCAGTCGCCTGGCGCTCAATCAACACATCCGCAGCCTGTGCCGCGAGCAAGGCATCAGCGTGCTCTGGACCACGCATTTGCTGGATGAAGTGCAGGCCAGCGACGACTTGCTGATCCTGCATCAAGGCCGGCTGGTCGCCAGCGGCCAAGCCGACGCCCTGAGCCTGGAACACGGCGGCGACCTCGGTTCTGCCTTCGCCCGACTGACCACCGCAGGAGCCGCCCGATGAATGCGTATTGGCAGTGTTTCAGCGGCATCGTGTTGCGTGAATGGCTGCGTTTTGTGTTGCAACGCACGCGGTTTCTCAGTGCTTTGGTACGGCCATTGTTGTGGCTGCTGGTGTTCGCCGCCGGGTTTCGCGCCGCGCTGGGTATCGCGATCATCGAGCCTTACGACACCTACATTCCGTACGAGGTGTACATCATTCCGGGACTGGCCTGCATGATCCTGCTGTTCAACGGCATGCAGGGTTCGCTGTCGATGGTCTACGACCGGGAAATGGGCAGCATGCGCGTGCTGCTCACCAGTCCCCTGCCCCGGATTTTCCTGCTGTGCAGCAAGTTGTTGGCGACTTCGCTGATTTCGCTGTTGCAGGTGTATGCCTTCCTGGGGATTGCCTGGGTCTACGGCGTGCAGCCGCCGGCCATGGGTTTGCTGATCGCGTTGCCGGCGTTGCTGCTGGTGGCGTTGATGCTTAGCGCGCTGGGGTTGCTGCTGTCGAATGCAATCCGCCAGTTGGAGAACTTTGCCGGGGTGATGAATTTCGTGATCTTCCCGTTGTTTTTCCTGTCGTCGGCGCTGTATCCGCTGTGGAAAATGCGCGAGTCGAGTGAGTGGTTGTATTGGCTGTGTGCGTTGAATCCGTTTACCCACGCGGTGGAGTTGGTGCGGTTTGCGCTGTATGAACGGTTTAATCCGCTGGCACTGGCGGTGTGCCTGGGCTTGACGCTGGTTTTCGTGCTGCTCGCCGTGCTCACCTTCAACCCGCAGCACGCCGCTTTGCGCAAAGCCACCTGACCACACAAATCCCCCTGTGGGAGCGGGCTTGCTCGCGAATGCGGTGTGTCAGTTGACATCAATGCTGACTGATACACCGCATTCGCGAGCAAGCCCGCTCCCACAATTAGATCTCCATCAAATTTGGGGAAATTACTACTTTAGTACTGCTTTACCTGTCTATCGTCGCATTCCCTTCGCACCGGGACTGGCATGTAATGGGTTCATAACTATAAGGATTGAACCCCATGCCGCGTGCCCGACGTCGTCTGCTACGCCCTTGCCTCGCTGCCCTGTCGCTCAGCCTGTTGCTGAGCACCGCGCAGGCCGAAACCCCGCTGTTTTCCGCTGACGGCTACCGCATCGGCCTGTACCGCAGCCCGACGCCCAATCAGCTGCAAGGCGCGACCATCCTCGACACCCCCGCCCTGCAAACCCTGCTCAACCAGACCCCGCGCCCGGTGCTGATCGACGTCTACCGCCGCCAGTGGCTGCAAGGACGGTTCATCGAAGACCAGCCCCACGAAAACCTGCCCGGCAGCCATTGGCTGGCCAATACCGGCGACGGTGATCTGACGCCCGACTGGCAGGCGTACTTTGCGCGTAATCTGGACACACTCACCGACGGCGACCGCCAGCAACCGCTGGTCTTCTACTGCCGCTCCGATTGCTGGTTGAGCTGGAACGCGGTAAAACGCGCCACCGCCATGGGCTATAAGTCAGTGTATTGGTATCGCGATGGCCTGGATGCCTGGCAAGCGGCGAACCTGCCCGTTGCGCCGGCCCAGCCCGAGCCCTTCCCCTGACCTGGATACTTGCGTGTTGTTGCCCCACCCAAAATCACAATAATGAGGTGAAAGGCTATGTACAAAATTCTGATTGCCGATGATCACCCGCTGTTTCGCGAAGCCATTCATAACGTCATCAGCGACGGTTTCCCCGGCAGCGACGTGATGGAAACCGCCGACCTGGACAGCGCCCTGCTGCTGACCCAGGAACACGATGACCTGGACTTGATCCTGCTGGACCTGAACATGCCCGGCATGCACGGCCTCAACGGCCTGATCAACCTGCGCAACGAGGCGCCGACGATTCCGGTGGTGATCGTCTCCGCCGAACAGGACAAACAGATCGTGCTGCAAGCCATCACCTATGGGGCGGTGGGTTTCATCACCAAATCCTCGCCACGCCTGCAAATGACCGAGGCGATCCAGCAGATCCTCAACGGCAATGTGTACCTGCCGCCGGACATCATCCGCACGCAAAAACCCGGCACCCATCGCCGTATGAACGACAACCCGAGCTTCCCGCCGGAACTGCTCCAGGCCCTGACCCGCAAGCAGTTGTTGGTGCTGGAACGCATGACCAAGGGCGAGTCGAACAAACAGATCGCCTACACCCTGGAAATCGCCGAAACCACGGTCAAGGCGCATGTGTCGGCGATCTTGCGCAAACTCAATGTGCACAACCGGGTGCAGGCGATCTTGAGTGCCGGGGACATAGATTTCGGGTCTTATCTGCGGCGTTGAAGTTTGTCTGGAAGACCGCGTCGAGCCCTTCGCGAGCAAGCCCGCTCCCACATTTGATCTTCAGTAAACACAGAGTTTGTGTACAACGCAGATCCAATGTGGGAGCGGGCTTGCTCGCGAAGAGGCCGGCACAGGCATCAGAAGTCTCAAGGTCTACCGAGCAGATGACTCATCGCCGTCTTGAGCTTCATCGGCCGCACCGGTTTATGCATCAAGGTGTGCCCCAACTCGCGAATCTGCAACTTCAGCTCATTGCTGTAATTGGCGGTGATCATCATCGCCGGGATGACTGACCCACGCCGGGCATTGATCCGGGCCACGGCATCGACGCCGTTCTGATCATCGTCCAGGTGATAGTCGGCGATCAGCAAGTCGGCCTCTTCGTGATAGTTGTCCACTTGCCGCGCCAAATCCTGCTCCGACAACGCCGTCACTACCAGACAGCCCCAACCTTCCAGCAACGTGCGCATCCCCGCGCAAATCGCCGCGTCGTTGTCCAGCACCCACACCCGCGCACCGCGCAGACGTTCAAGCATCGGCTCGCTCATCAGCAAACTCGGCAACGCCTTTGGTGCGGTGGCGCTGAGAGGCACTTCGACGGAAAACATCGAACCCTTGCCCGGCCACGAGCGCACGTGAATCCGGTGCCCGAGGATCCCGGCGATTTTCTCGACAATCGCCAAGCCCAGGCCCAAGCCGCGATCCTGATCCGGGCGCTGCACATCGCCACGCTTGAACTCCTGGAAAATCTCCTCCAGCCGGTTTTCGGCAATGCCCATGCCGCTGTCCCAGACTTCAATCGACAAGCGCTGATGATGGCGTCGGCAACCGAGCACCACGCGACCGCTGTAGGTGTAACGAATCGCGTTGCTCAGCAGATTGCGCAGGATCCGCGCCAGCAACTGAATGTCGCTGCGCACCAGCGCCGAACACGGGATGAAATGCAGTTCCAGCCCTTCGCTGCGGGCCACTTGGGTGTATTCGGCAGCGAGATTTTCCAGCAACTCGCTGAGGGCAAATGGCGCGATATCAGCCTTGATCACCCCGGCATCGAGTTTGGAAATGTCCACCAGGGTGCCCAGCAGGTTTTCCACGTCTTCCAGGGAATTGCTGACGTTGCGCACCAAAATCGCGTTGGCCACCGGCTCCCGACGTTCCAGCAAAGCACTGGTAAACAGCCGCGCGGCGTTGAGTGGTTGCAGCAGGTCGTGGCTGACGGCGGCGAGAAACTTGGTCTTCGACAGATTGGCCTGCTCGGCTTCAAGCTTGGCTTCGTGTAAGCGTGATTCGGCGCGACGACGCTCATCGATTTCGCGCAGCAGTTGATCGTTGAGGGTGGTCAGCTCCGTGGTGCGTTCGCGCACCCGCAGCTCAAGGTTTTGATAGGCCTGGTGCAGCGCTTCGGCGGTGCGGCGGCGTTCGGTGATGTCGCGGATCAACACGAAAATCCCCACCACTTCCCCGGTGGCCAGGCGATTGGGCACGTAGGAGCGCAGCATGTAGCGCTCCTGATTATTGATGTTGGTTTCGGCGAACTCGAAAGTCACGCTCTCACCGGCCAAGGCCCGGGCGACGTAGGCTTCCAGCCGCTGGTAATGCTGCTCGCTGTGCACCTCGCGCAGGCTCTGCCCGAGCATCACGCCCCGGGGCCAGCAGTACCATTCTTCGTAGACTTTATTGGTGAATTCGTAGACCAGATCGGCGTTCAGGTAGGCGATCAGCGCCGGCACGTGGTCGGTGATCAGGCGAATCCAGCGTTCGCTTTCGCTGAGCGCTTCGGCGTGTTGGTAGCGTTCGGTGATGTCGGTAAAGGTGTTGACGAAGCCGCCGGTGGGCAGTGGATGGGTGCGGATTTCCAGGACCCGTCCATCGTAGAGGCGCTGTTCGCATTCCTGCACCGGCCGCCCGTTGCTGTCGCGGCTGGCCGGGGTCAGCAGGTTCAGTTCGCTGTCGGCGATCACTTCGGCGAACGGTCGATGAGCCGCCACTGGCGCGAGGCCGCTGAGCTCCAGAAAGCGCCGGTTCCACAGTTCCAGGATGCCGTCGGCGTTGACCATCGCTACGTCCTGGGACAGGTTGTCCACCGCCCGTTGCAGCAAATGGGATTTCTGCGCCACCGCTTGCTCGCGGCGCACGGTTTCGCTGAGTTTGACGTCGGTGATGTCGGTGAACAGGATCACCCGCCCGCCTTCCTGGGTCGGTCGTTCGCTGACTTGCAGCCAGCGGCCATTCTGCAGGCGATACAGCAGGTTCTGATCGGCATGGCCGCGGGGTTCTTCGGTGAACAACCCAGTCGCTGTCATCAGCCGCTTGACCTCGGCCAGGTGCATGCCGGCGATGATCCGCACCCGACTGTTGCCCCAGAACGCCTTGAAGCGGCTGTTGAACAGCACGATGCGCTGGTCCTCATCGAACAGCACGAAGGCATCGGAAATGCTCTCGATGGCATCGATCAAATGTTGGTGCGCCGTTTCCGCCCGCAGGCGTGCGTCGCTGAGCAAGTGATTGCCGGCCTTGAGTTCGGCCATGGCCTGGTTCAACGCGTCGGTGCGTTCGCGGACCTGCTCGGCCAGCACCACCGAATGCTGGAACGCCGCATACGGATCGTTACCGCGCGTAATGCCGGATTCGATGCGTTCGATCAGCGCGCCATTGATGCGCTGCAGTTTCTGATTGTCGCGCTGCAGGCTGGCGAGCTGCGCTTGAAGCTCAACGGTGTCCAGGGGAACGACCTCGGGCAATGGCGACCCCGGTGAAAGTCTGGTTGATGTGCATGCCATTGAACTGTTCTCCGTAGGTGTTGAAACCCATCACCCGATGCTCACGCAAAAACGCCCCGATCGGCTCCAGGCTGCCGCGATCTTCCAGTTCCAGACGCCGCAGAAAACAGTCGCAGCCGATGGTCAGCAACAAGTCGCCGAGGCGTTCCTCCAGGCCTTCGAACAGCGCTTGCAGGTTCGGCAGCATCGGGCCGGGGGTCATGGCGGTGAGGACGATGCCGTTTTCCACGGCGCAGTAGAAACTCAGGCTCAGGTCCGGGTGCACTTGCTGGATGGCGCGCACGTAGTACTGGTCGTTGATCCGCACCGCCAACGGGTGCGCGGCGAAGATCCGGTGATCGAGCTCGGCCACCGGTACACCGATGTGCCGGGCGTATTCCTCGGCGGCGGGTTCGGCGTTGAGTTCGAAAACCCGCCGCGACGCGCTGTCGGCCCCGGTGACCACCAGTTTCTCCGCCCGGGGCAGGATGTGGTGAGTGGTGAACACTTCGAAATCGAGCCAGGTGTTGACCAGTACCACCACCGCCGCGCCGCTGTGGAACTCGCCGCCGAAGTACACGTGGGTGTGGGTCAGGTAGTTATCGTCGCCGGCGGAACCGCCGAAATGCGGGATGTCGCCCAAGGCTGCACTTAACGCGGCGAGGACCATTTCCTCACGGCTGGACAGGCCATCGAGCAGGGTCAGGGCGAAACTGTTGCCCTTGATCGGCGCCAAGGTGTTGCTGCGGCAACCGCTCACCAGTCGTTCGACCATTTGCTGGGCATCGATCAGGCTGAAGCGTTCCATTTCGTCGATCAGTTCGATGGCGATGGAAAAGTGCCGATGATCGAAACCCACCGCCGTCACGCAATTGCGGCCGTAACCCTGCGGGGTGATTTCCCCGGCACTGGTGCAACCCACCAGGCGTATTCCGCCGAAGCTTTGCTGCAAGGCCTGGCCCAGCGCCTGCAAGTCGTACTCCGCGGAACAGAAAAACAGCACGAAACCTAGGTGCGGATGCAACAGCTGTCGCGCCAACTCCTGCGCCGCCTGCTGCGCGTCGGTGGCCTGGGACATGGCACTGACCACCCCTTCACTCTGGACCTGCTGCATCGTCGCCTCCCGCAGGTGCGCATGTATGAGGTGCGAGTGTACGAAGCCTGCGGGCCGGGACGTATGCTACTTGGGTAGCGGTCTTGGGATTCGATGGGATGAGAGCGTTGGAGCAGGTTCCCCCAAACACCACACATCCCTGTGGGAGCGGGCTTGCTCGCGAATGCGGTGGGTCAGTTGACATAAATGCTGACTGACACGACGCCTTCGCGAGCAAGCCCGCTCCCACAGGGGGTTTTGTGTGACGCAAGTTGCATCGTTACCAGGTCAACACCGCCCCTACCGCAAACGTATCGGTGTCTTCGTTCTGTGCACTGGTATCGTGCCCGTCGATGCTGAACTGGTTGTACTCGGCCACCAGTTTCAGGTTGTCATTCACGTCATGGAACAGCGCAATCCCGCGAGTCTTGTAGTCCGCGCCGCTACCCACCACGCCGTTGCCATCGTCATCGGTCTTGCCGTAGGACAGCGCCAAACGGTTCTTGCCCAGTTTGTAGGAGCCCTGCATCAGGTAACCGGTGCTGTCGACGTTGCGCAGCGTGGCTTCGCCGGCGTTGTTGGTGAAGAACGGGTTGATGCCCTTGGCCTGGAAGCCGGAACCGGTCAACGATAGCCCGCCCATTTTTGCCTGCACGCCGTAGCCGAGGCCTTTGGAGGTGACGGATTTGACCGTGGAGTCGGTGTTGTCGGAGGTCTGGTAGCTGCCGTTGACCCAGCTGTAGATCTTCGCCCCGGCGACATCGAACTGGTAGGTGATCTCGCTCTCGGTGCGCGGGTTTTCCTGGTAGGCCTTGCCCAGCGGGCTGCTGTCGTTGGTGTCTACCGGGTCCATGATCCCCACCGCCACGCGCAAGCCGTCCATCACCGGCGTTCTGTAAGTGATTTGCGACGTGGGAAACGGGTACGGATAACCGCTGCCGATATTGCCGAACGACACCCCGCCACCGTCCACCAGCCCCAGGCTGTCGCTGACCTGGCCGTAACCGGCGAGCAGTTCATCGAGCAGGATGTTGGAACGGGCAAACAGGCCGAAGTCTTTGCCGATCAGCACTTCGCCCCACTCCGGATTGGCCACGGTGCCGTAGAACTGCCGCACGTCGATGGCGGTGTCGGTGCCGTTGGTTTCGCTGTCGTTGATGGTGACCCAGAACGAAGCCCGGGCGCCGAGCTTTAAGTCATCGATCTGCTTGCCCATGTTGAAGCCCAGGTAGTTGGGCAGGAAGCCCATCTTGACCCGCGCCTGCCGACGGTCGAACTGATCGCCGGCGCGGTCGACCTTGCTGTTCACATAGAAGGCGTTGATGTAGCCGTCGGTGGAAAACGTGGTCTGGTCCTTGTCGTACAGCATGATCTCGGCTTCAGCCAATGAGCTCAGGCCAAGGGACGACAGGCCGGCGATGACGGCAGGCAAGATTCGATGCGTGAAGTTCTTATTGTTGTGCATGACGCGCTCCGCAACAGGGGACAAGTTGTCGGAGGCGATTATCGAAAGCTGACCGGCGGCGTCATACGCTGCCTTGGCGGCGGTTTTGAAGTGCTTTGGAAGGGCCGGGGATGCGCGGCAAATCCGGCGTAAGACCGGGCCGTGGCAAGGCCCGGAACTTTGGGTGTACGCCTGCGAGCGGTACTGGCGTGCGGAGGAACCGGTCCCGCTTAGACGCCCGCTCTAAACAGCATGTAAGCGGCGACCACGATGCAGACGCTGGCGAAGCCGACTTGCAGGGCGCGGGCCGGAACCCGGGCACACAACTGGCGGCCAATGATCATGCCGACGACGCTGGCGGCGATAAACGCCACGCCCAAACCGTCAATTCTGACGCCGGCATGGAACGCACCGATCACGCCGATGGCCGAAATCAAACTGATCACCATCAACGACGTGGCAACGATCCCGCGCATCTGCACATCGGTCAGTTGCTTGAACGCCGGGACGATCAGGAAACCCCCGCCCACACCGAGCAACCCCGAAACCACGCCGGTCACCGCGCCGAGGGCCGCCAGGGTCGCGGTGCATTTGGCGGTCCAGGAAAAGCGCCCGGTCTGTTGATCGAGCATGCAGTTCTTCTGGCCCCAGTTGGCGTGGCCGTGGTCGCTCGGGCCTTCGTCCTGACGTTCCCGGCGCAACATGCGCCAGGCCACCATGACCATCAGCAGGCTGAACAGGGTCATCAGAATTTTTTCCGGCAACTGATGGGCGAAGTAGATGCCTACCGGGGAAAACACCGCGCCGAGCAAGGCGATCAACAACGCCGCGCGATAACGCACCAGGCCATGGCGCAAGCCGTCGATGGCCCCGACCGCTGCCGCGCTGCCCACTGCAAACAACGCGACCGGCGCCGCTTGGGTCATGCTCCAGCCAAGCCCGAGCACCAACGCCGGCACCGCCAGAATCCCGCCTCCGGCCCCGGTCAGACCGAGGACCAGGCCCATCAGCACACCAAAAAAACTTGCCAGCAACATAGGGTTCTCTCAATCGACCTTGGACAACGCCGTCAGCCACTCGCGGCCCTTGAGCATGCCGTTCCAGTAGAACCACGGCAGCAGCGTCGCCTTGAGCCACCACGCGGAACGCCGGGGCACGGTCGGGTCGAGGGGAAAGGTCGGCAGCAACTTACCGGCATAGCCGAACTCGGCGAGGATCACTTTGCCCTTCTCCACCGTCAGCGGGCAGGAACCGTAGCCGTCGTACTTGAGCGGCAGCGCCAATTCCTTGCGCAGGGCCAGCAGGTTTTCCGCGACCACCACGATTTGCTTGCGCACGGCGGCAGCGGTTTTTGCGTTGCTGGTGGAGCAGATATCGCCCAGGCCGAAGACCTCGGGATAACGCACGTGCTGCAGCGTGTACATGTTGACTTCGCACCAACCGGCGGCGTCGGCCAAGGGGCTTTGGCGGATGAAATCCGGAGAAACCTGAGGGGGCACGACGTGCAGCAAGTCGAAGGTTTTTTCTTCAACCGTCACCGTGCCGTCAGCATCCTTGACCTCGAACCACGCGGTTTTCGCCGGGCCATCGACCTTGATCAGGTTGGAGGTGAAGGCCAGTCGGGCGTTGTATTTTTCGATGTACTTCATCAGCGGCGGCACGAAGGTCGGCACGCCGAACAGTGCAGCGCCGGCGAGGTTGAATTCGACGTCGATGCTGTTCAGCACGCCGTTTTTCAACCAGTGATCGCAGGACAGGTACAGAGCTTTTTGCGGCGCCCCGGCGCATTTGATCGGGATCGGTGGCTGGGTGAAGATCGCCTTGCCGCCACGCAGATTCTTGACCAGTTCCCAAGTGTAGGCTGCGTGTTGATAGCTGTAGTTGGAAGTCACGCCGTGCTGGCCGAGGGTCTCCTGCAAGCCTTCGATCTTCTCCCAGGCCAGGCGCAGGCCGGGGCAGACGATGAGGTTTTGATAGCCTACGGTGCGGCCGTCATTGAGGGTCAGGTACTTGTTGTCGGCGGCGATGTCAGTGACAGAGGCCTGCAACCACGTCGCTTGACGCGGCATGACGCTGGCCATCGAACGCACGGTGTCTTGCACCGCATAGGCGCCACCGCCGACCAGCGTCCAGGCCGGCTGATAGTAATGTTGGGCGTTGGGTTCGATCACGGTGATGTTCAACAACGGATCGCGCTTGAGCAGGCTGGCGACAACACCAATCCCGGCAGTCCCGCCGCCTATCACCACGATGTCTGCACTGATGGTTGGGCCCCAGTGTTGATCGTTCATAGGTTGTTCCCTTTTTACTGCTGCACGCATTTAGCCAGGTCAGGCACGCTCTGTGTAGCAGCTGCCGAGGAACGAGGCTGCGTTCGGCTGCGAAGCAGTCGTCAAACCTGAGCACGCGGTTTACCTGAAACATCGCGCCGCCTGATTTTACGACTGCTTCGCAGCCGAACGCAGCCTCGTTCCTCGGCAGCTGCTACAACGGGCATCGTCATGCCCAGCTTTTCAGTACCGCTCCGCAATACAGGCCGGACAGGGTTTTCATCACTTGAATCACTTCGTGGCTGGCCAGGCCATAGAAAATGTATTTGCCCTCGCGGCGGGTCGCGACCAGGCCTTCATCGCGCAGGATGCCCAGCTGTTGGGACAGTGTGGGCTGGCGCACGCCGGTCATGGTTTCCAGTTCGCCGACATTGCGTTCACCCTGGGTCAACTGGCAGAGAATCAGCAAGCGATCCTCATTAGCCAAAGCCTTGAGCAGCGCGCAAGCTTTGGAGGCCGATGCCCTTAGTTGGGCGACTTCACCTTCGGTCAGACTGGATTGCATTTGCAGGATGCCTTCGACGTCACTTAAGCTGCAGACATTATGTGTAAACATAAAGTGTTGCAACCGGTTACTGTCTTCCCACCCTTTTCACAGGTCCGTGTCCCATGCCCGCGCTGATTGAAGCCTTCCTCGACCCCGCCTCGTCGACCTACAGCTACGTCATCTACGAGCAAGACGGCGGACACTGCGCGATCGTCGACCCGGTGCTCGATTACGACCCCGCCGCCGGGCGCACCACCACTGTCCAGGCCGACCGCGTGATTGCTTTCGTTCGCGCCCATCAGTTGCAGGTGCAATGGCTGCTGGAAACCCACGCCCACGCCGATCACCTGTCCGCCGCGCCGTATTTGCGCCGGGAACTGGGCGGGAAGATTGCGATTGGGCAGTCGATCAGCAAGGTCCAGGGCGTGTTCAAGACCCTGTTCAATCTGGAGCCGGAATTTTGTGTGGACGGCTCGCAGTTCGATCACCTGTTCGCGCCGAACGAGTCGTTCATGATCGGCAACCTCAAGGCCACCGCCCTGCATGTGCCTGGCCATACCCCGGCGGACATGGCGTATCTGATCGATGGCGATGTGATTCTGGTGGGCGACACGCTGTTCATGCCGGATGTCGGCACGGCGCGTTGCGATTTCCCGGGGGGCAATGCGAACCAATTGTTTGCGTCGATCCAGAAGTTGCTGGCCTTCCCCGCTGGCGTGCGGCTTTACGTGTGCCACGACTACCCGCCTGAGGGGCGCGAGCCGCAATGCCAGACTACGGTGGGTGAGCAGCGCCAGAGCAACATTCATGTGCATGACGGTGTTGATGAAGCGGCGTTTGTGCAGATGCGCACCCAGCGTGATGCCGGGTTGGGCATGCCGAATCTGTTGCTGCCGGCGATTCAGGTGAATGTGCGGGCGGGGAATATGCCGCCGGCGGAGGACAACGGCGTGACCTACCTGAAAATCCCCCTGAATAAACTCTGACCCTTGTGGGAGCGGGCTTGCTCGCGAAGGGGCCGTGTCAGTCGACATTGAGGTTGCCTGACACGGCCCCTTCGCGAGCAAGCCCGCTCCCACAAGGGATCTTGCTTAGCTGCCGAGGGTCAACCCATTCGCCGGCAACGGCAGCGCGGTTTTGTAGCGCACTTGCTTCAGCGCAAAACTCGATCGAATGTTGGCAACGCCAGGCACCTTGGTCAGAAAATCCATCATAAACCGCTCCAACGACTGAATCGTCGGCACCAGCACCCGGATCAGATAATCCGGATCCCCCGCCATCAAGTAGCACTCCATCACTTCCGGGCGATCCGAAATCGCCTCTTCGAAATGCGCCAGCGCCTCTTCCACTTGCTTCTCCAGGCTGACATGGATGAACACATTCACATGCAGCCCCAGCAGGTCGGCGTCCAGCAGGGTCACTTGCTCGCGAATCAGCCCCAGTTCCTCCATCGCCTTGACCCGGTTAAAGCACGGGGTCGGCGACAGGTTGACCGAGCGGGCAAGGTCGGCGTTGGTGATGCGGGCGTTCTCCTGAAGGCTGTTGAGAATGCCGATATCGGTACGGTCCAGTTTGCGCATGAGACAAAACCACCTGTTATTTTTGTTTATGCAGATTTTTTATCCTCAAATGACCGCCAACGCAACGAAACACAGATAAATATTCTCCTGCGCCGGGCCTATGATGTTTGTAGGACAAGATTTCCATCACCCATGGAATGACGGTCAGCTCACTACAAGAAATTCACAAGATCGAGCGTAGAAGCCATGAACCAAGCGTACGAACCGCTGCGCCTGCACGTTCCCGAACCCTCGGGCCGTCCCGGCTGCAAAACCGACTTTTCCTACCTGCGTCTGACCGACGCCGGCACGGTGCGCAAACCCCCAATCGACGTTGAGCCGGCCGACACGGCTGATCTGGCCAAGGGCCTGATTCGCGTGCTCGATGACCAGGGCAACGCACTGGGTCCATGGGCCGAAGGCGTGCCGTCGGAGATCCTGCGTAAAGGCATGCGCGCCATGCTCAAGACGCGGATTTTCGACAACCGCATGGTGGTCGCCCAGCGTCAGAAAAAAATGTCGTTCTACATGCAGAGCCTTGGCGAAGAAGCCATCGGCAGCGCCCAGGCCCTGGCCTTGAACATCGACGACATGTGCTTCCCCACCTACCGTCAGCAAAGCATCCTGATGGCCCGGGAAGTGCCACTGGTGGACCTGATCTGCCAACTGCTGTCCAACGAGCGCGATCCGCTCAAGGGACGTCAGTTGCCAATCATGTACTCGGTACGCGATCACGGCTTCTTCACCATTTCCGGCAACCTCGCCACCCAATTCGTACAGGGTGTGGGCTGGGGCATGGCATCGGCGATCAAGGGCGACACCAAAATCGCCTCGGCCTGGATCGGCGACGGCGCCACCGCTGAATCCGACTTCCACACCGCCCTCACCTTCGCCCACGTTTACCGGGCGCCGGTGATCCTCAACGTGGTCAACAACCAGTGGGCGATTTCCACCTTCCAGGCGATTGCCGGTGGCGAAGCCACTACCTTTGCCGGTCGTGGCGTTGGCTGCGGGATTGCCTCCCTGCGGGTCGATGGCAACGATTTCGTCGCGGTCTACGCCGCCTCTGCCTGGGCCGCCGAACGGGCGCGCCGCAACCTCGGTCCGACCATGATCGAGTGGGTCACCTACCGCGCCGGCCCGCACTCCACCTCTGATGATCCTTCGAAATACCGTCCCGCCGACGACTGGAGCCACTTCCCGTTGGGCGATCCGATCGCGCGCCTCAAGCAGCACCTGATCAAGATCGGCCAGTGGTCCGAAGAGGAACACACCGCCGTCAGCGCCGAACTGGAAGCCGAAGTGATCGCCGCGCAGAAAGAAGCCGAGCAGTACGGCACCCTCGCCGGTGGCCAGACGCCAAGCGCCGCGACCATGTTCGAAGACGTCTACAAAGAGATGCCGGAGCACTTGAAGCGCCAGCGTCAAGAGTTGGGGATCTGACATGAACGACCACAACACCAGCATTGAATTGGAAACCGCCATGACCACGACCACCATGACCATGATCCAGGCCCTGCGCTCGGCCATGGACGTGATGCTTGAGCGCGACGACAACGTCGTCGTATTCGGCCAGGACGTGGGTTACTTCGGCGGCGTGTTCCGTTGCACCGAAGGCTTGCAAAGCAAGTACGGCACCTCCCGCGTCTTCGATGCGCCGATCTCCGAAAGCGGGATCGTCGGCGTTGCCGTGGGCATGGGCGCCTATGGCCTGCGCCCGGTGGCGGAGATTCAGTTCGCCGACTACGTGTACCCGGCCTCCGACCAGATCATTTCCGAAGCGGCCCGCCTGCGTTATCGCTCGGCCGGCGAGTTCACCGCGCCGATGACCCTGCGCATGCCTTGCGGCGGCGGCATCTACGGCGGCCAGACCCACAGCCAAAGTATCGAGGCCATGTTTACTCAGGTCTGCGGCTTGCGCACGGTCATGCCATCCAACCCGTACGACGCCAAGGGCTTGCTGATCGCCTCCATCGAAAACGATGACCCGGTGATCTTCCTCGAACCGAAACGCCTGTACAACGGCCCGTTCGATGGTCACCACGACCGCCCGGTAACCCCGTGGTCGAAACACCCTGCCGCACAAGTGCCGGACGGCTACTACACCGTGCCGCTGGACGTCGCCGCCATTGCCCGTCCGGGCAAGGAAGTGACGATCCTGACCTACGGCACCACGGTTTACGTATCGCAAGTTGCCGCTGAAGAAAGCGGTGTCGACGCGGAAGTCATCGACCTGCGCAGCCTGTGGCCGCTGGACCTGGAAACCATCGTCAAATCCGTAAAGAAAACCGGCCGCTGCGTGATCGTTCACGAAGCCACCCGCACCTGCGGTTTCGGCGCCGAACTGGTCGCGCTGGTGCAAGAGCATTGCTTCCACTACCTGGAAGCGCCAATCGAACGCGTCACCGGTTGGGACACCCCCTACCCGCACGCGCAAGAGTGGGCGTATTTCCCAGGGCCGTCCCGAGTGGGCGCGGCGTTGAAACGGGTTATGGAGGTCTGAATGGGCACGCACGTTATTAAAATGCCGGACATTGGCGAAGGCATTGCAGAAGTTGAATTGTCGGTGTGGCACGTCAAGGTTGGCGACATGGTCGTCGAAGATCAGGTGCTGGCCGATGTGATGACCGACAAGGCGATGGTCGACATCCCTTCCCCGGTGCACGGCAAGGTGATTGCGCTGGGCGGTCAGCCGGGCGAAGTCATGGCGGTTGGCAGCATTCTGATCAGCATTGAAGTCGAAGGCGCGGGCAACGTTAAAGAGTCCTCGCAGCCTGTTGCGGCGGTGAAAGAAGCACCGGTTGCGGCGCCTGCGAAAGTTGAAGCCGTCGCTGAAAGCAAACCCGCCGCTGCCGCAGCGCCGCGTGCTGCCGTGTGCCAAGGCCCGATGGTTGCCCGTGAAGCCGATGAACGTCCGCTGGCCTCCCCGGCCGTGCGCAAGCATGCGCTGGACCTCGGCATTCAGTTGCGCCTGGTGCGTGGCACCGGCCCGGCCGGTCGCGTGCTGCACGAAGACCTCGACGCTTATCTGGCCGCAGGTCAGTCGAATGCTTCGACGCCGGTGGCGGCTTACGCCCAGCGCACCGACGAACAGCAAATCCCGGTGATCGGCATGCGCCGCAAGATCGCCCAGCGCATGCAGGACGCGACCCAGCGCGCCGCCCACTTCAGTTATGTCGAGGAAATCGACGTCACCGCCGTGGAAGAACTGCGCGCCCACCTGAACGAAAAACACGGCGCGACTCGCGGCAAGCTGACTTTGCTGCCGTTCCTGGTTCGTGCGCTGGTGGTTGCCTTACGCGACTTCCCGCAGATCAACGCCCGTTACGACGACGAAGCCCAGGTCATCACCCGCCTCGGCGCGGTGCATGTTGGCGTCGCCACCCAAAGCGATATTGGCTTGATGGTGCCGGTGGTGCGTCACGCCGAAGCCCGCAGCTTGTGGGACAGCGCCCAGGAAATCTCGCGTTTGGCCACCGCTGCACGCAATGGCAAGGCCAGCCGCGATGAACTGTCCGGCTCGACCATCACCCTTACCAGCCTCGGCGCGTTGGGCGGCATTGTCAGCACGCCGGTGTTGAACCTGCCGGAAGTGGCGATCGTTGGCGTGAACAAAATCGTCGAACGTCCGATGGTGGTCAAAGGCCAGATCGTGATTCGCAAGATGATGAACCTCTCCAGCTCCTTCGATCACCGGGTGGTCGATGGCATGGACGCGGCGCAATTCATCCAGGCCATCCGTGGCCTGCTCGAACAACCCGCCACCTTGTTTGTGGAGTAAGAGATGCAAACTTTGAACACCACGCTGCTGATCATCGGTGGCGGTCCTGGCGGTTATGTGACGGCGATTCGTGCCGGTCAGTTGGGTATTTCGACCATTCTGGTGGAAGGCGAATCGTTGGGCGGCACCTGCCTGAACATCGGCTGCATTCCATCGAAGGCACTGATTCACGTTGCCGAGCAGTTTCACCAGACACAGCACCACAGCCAACATTCAGCCCTGGGCATCAGCGTTTCGGCGCCGACCCTCGACATCACCAAAAGCGTCGAGTGGAAGGACGGCATCGTTGATCGCCTGACCACCGGCGTTTCGGCGCTGCTGAAGAAACACAAGGTTCAGGTCATTCAAGGCTGGGCCAAGGTGATCGACGGCAAGACCGTTGAAGTCGGCGACACGCGGATTCAGTGCGAACACCTGGTGCTGGCCACCGGGTCGAAAAGCGTGAACCTGCCGATGCTGCCGATTGGTGGGCCGATCATTTCGTCCACCGAAGCCCTGGCGCCGAAGTCCGTGCCTAAACGGCTGATCGTGGTCGGTGGCGGTTACATCGGCCTGGAGCTGGGGATTGCCTATCGCAAGCTCGGCGCCGAGGTCAGTGTGGTCGAGGCTCAGGATCGGATCCTGCCAGCTTATGACGCCGAATTGACGCATCCGGTGCACGAAGCACTGAAACAACTTGGCGTGAAGCTTTACTTGAAGCACAGCGTTCAAGGCTTTGATTCCGCTAGCAATACGCTGCAAGTGCTTGAACCGAATGGCGACACCATTAACCTGGAAACCGATCAGGTACTGGTGGCTGTCGGTCGCAAGCCGAACACTCAGGGCTGGAACCTCGAAGCGCTGAATCTGGCGATGAACGGTTCGGCGATCAAGATCGACAACCGCTGCCAGACCAGCATGCGCAACGTGTACGCCATCGGCGACCTGAGCGGCGAACCGATGCTCGCGCACCGGGCCATGGCCCAGGGCGAGATGGTCGCGGAGCTGATCAGCGGCAAAACCCGCGAGTTCAATCCCACCGCCATCGCCGCCGTGTGCTTTACCGACCCGGAACTGGTGGTGGTCGGCAAGACTCCGGACGAAGCCAAGGCTGCCGGCCTGGACTGCATCGTTTCCAGCTTCCCGTTCGCGGCCAATGGCCGGGCGATGACCCTGGAATCGAAAACCGGCTTCGTGCGGGTGGTCGCTCGTCGGGACAATCACCTGATTGTGGGCTGGCAAGCGGTGGGTGTCGGCGTGTCGGAATTGTCGACTGCATTCGGCCAGAGCCTGGAAATGGGCGCCCGTCTGGAAGACATCGCCGGCACCATCCATGCGCATCCGACGCTGGGCGAAGCGGTGCAGGAAGCGGCGTTGCGTGCTTTGGGGCATGCGCTGCATCTGTAATTCCGGGAAATGATGGTGTAGGTGATGGCCTCTTCGCGAGCAGGCTCGCTCCCACATTTGATCTGTGTCGTACACAAATCCACTGTGGGAGCGGGCTTGCTCGCGAATTCTCAAGGGCGACATCATTTATCTGCCAATCACCCGATAGTCCGGGCTGCGAAACCACCCCGGAATGAAGTATTGTTGTCCCCATCCAAAAAACGTCAGAAGCCTTGAACCGTTTCGGCGGTTGTTAAGTGATAGAGGGTGTCATGGGTAACGAAAGCATCAATTGGGACAAGCTGGGTTTTGACTACATCAAGACCGACAAACGCTATCTGTCGTACTGGCGCAATGGCGAGTGGGACGCAGGCACCCTGACCGAAGATAACGTGCTGCACATCAGCGAAGGCTCGACTGCCCTTCACTATGGCCAGCAGTGCTTCGAAGGCATGAAGGCCTATCGTTGCAAAGACGGCTCGATCAACCTGTTCCGCCCGGACCAGAACGCCCTGCGCATGCAGCGCAGCTGCGCACGCCTGCTGATGCCGTTCGTGGAAACCGAGCAGTTCATCGAAGCCTGCAAAGCCGTGGTTCGCGCCAACGAGCGTTTCATCCCGCCTTACGGCACCGGCGGCGCGCTGTACCTGCGTCCGTTCGTGATCGGCGTGGGTGACAACATCGGCGTGCGTACCGCCCCCGAGTTCATCTTCTCGATTTTCTGCATTCCGGTCGGTGCCTACTTCAAGGGCGGCCTGACCCCGCACAACTTCCTGATCTCCAGCTACGACCGCGCGGCCCCACAAGGCACCGGCGCGGCCAAGGTCGGTGGCAACTACGCCGCCAGCCTGATGCCTGGCTCCCAGGCCAAGAAGGCGCATTTTGCCGACTGCATCTATCTGGACCCGATGACCCACACCAAAATCGAAGAAGTCGGTTCGGCCAACTTCTTCGGGATCACCCACGACAACAAGTTCGTCACCCCGAACTCGCCGTCGGTACTGCCGGGCATCACCCGTCTGTCGTTGATCGAGCTGGCAAAATCGCGTCTGGGCCTGGAAGTGGTCGAAGGCGACGTGTTGATCGACAAGCTGTCGGACTTCAAGGAAGCCGGCGCCTGCGGTACCGCTGCCGTGATCACCCCGATCGGTGGCATCAGCTACAACGATCACCTGCACGTGTTCCACAGCGAAACCGAAGTCGGCCCGGTCACCCAGAAGCTCTACAAAGAGCTGACCGGTGTACAGACCGGCGACATCGAAGCGCCAGCGGGCTGGATCGTCAAGGTTTGACCTGACGCCAGTTGCACAAAAGCCCTCCATTGCCTGGCAATGGGGGGCTTTTTCATGAGACCTGAAGGCAATAGAGATCCCCTGTGGGAGCGGGCTTGCTCGCGAAGAGGCCGGTACATCCAACATAGATGTGACTGATATGCCGCCTTCGCGAGCAAGCCCGCTCCCACACTAATCCCGGTCGAACACATATTCTGTGTTCACGCAGAACCATGTCTGTTGTCTCCCAGCGCAATCCGCTTACCGCCCCTTCCCTTGATCCCACTGGCCTGCCCATCCTGCTGCTTACCGGTACGCGCCTGAGTGATCAACCCCGGAATCAACGCACCTTCCGGCAGGTTTTTCCAGAATCGCGCCGGCAGATGCCCTTGCATCACCTTCGGGTTTAACCGCGCCGGGTTGAAGATATGGCTGTAGTAGGTCAGCCACATATCACCGTGGGGGTCGTCGACGTTTTGCGCCAGCCGTTGCCATTCAACCGGGCATTGGCGTTGGTGAATCAATTGTTCCCCGTCGTAGTAAACCCCGTCGCGAGGCGTGGCGATCAACCAGCGGTGGCGACCCATACGGCGGACGAAATGCTCGCTGGCACTGTGCAGGATGTCGTGGGCCGGTTCATGCCACGCGACATATTGCGGGCCTTCGGTGGCTAGAGGTCGCTCCACGAAACGCACGAACGCATGCAAATGATGGGCTTCGCGCTGCACTTGCTTGATCCGCCGTTGCAGTTCGCTACCGAGCTTATCGCCGGCCAGCATCGCCGTGCGGTCGCCATGACTGACCCGCCACAACACTTCATACAGCAGGCTCCAGCGCTGGTCGCCGCGATAACGTGCGGCGCTTTCAAGGATGCCCAGCAACGCCAACGGGATTCGCGCCTGGAACGGACCATTGCCATCGGGAGGCGCATCATCGCTGGCAAACAGATCCGCAACCCCCTCCGAAGCCCAACTCACCAGACTCGGATCAACCTCATGACTGAGCAACCACCGCGCCTGCTGGCGCCAGGTCTCGAACAGGTCGTCGCAATCCAGATTGATCATCCCCACAACCCCATTTGCTGCGGCTGCGGCCGATCGCGCAGTTGCTGATACAGCAAGTGGCTGGTGACTTCCGCCTGCTGCGGGTGGTAATCGCTGGTGATGAAGAACGGCTTGGCCTTGGCAAGCACGCAGCGCATGCGCGCCAGGTCTTCGTAGCGAATGCGCCGCTGCTGGCGCAGTTCCACCAGTCGCTCGGTGGTGCGCAGGCCAATCCCGGGAATGCGCGCGATCAATGAGGCCGCGGCGCGGTTGAGGTCCAGAGGAAACACCTCGCGATTCTCCAGAGCCCAGGCCAGCTTCGGGTCCATGTCCAATGCCAGATGCCCCGGCCCCTTGAACAATTCGCCAGCGGTGAATCCGTAGCTGCGCAATAGAAAATCGGCCTGGTACAAGCGGTGTTCGCGCATCAGCGGTGGCGCGGCGAGCGGCACGCTTTTCGGACTGTTGGGGATCGGGCTGAACGCCGAGTAATAGACCCGGCGCAGGCGATAGTTGCCATACAACGCCTGGGCGCTATGCAAAATGGTGCTGTCGTCCGTGTCATCGGCGCCGACGATCATCTGGGTGCTCTGCCCCGCCGGGGCGAACTTCGGCGCCCGAGGCTCATTGAGTACGGTTTGCTCGCCGGTGTAGATCGTCTGCATCGCCTGCTTGATCGAGCCGAGCTGCTTTTCCGGAGCCAGGGTTTGCAGGCTGGCATCCGTGGGCAGTTCGATATTGACACTGAGCCGATCGGCATAGCGCCCCGCCTCTTCGATCAATGCCGGATCGGCTTCGGGAATGGTCTTGAGGTGGATGTAGCCCCGGAACTCGTGGTCTTCACGCAGCAATTTGGCCACGCGGATCAACTGTTCCATGGTGTAGTCCGCGGAACGGATGATCCCGGAACTGAGAAACAACCCGCTGACACAGTTGCGCCGGTAGAAGTCCATGGTCAGCGTGACCACTTCTTCAGGCGTGAACCGCGCCCGGGGTACGTCGCTGGAACGGCGATTGACGCAGTATTGGCAGTCGTAGAGACAGAAATTGGTCAGCAGGATTTTCAGCAGCGACACGCAACGCCCGTCCGGCGTGTAGCTGTGGCAAATGCCCATGCCATCGGTGGAACCCAGGCCGCTCTTGCCCTCGGAGCTGCGCTTGGGCGCACCGCTGCTGGCGCAGGAGGCGTCGTACTTCGCCGCGTCGGCGAGAATGCTGAGCTTGTCGATGAGTTCCATGGTCAACGCCTGATACTGTTCAGATATACAGTATAGAGTCGCCCCTCAGGACACAACCCACCAGCGCACCTCTCATCGGACAGGATGAAATCGGCGCCCTTTTCAATTCGTCACTAAACTTGCCGCGAGCACTCGCAATCGACAGGTATCAGGAAACCATGGGCAAACTCTGGCGAAAGTATCTGGCCTTGCTGGACACCGACTTCACCACGCAGGTGTTCGATAACATCAAGAACCTGTTGGTCTGCGCATTACTGTTCGCGGCGGGCACTAATGCGTTGCACAGCGAGCACCATCCGTACATGGGGCTGCTCACCTCGAACGTCGCGGGCTGGGCGCTGATTACGGTGTCGGCGCTGCTGATGCTGCTCAGCGTCAGCGACGGTCTGCGGCGCCTGTCCCGACTGCCGTATCACACGGCATTCCAGGTGATTTTGTTTTTGATCTACCTGATTCTGGCAGTGCGGGTAGTGGAGTACGTCTGGGATTTTCGTGCGTAGGAAAGATCCGCCGGTAACACCAGCTCAAACCGTGCGCCCATCTCCTTGCGCCCCGCCGCCGTCAACGCCAATGCCCGACTGTCCAGGTCCTGGGTCACCCATTTGCGCTTGATCACCACCTGCAACAACGCCGCCCCCAGCGAACCGCCCAGGTGCGGCCGGCGCATGCTCCAATCCAGACACGGGCAAGCGAAGCGACGGCGCATCGTGCTCAAATCCTTGACCTCGATACCCAACCCTTCGAAAAACCCTTCGCCACTGTCGCTCAGCTGATAAACCTGCTCATCGGTTTCCAGCAACCACCCTGCTTCGATCATTCGGTCATGCAGCAACACCGCCAGGGTGCCGGCCATGTGGTCGTAGCAAGTGCGGGCGAATTGCAGGCGATCCGGCGTGCGCGGATTGAAGGTCGGCGCGGCGTTCTGGCCGATCACCATCAAGGCTTCCAGCGCCTGGGCCACGCGTTTGTCGGCGAGGCTGTAATAACGATGACGGCCCTGGACGTGCAGCCGCACCAGCGCCAGCTCCTTGAGTTTGGCCAGGTGTGCGCTGGCGGTGGATGCGCTGACCTCGGCAATCGTCGCCAGCTCGGTGCTGGTGCGGGCGTGGCCGTCCATCAGCGAACAGAGGATTTTCGTCCGGGCCGGCTCCGCAATCGCAGCCGCCACCTGAGAGACGCCGATGTCGTGTTGTTCAACGTTCATATTTCGCTCCCGGACGAATCAAGGCCCTTGTGAACTGGAGATAGTAGCAACACTTTCCCCACCACGAACAAGGCTGCGACCCATGGACCCGATCATCGCTGCGACTCATGCCGATCCTTATCCCTACTACGCACAACTGCGCGCCGAGGGCGGGCTGGTTTTTCATCAAGGGCTGAAACTGTGGGTGGCCAGCAGTGCCGCTGCGGTCGCGGCGGTGTTGGCGCATCCGGATTGCCACGTGCGTCCTTCGGCTGAACCGGTACCGAAGACGATTGCTGAAGGTCTGGCCGGTGAGGTATTTGGTCGACTGATGCGGATGAATGAAGGTGAGCGGCAACGTTGTCCCCGCTCAGCCATTGAGCCGGGACTGGCGCTGGTTGATGTGCATGAAGTGCAGTCGCTGGTCAGAGCGCGGTTGATCACCCCGGACGCCGAGGGTTTGTCCAAGGCAATGTTTCGCGGGCCGGTTTGTGTGGTGGCGGCGTTGTTGGGGTTTTCACCGGCTCAGGCTCGGTTCGCCAGCGAATTGACCGCCGACTTTGTGGCTTGTCTGTCGCCGCTGAGCAATCCCGTTCAACTGGATGCTGCCCACGCGGCGGCTGAACAATTGCGCGGTTATTTCATTGAGTTGCTGGAGGATCCGGATGCACAAAGTCCACTGCTGCTTGGCATTCGGCAGCGATTCGCGTCTTCGGACAATGAAATGCTGATCGCCAACCTGATCGGGTTGTGCTCGCAAACCTATGAAGCTACGGCCGGGCTGATTGGCAATGCGCTGGTGGCGTTGATTCGCAACCCGTCATTGCAACGTGATTTACCCTCCACTGACAACCTGATCGCAGAAACCCAGCGCTTCAATCCATCGGTACAAAACACCCGCCGCTTTGTCGCAGCGCCTTGCGAAATCGACGGCGTGAGCCTGAAGCCCGGCGACATCATCCTGGTGCTGCTGGCCTCGGCCAATCGCGATCCGCAGATCAACGACAGCCCCGACGCGTTTATCCTCGACCGTCCGAATCGTCGCAGTTTTACCTTCGGTAGCGGCCGCCATCAATGTCCGGGGCAGCTTTTGGCGTTGAGCATCGCCAGCGCAACGTTGACGCAGATACTTGCGCTGAAACCTGCGTTGGACGGTTTGACCTGGCAGTACCGCGCTTCCCTCAATGGCAGGATTCCACTGTTCAGCGAGGTGTAAAACACCTGATCGACCGCGTTATCGTTCTTCGCGAGCAAGCCCGCTCCCACAGGAAAATGCATTCTAAATGTGGGAGCCGGCTTGCTCGCGAAGACGGCCTGGCAAACGACACATCATCGCCAGACTGACGGGATCGTTCCTACGCTCCGCGTGGGAATGCAGCCAGGGACGCTCCGCGTCCCAAAGGGCGAACGCGGAGCGTCCGGTGAGGCATTCCCACGCAGAGCGTGGGAACGATCGCCACACCGAGTCAGTCGCGGCTTCGGCGATCACCGCGCGTGGTCACATTGCCCGCAGACACGGTGAGATGGATATGGAAGTCGTGATGCCGGCGTTAGATGCGGCTAAGGAAAAATTCCCCGCGCTTGGAGCGACTGTGGCAGACACGCTTGATGATATTGAGATGTTCACCAGACTTGCTGAATCAAAATCATGTTCCAGCCCAATTCAGTGACGGGATCGTTCCCACGCTCCGCGTGGGAATGCAGCCAGGGACGCTCCGCGTCCCAAAGGGCGAACGCGGAGCGTCCGGTGAGGCATTCCCACGCAGAGCGTGGGAACGATCGCCAGCCAGCAAAAACTACGGTCAATCCATCAATCATCCCGCGTCAAAACCTCCAGCAATTCAATCTCAAAGATCAGATTCGAATTCGGCGGAATCGACCCCATCGTGCGCTCGCCATACGCCAGGTGCGCCGGTACCAGCAGCTTGCGCTTGCCGCCCACCTGCATGCCCATGATCCCCTGGTCCCAGCCTTTGATGACCCGGCCAGTCCCGATCACGCACTGAAAAGGCTTGCCTCGGCTGTAGGAAGAATCGAACTCGGTGCCGTCCTCCAGCCATCCGCGATATTGCGTGGTGATCAGCGCGCCTTTGACCGCTGCTTTGCCGTCCCCCTGTTCAAGGTCGATTACCTGAAGCTCATCATTCATTACATGCACTCGTCTGTTCATTCCCTCGCAAGGGCTCTTGGGCGTCGTTTTCCCAGAATTGCGAGCAATTGGCAACCGTTCGGCGCGGTTTGGATCTGTTTACGCTCGTCAGCGTGAACTAAGATAAGCAGCATCACCCCCACGGTTGAACCCGCCATGACGGCCATCCCTGAATGAGTTTCCTCTGGATCAGCGCTGCCATTGGCTCAGTGATGCTTACCCTGCTGGTCGCGCTGCTCTGTCGGCAGTATTCCCTGCAACAGCAGTTGACCGAATGCCGTGCACTGATCGCCAATCTGTCCAAGGGACAAAACATTCATCTGGACGGCGACGCCGAGCGCTTCAAGCGCAGCCAGTATTTCGCGCGCATCGGCACTTGGGACTGGGATGTGGACACCGACAAGCTCTACTGGTCGGAGGCGATCTACGGCATGTTCGGGTTCAAGATCGGCGAGGTTACGCCCTCCTACGCCTTGTTCTGTTCCTGCGTGCACCCGGACGACCGGGCCAAGGTCCGCGCCGGTGAGATGCGCTGCCTGGAAACCGGCGAGAACCATGACGAGGAATACCGCGTGGTCTGGCCCGACGGCACCATCCGCTGGTTGCGCGAAACCGGCAATGTGGTGAAAAACGACCACGACACCACGATCAAAATGATGGGCGTAGTGCGCGACATCAGCGAAGAAAAAGCCTCCGCCAGTTACCTGCAACACCTGGCCCACTACGACCCGCTGACCGGCCTGCCCAATCGCATTGTTTTGGAAGAACGCCTGGCCGAAGCGCTTGAACAGGCGCGGATCAGCGCGACACGAGTAGCGCTGGTGTTTGTCGATCTCAACGGTTTCAAGGCGATCAACGATCATTACGGCCATGCGGCGGGCGACCGGGTGCTGGTCACCACCGCGACCCGCCTCAAGAAAATCCTGCGTTCAACCGACACCGTCGCCCGGATTGGCGGCGACGAATTCGTGGTTATCCTGCAAGGCCTGCCTCCGGGCATCAACTTGCAGGACGAAGCCCGCAGCATCTGTCAGAACATTTTCGTCGAACTCTCACCGCCGGTAACGATTGGCAACGATCAGCGGCACATTGGCACCAGCCTTGGGGTCGCGGTGTTCCCGGATCATGCGCCGAGCATGGATCGGCTGATTCATATTGCGGATCTGGCGATGTATGAGGCGAAGCGGAGTGGGAATAATCAGTATCGGTTGGGGACCACCAGTCCGGCGCGTGCTCATAGCGAATAACTCCGAACACGCGCCAGGGTTGCGCGGCTTACCGCTCCACCGGCGTGACATCCACAATCGTCCCGCTGGTAATCAACACCATCATGTATTTGTCATTGATCTGCACCCACTGCGCATCAGACGCCGGCGCCTTCAGGCCTTTCGCCTTCCAGTTCTTCACGGCTTTTTCACTGCGCTGATAAACCTCCGGCGCACGGTCGCCTTTCACCAGACTACGGGAGTTGTTGGCGCCGGGCTGGACGGTTTTTTGCGCCGTTTCGGCGGCTTGGACGATAGGACTGATAGCGGTAATACCTGCGACAAGGGCGAGGCTGGCGATAAGGGTTTTGCTGTTCATCGGTGAACCTCTTGGGATGTCGTGACTACTGAGTTCCGACTGCGCGAGTGGCGAATCA
Organism: Pseudomonas sp. NPDC096950; assembly: GCF_044762525.1. Lineage (NCBI taxonomy): Bacteria > Pseudomonadati > Pseudomonadota > Gammaproteobacteria > Pseudomonadales > Pseudomonadaceae > Pseudomonas > Pseudomonas sp. NPDC096950. The sequence continues at coordinate 540,255 of NZ_JBIWEL010000001.1, read as the reverse complement.
TTCCTTACTGTAGCGATGATTCTGCGGGCCACTGTATCGGGGACTGTGCATCGGCTCGGCGTAAGCTGCGAAAAAAGCCATCGGGATTCGCCATGCACATCGCCATTCTGACCTTCGACGGTTTCAACGAACTGGATTCGCTGATCGCCTACGGCATGCTCAGCCGGATTTCTCTGCTGGGGGACCAGGACTGGCGGGTGAGCATTGCCTCGCCGACGCCCCGAGTGACGTCGATGAACGGTTTGACCATCGATTCGCATATCAATCTGCAGCACGCCTGCGAAGCCGATGCGGTGCTGTTCGGCAGCGGCAGGAAGACTAGCGACGTGGCCAGTGACCCGGCGATCATGGATCAACTCAGATTCGACCCGACCCGACAACTGCTGGGAGCGCAATGCTCTGGCACGTTCCTGTTGGCCAGACTCGGTCTGCTCGGTGATGCACCGGCGTGCACCGATACCACCAGCAAGCCGTGGGTGCAGGCGGCTGGTGTGAATGTCGTGAATCAGGCGTTTTATGCCAACGGCAACATTGCCACGGCGGGTGGCTGTTTTTCGTCGCAGTATCTGTCGGCGTGGTTTTTGGCGCGGCTCAAGGGCGCTGAAGCGGCGCGGGAAGTGCTGCACTACTTCGCGCCGGTGAGTGAGAAGGATGAGTATGTGGCTCGGGGGATGGCGCATATCGAAGGGTACATCTGACGGGAGGGTTGTCTGTTCGGACGCCTTCGCGAGCAAGCCCGCTCCCACATTTGTTCGCGGTCGTTCGCTAATTCTGTGTTTGCTGAAGACCCCTGAGGGAGCGAGCCTGCTCGCGAAAGCGGTGTGTCTGGCGACCACAACCCCAGGCACATTGATCCACCCCGCGCATCAATGCATGCCAACTATGCAATTAACATATCGATGCCCCTGCTCCACTATCCGCCCCAATAAGAACCGTGCGCCGCCCCCACGCGGCGCACGTCATAAAAGCGGTGGAGTACAGGTCAATGACAGCAGCAATCCCTTCCGGTCGTTCCCGGGCCGGTGCGATTTTCCGGGTCACGTCGGGCAATTTCCTCGAACAGTTCGATTTCTTCCTTTTCGGTTTCTATGCCACGCAGATCGCGGCGGTGTTCTTCCCGGCCAGCAGCGAATTCGCCTCGCTGATGATGACCTTCGCCGTGTTCGGTGCCGGTTTCCTGATGCGTCCGCTCGGCGCCGTGGTGCTGGGTGCCTACATCGATGACGTGGGCCGGCGCAAAGGGCTAATCGTCACGCTGTCGATCATGGCCAGTGGCACGATTTTGATTGTGCTGGTGCCCGGATATGAAAGCATTGGGCTGTTCGCGCCGGCCATCGTGTTGATCGGTCGTTTGCTGCAAGGCTTCTCTGCGGGTGCGGAAATGGGCGGTGTCTCGGTGTACCTCTCGGAGATCGCCACGCCAGGCAACAAGGGCTTTTTCACCAGTTGGCAGTCCGCCAGCCAGCAAGTGGCGATCATCGTCGCGGCAGCACTGGGTTATGGGCTGAACCAATGGATGGCGCCGGCCATGATTGCCGACTGGGGCTGGCGGATTCCGTTTTTCGTGGGCTGCATGATCGTGCCGTTCATCTTCTTCCTGCGCCGCAACCTGGAAGAAACCGAAGAGTTCGCCGCGCGCAAACACCGCCCGAGCATGGGCGATGTGTTCCGCACACTCGCGCAGAACTGGGTGATCGTGTTCGCAGGGATGATGATGGTCGCCCTGACTACTACCGCGTTTTACCTGATCACCGTGTACGCACCGACCTTCGGTAAAACCGTGTTGCACTTGAGCACGTCCGATGCGTTGCTGGTGACGCTGCTGGTCGGTGTTTCCAACTTCTTCTGGCTGCCGTTGGGCGGCGCGTTGTCCGATCGCATCGGGCGGCGTCCGGTGCTGATCGCCATGGCTTTACTGACCATGGCCACGGCCTATCCGGCGCTGACGTATCTAGTGAACGCGCCGAGTTTCATCAACATGCTGCTGGTGTTGCTGTGGCTGTCGTTCATCTATGGCTTGTACAACGGCGCGATGATCGCCGCGCTCACCGAAATCATGCCGGTGGAAGTGCGAGTCGCGGGGTTCTCGCTGGCGTACAGCCTGGCCACCGCCGTGTTTGGTGGTTTCACCCCGGCGATGTCGACCATGCTGATCCAGTACACCGGCGACAAGGCTGCGCCCGGTTACTGGATGAGTTTTGCCGCGCTTTGTGCGCTGTGCTCGACGCTTTTTCTCTATCGCCGCGCTTCCGGGCGCCTGCAACCGGCCGTGTCGTGACCGACCTTTGACTGCGAGAACCATTCGATGAAAAAGCTTTTTAACTATGCAGCACTGTTCCTCGTCGCGAGCCTGAGCGCCGTCGTCCAGGCTGAAGAAATTCGCGTGATGACTTCCGGCGGGTTTACCGCAGCCTACAAAATCCTCGGCCCTGAATTCGCCAAGTCCACCGGCAATACGCTGGACACGGCCCTCGGCCCGTCCATGGGCAAGGCGCCGGAAGCGATCCCCAATCGCCTGGCTCGCGGTGAACAGGCCGACGTGGTGATCATGGTCGGCTACGCGCTGGACGACTTGATCAAGCAAGGCAAAGTCGACCCCGCTTCACGGGTGGAACTGGCGGATTCACGCATCGGCCTGGTGGTGCGAGCAGGCGCGGCGAAACCGGACATCAGTTCGGTGGAGGGCCTGAAAAAGACCCTGCTTGATGCGCAATCGGTGGCCTATTCCGACAGCGCCAGCGGTGTGTACATCGAGGAACAGTTGTTCAAGAAACTGGGTATCGAAGACCAGCTCAAGCCGAAGTCGAAGATGATCCCGAAAATCCCCGTGGGCTCGGTGGTTGCCACCGGTGATTACCAACTGGGCTTCCAGCAGGTCAGCGAGTTGCTGCCGGTGCCGGGGGTGAGTTTTGTGGCGAAGATTCCCGAGTCGCTGCAGTCGGTGACCCGTTTCGCCGCTGGCATTCCGGTGGGCGCACAACACCCGGCGCAGGCCAAGGCATTGCTGGATTACCTGGCCTCCCCGGCGGTTCAGCCGCAAGTGCAAGCCACCGGGCTGGATTCGGTCAGCCGCTGATCGTCGGTGGCTGGACTTTCATTTCCACCACCAGCCGTTCCAGTTCCAGAGCCGCCGGGGTCAAGGTTCGACCCCGGCGCTTGATCAGGCCGACACTGCGCATCACCTGGGGATCGGTCAGCGGCACCCGGGTCAAAATCGGATGATCCTCCGCCGGCATTGCCATCAACGGCACCGCCGCCACGCCCAGCCCTGCTTCCACCAGACCGATCATCGTCGTGACGTGACGGGTTTCGCAGATGCTCGGCCGTTGCGGCACTACGCCGGCCAGTGCTTGATCCAGCAAAAAGCGATTGCCCGAGGTTTTGTCGAGGGAAATGTAGTCCTGCTGGTAAAACTCGTCCCAGGTCACGCTGCTGCGGCCGGCTAATGGGTGATCGCGCCGACAGGCCACCACGTAGCCTTCCTGCACCAAAGGTTCGAAATCGACCTCGGCTTCGAGGGTGCCCATGAAACTCAAGCCGAAATCCGCCTCGCCGTTGACCACCGCGCTGAGTACATCGTGAGCGCTGGAATCGAGGACCTTGACCTTGATTCGGGGAAATTGCCGGTGGTAATGGGCGATCACCCGCGGCATGAAGTAGTACGCCGCCGACGGCACGCAGGCAACGGTGACGTGGCCGAGCCGGGTCGAGGCGACTTCGCTGATGCCGAGCAGCGCTACGTCCAGATCGTCCAGCAGGCGTTCGACGCTGGGAATGAAACCGCGCCCGACCTGGGTCAGGCTGACTTTGCGGGTGGTGCGTTCAAAGAGTTTTACACCGAGGGCGTCTTCGAGCTTTTCGATGCGTCGGCTCAAGGCTGGCTGGGAAATGCGCACCGTGTCGGCAGCCTTGCGAAAACTGCCCTGCTCGACCACAGCGCGGAAGGCTTGCAGGTCATTCAGGTCGAAGTTGATGGCCATGAGAGGCGCTCTGGGGCAGGTTGATTGATCAGCTTATCCTATTAGTCTGGATAATTGATGTTGCCAGTGAGGACGCCTTCGCGAGCAAGCCCGCTCCCACATGAGGCTCTGCCGGGCACAGATGATGTGTACGGCACAGATCCAATGTGGGAGCGGGCTTGCTCGCGAAGGCGGTGTGTCAGGCAACTTGATTTCATCTGCAAGGCTGACGCACGCAGCCTCAGCATTTATCCTTGTCACCCCCGCCGTACCGAGTCTATGGAGTTTTGCCATGCCCCATGAAGGCAATCTGTTGCAAGCCGCTGTCGTGTTTCTGTTCGCGGCGGTGCTCACCGTGCCTTTGGCCAAACGCCTGCAACTGGGCGCGGTGCTGGGTTATTTGTTTGCCGGGGTGATCATCGGGCCGTCGGTGCTGGGGTTGATCGGCAATCCGCAGAGTGTCAGCCATATCTCCGAGCTGGGCGTGGTGTTGCTGCTGTTTATCATTGGTCTGGAGTTGTCGCCGCGACGTTTGTGGGTGATGCGCAAATCGGTGTTTGGCGTTGGTCTGGCACAAGTGCTGCTGACCGGGTCGGTGATTGGCGTGCTGGCGTTGTTTGTGTTCGGCCAGTCGCTGAACAGTGCGATTGTGCTGGGCCTGGGCCTGGCGTTGTCGTCTACCGCGTTTGGCCTGCAAAGCCTCGCCGAGCGCAAGGAACTGACCAGTCCTCACGGGCGGCTGGCGTTCGCAATCCTGCTGTTCCAGGACATCGCCGCCATCCCGTTGATCGCCATGGTGCCGCTGCTGGCCGGCGGTGATCACACCACCAGTGCGGCGCAAGATCTGAATCACGGCTTGCGGGTGTTGGGCAGTATTGCGGTGGTGGTGATCGGCGGGCGCTATCTGCTGCGGCCGGTGTTCCGGGTGGTGGCCAGGACCGGTCTGCCGGAAGTGTCCACTGCCACGGCGTTGCTGGTGGTGATCGGCACTGCGTGGTTGATGGATCTGGTCGGCGTGTCCATGGCGTTGGGCGCGTTCCTCGCCGGGTTGCTGCTGGCGGACTCCGAATACCGTCATGAACTGGAAGCGCAGATCGAACCGTTCAAGGGTTTGCTGCTGGGGCTGTTCTTCATCAGCGTCGGCATGGGCGCCAACTTGAGTCTGCTGCTGAGCGCACCGATCACGGTGCTGGGGCTGACCCTGCTGCTGATCGCCATCAAGTTGCCGCTGCTGTTTGTCGTCGGACGGCTGGCCGGTGGTTTGGGCAAGGTCAGCGCGATTCGCCTTGGCATCGTGCTCGCGGCCGGCGGTGAATTTGCGTTTGTGGTGTTCAAGATCGGGCGCGATCAGGGCTTGTTCGAGCCGCGCCTGTACGACCTGCTGGTACTGACGATTACCTTGTCCATGGCCGTCACGCCGCTGCTGTTGCTGCTGTGCGCGCGGCTGTATACGCCGAAAGTGCAACCGGTGGTGGTGCCGGAGAAATTCCGCGAAATCGACACCGACGCCCCGCGGGTGGTGATTGCCGGCATGGGCCGGATGGGCCAGATCGTTTCGCGGATTCTGCGCGCGCAGAACATCAAGTTCGTGGCGCTGGATACGTCGGTGGAAACCATCGAACTGTCCCGCAGCTTCGGCGGTATGCCGGTGTTCTACGGTGACCCGATGCGCCCGGAAATCCTCAGTGCGGCGAAGGTCGAGCAGGCGGAATATTTCGTGATCGCCACCGACGACCCGGACACCAATATCAAGACCGCCGAAGTGGTACACCGCTTGTACCCGCACATCAAAATCATCGCCCGGGCGCGCAACCGCCAGCACGTTCACCGCTTGGTCGACCTCGGCGCCGAGGCGATTCGGGAAACTTACTATTCCAGCCTGGAAATGAGTCGGCGCACGCTGGTTGGCCTCGGGCTGACCCAGGCCCAGGCGGATGCGCGGATCAAACGCTTCAAGCATCACGATGAACAGGTGCTGGAAGCGCAGCACGCGGTGTATGACGATGCGGCGAAAGTGCTGCAAACCGCGCAGGAAGCCCGGGCGGAATTGGCCAAGTTGTTTGAGTCGGATCAGTTGGAAGAGCAGGCCTCGGGTAAGGTTTGAGGCCTTTCGCGGCAGTGAGGTCGCCTTCGCGAGCAGGCTCGCTCCCACAGGGGGCTGGGTTGAACACGAAATAAGTGTACGACACAGATCCAATGTGGGAGCGGGCTTGCTCGCGAAAGCGGTGTGTCAGTCAACGATGATGTTGACTGACACGGCCTCTTCGCGAGCAAGCCCGCTCCCACAAGGGGTCAGGCGGTTTCCAGTGCTTTCACCTCAACCGCGCCTTTCACTTCAAACCGATCCGCCAGGAACGGTGTGATGTCCAGCGGCAGCGGCTCGTGGTTCACCAGTTTATCCAGCAGCACCCCGGTAATCGCCGACGTCAGGATGCCGGTGCGGAAATGCCCGCAGGCATTCAGATACCCTTCCACCCCTTTCATCGGTCCGAGAATCGGCAGTTCATCCGGCGAACCCGGACGCAAACCGGCCCAGGTGCGTTTCAGATTCACGTCCGCCAGTTCCGGAATGCAACGCACCGCGCCTTGCACCAGCCCGGCGATTTCCGGGTAGGTGGTGGTGACGTCGAAGCCTTTGTCTTCGGTGGTGCTGCCGATCAGGATTTCGCCGTTGTCCTTCTGCGCCACGTAGCAATCGCTGGTGGTCAGGCAACCGCGCAGGATCTTCGGCATGCGTTCGGTCAACAGGATCTGGCCCTTCACCGGGTTCACCGGGATGCGAATGCCGGTGGCCTGCTCGCTCAGGTCCGCCGCCCAGGCACCGGCCGCATTGATCAGAGTGTCGCAATGAAACACCCCGGCCTCGGCGGTTTGCACGCCAGTCACCCGCGAACCGTGGTGCAACACCCCGGTGACGTTGGTGTTGAAATACATGTCCACGCCGTTCTGCCGCGCGCCCTCTGTATAGGCATCGGCCAGGCGGAACGGGCTGACCTGGTGATCGCAAAGAAACTCCAGCGCCCCCCTCGCCTCGTGGCTGACGGCCGGCTCGGCTTCGCGCAGGGTGGCCTGGTCGAGCCAGCGCACCTGATCCGCCAGGTGCGGAATGCAGGCGACGATATGCTCGGCGTAGAGCCGGTCTTCGTCGTCGTAGATCACGAATTTCAGCCCGGTCTTCTCGAACTTGAAATCCATCCCGTGATTGTCCTGCAACTCCTTGTGCAACGCCGGGTACATCGCGTTGGACTGCAAGGCGAAATCAAAGAACGACTGCGGCAGGATGTGCGGCGTGCTGGAGTCCACCACCACCGCCGAACCGTGGGCTTCGCGCTTGCGATTGGCCGACATCATCCGAAAGAAAATCACCCCGCAACCCAACCCCACCGATTCGCCGATGGCCCACAAACCGCCGGCCGAGGCCCGGGTCGCATTGCCCGGACGCTTGAAGTCTATCAGCGCCACCTTGAGGTTTTTACGCTTGGACAATTGATAGGCGCAGGACGCCCCGATCACACCGCCGCCGGCGATGACCACGTCATAGAACTTACTCATGATGGACGGCCTCCGTGGCGGCGTTGTGGAAGGCTGAAAACGGTATCGGATCGATGGGAAAACGCGGTCGCAACCAGCCCACATCCTGGCGCCCGGTGGCCTCACGCAACCGGTCGCTGCAATAACCGACGCACATCCGGCCCTGACAATCGCCCATGCTGACCCGGGTGCGCATTTTCAGGCTGGCCATGTCTTGCACGCCTTGCTCCAGCGCCCGGTCGATGTCGGCGCGGGTTGCGTGTTCGCAACGACAGATTACGGTGTCAGCAGCGGGCAATGCGGTCTGCCCGGCACCACGTTCGGTGTAGCGATCCACCGCCGCTCGGAAGCGCACGATCGACTTGAGTTTCGACAGGTAGCGGTCACGCCTGACCAGTGCCAGTTCCGTGTCCAGTACGTCCCGTTGCAACAGGATCGACAGCGCCGCGATCCGCCCCGCCAGCATTGCCGCTTCGCCACCGCGAATCCCGCCCATGTCTCCGGCCAGATGCACGTGGGGTTCGTTGCTTTGCTGCCAGATATTGGCGCTGGCCCGCAGGTAACCGTCGTCACTGAAGCCGTGGTTCAGGCCCATTTGCTGGCTGAGTTGAGTGCGCGGGATAAAGCCGTAGCCGACCGACAGGGTCTGCGCGGCAATCGTTTCGGCGCGGTTCAGGTCCGGCTCCCAGGTGCGGGAATACGGCGCCACGGTGACGGTTTTCAACTCGCCGTCGCCCTGGGCCGCGACCACGCCCCAGCCGTAATGCATGGGAATACCATGCAACTTCAGGAACGCCAACATGCTCAAGCCGTCGAGAAACAGCTGCGGCTTGTTCAGCAGCGCCAGGCTTTCCCGAGCGATCTTGCCGAACGCGCAGGCCTCGTAAACCCCGACGACGGTGACGCCAGAGGCGTGCAGCTGACACGCCACCAGCGGCAACAACGGACCGGTGCCGGTAATGACCACCGGCCCCTGGGGCTTGACCACGCCACTCTTGATTTGCAGTTGCAGGCCACCCAGCAGAATCACACCGGGCAAGGTCCAGCCGGGAAACGGCACGCTGCGCTCATGGCAACCGGCCGCCAGCAGCAGTTGCGGATACTCGATTTCGTGCAAGCGCTCGTCGCCATCCAGCACCACCAGTGCGCGCGTACCCTCGGCACCGACTACGCGGTGATTGAGTCGCACATCAATCAGGCCCGACTGCTCCTGGAATTCACCGTGCAATCGGCTCAGGATTTCCGAGTAGCGCGGCCCCAGGTAATCGAGCTGAACGCCATCGCGCAACGGCCCGCGATAGACCACACCGCCGAGTCGCGAGGCTTCTTCCAGCAAGGTGCAACGCACGCCATGCCGGGCCAGTTCAATGGCCGCGGCCATGCCCGCCGGACCGCCGCCGACGATCACCGGATGCAGGCTCATAAAACCTCCTGCTCGACGATGCGATTGACCTGGGTTTCGACGATCATGCCGTCACGCGCGAGGGTCTGGCAGGCGCGACGCTTGTGCCGGCCATTGATTTTCACCAGGCAGCACTGGCACACACCCATGCCGCAATAGGCGCCGCTGATTTGATCGTGATCGTTACGAGCTACCTGGCGCAGACCAAGGGATTGAATGACTGTGAGGACGGTTTCGCCGATGGCGGCGCTGACCGGTTGGCCGTTGATGTGCAAAGTCATATCCGCCCTGACCAGCGGCTGGATATCGAAGGTTCTGTCTAAGCGTTGCATTGCGATGTTCTTCCGTGAAAGGTTCAGGTGGGTTCGTCAGCTCCATGCTGCACTACACCTTGCTGGCCAACTGAATACACAACAACGAGGAGGTCTGCATCAGTACTTCGACAACGCAACAGCTGCGCATAAAAGCACTGTAGTCGGTGTCGCAGCGGGGGCTTGGAGCTTTTACGTTAAGCGATATTTCAGAATGAAATATTGATCCACGCCGGTGAAAACGCCCCCGCTCCAGTCCGGGCCTCAGTTGGAAAACACGAACTGTCCCTTGATTTTTTTCGGGCCGATAAATGCCAGGTCGGGGAACAACAGTGTCTTCAGGTAAGCCACGAAAAACACCATACCCAGGGTGATTGCGGCGCCGATCAACGTCGATGCAGGGTCCTCGGCAAAGTCTTTGAACAATCGTGGAAACTGGCTGAGGGAAAGGATCACGTAGACGGTGTAGAACTGCGCCTGATTCTTGTAGAAGCCGTAGGCGAACCACAGTGGAACGAGCCCGGCAAACAGGGTGAAAAACACCGTCGCCTTGGGCCCGATCATCGACCCCAGGAAGAACCCCGCCACTGCACCCAACACGGCTTGGGCGAGCGTGAGGCCAAGCAGTATCTTGATCTTGCCCTGATGTTGCGCGTTACGCGCCGGGTCCGGGTGCGAGCCGATCCAGTAGGCCAGCACGCGGTCCTTGATCGCCCCGCCGGAGAACGCCTTGAACGTCTCGGTCCTGGAGCGCCCGGCGTCGAGCATCGCCACGATTTGCTGTTTGATTTCCTTCTTGTTCAACCTGATTCTCCCTGACACAACACAGATAAATGTGGGAGCGGGCTTGCTCGCGAATGCGGTGTGCCAGTCAACATCAATGCTGAATGTCCGACCGCATTCGCGAGCAAGCCCGCTCCCACAAAACAGATAAATCGCGTTACATATTGCCCCAGAAAGCAAAACGCCGCTTCTACCAGAGGCAGAAGCGGCAGAGGCATGAGCCTCAGAGGGATCAGTGCATGAACAGTGCGATCAAAATGATGATCGGGATTGGCACGCCAAGAAAGAACAGAAGTAGTGAGCGCATGATGATTCTCCCGGGTTAGCGAACTGGTGGCAGAGTGGTGGTTGTCACGTAGGCATCCGATTCCAGATACACCACGGCATCCCGACGACGACCGCCATAAGTCGCGGCAAGGCTGGCGAAGAACGCACCGGCCAGCAGCGCGATAAACATCCACAAAGCGGTCCAGGCAGCGACTTTGGCGGCGGTATCAGCGGCTTGTTGAGCGGCAACCTTGGCGTCGGCAATGGCTTTCTGGGTGCGAGCGTAGACTTCGTCCACACGACGTTCGGCGTCAGCCTGGGTCAGGTTGGTGCGCTGGGCGACCAGTTGGGCGAGGTAGGTCCGGTCTTCGGCGGCCAGTTGACCGTTGTTGCTCAGGCTGCGCACAAAGATGCGGGTCACGGTGCCACGGGCGGCGTCATCGCTGACAGCGGCCGGACGATCGTCGCGGAACAGGCTATCGACGAAGTAACCGTACTGGTCACTGTTGGTATTCGCGGCAGCAGTGCCCGCGGCTTGGGTCATGGCACTCGCAGCGCCACCGGCGACACTCGCCCCGGCCTGCACACCACCACTGACGATGCTGCTGACCGAGCCGACCACCAAGGTCGCGGTCACCAGGGTCGCTACGCACCAGGCCAGGAAGCCATGGGCCGTGTCACGGAAATAGACTTCATCGCCGTGCATGTTGGCCCACTTCACCCGCAGGCGACCGGCGATGTAACCACCGAGTCCCGAAGCGACGATTTGCGTGACTGCCAGCCAGATGATCGTTGAAATGCCCAGGCCCTTGGCGCTGACGCCCTCGTTGGCCCATGGTGAGACAGCCGAAAAGCCCAGACCGAAGCCGAGCAGTACCAGAATCAGCGACAACGCCGCTGCGGCAGCAGCCCCGGCGAAGATCGCGCCCCAGGACACGCCCGAGAGCGTGCTTGACTCTTCTGCGGCAGGATAAAAACCCTCTGAGGATCTATTCATTATTGTTCAGCTCCAGGCATGAAAGATGGTGTTACAACTCTTCGAGAGAGGAATTGCAGACACCGTGCCAGTCACCAACTTTAAATAAATCGTTTTATATCAACAGGTTAAAAATCCTAAAAATCTGAGGACCATGCATTTTGCAATAGCTGCTTAATATCAGCGGGTTTTATGCATTGGGCTCATGCCCTCATTGGGGCTACTTGCGCTTGTAGCTTTTATTACCACTCGGAGTCAGGCAATACACGCCGCCTCGAGGACCGGTGCAGAACGAACTCGTGCCGCATGCGCAACCGTCGCTGCTCTGCAAAAGCGATTGGGGACGCGCCTGGCTTTGGCCGCCATACATCGCTGAACAACTCTTCTTCGAAGCGCTGATAGAGCCGTCATTACACAAAAACAGCTCGCCATCGCAGCGATCAATGCCGCCCTTCTTCCCTGAACATGGGGTATTGCCGGCCCAGGTGGCGCAGCTGATCACGCTCAGCAACAGCACCAACATCGGCATCCAGCCACGACGAATCAACGTGCGCACAGTGCAACTCCTGTCAAAGTCATGGCCCGATGATATCAACCTTCCACGCAAATAAACGCCGCTCGCGCAAGGTTCCTCAAGCAACATGAAAGTTAATTTAATAAGCCGCGCGCATTTCTTGGCAAAATGCCCTCATTCTGTAACGAACTGAATAGCAGGCCCGCCCTATGACCCGCATCTTGACCATCGAAGACGACGCCGTGACCGCCCGCGAGATCGTGGCTGAATTGAGCAGCCACGGTCTGGACGTGGATTGGGTCGACAATGGCCGCGAAGGCTTGGCGCGGGCGGTCAGTGGCGACTACGACCTGATCACCCTCGACCGCATGCTTCCGGAGCTCGATGGCCTGGCCATCGTCACCACGCTGCGGACCATGGGCGTGGCCACGCCGATCCTGATGATCAGCGCCCTCTCCGACGTCGACGAGCGTGTGCGCGGCCTGCGTGCCGGCGGTGACGATTACCTGACCAAGCCGTTCGCCACCGATGAAATGGCGGCGCGGGTCGAAGTGTTGCTGCGCCGGCAGAACACGGTCAGCGCACAAGCCACCACGTTGCGGGTGGCGGACCTGGAGTTGAACCTGATCAGCCACGAAGCCAGCCGCGACGGTGAACTGCTGACGCTGTTGCCCACCGAATATAAATTGCTGGAATTCCTGATGCGCAACACCGGGCAAATCCTCTCGCGGATGATGATTTTCGAGGAGGTCTGGGGCTATCACTTCGACCCCGGCACCAACCTGATCGACGTGCACATCGGCCGCCTGCGCAAGAAGATCGACCCACCCGGCAACGTCCCACTAATCCGGACTGTGCGAGGCTCGGGGTATGTCATTGCTGAACCCCTCTAAAGGCTGGCGCTCTTCCAGCAGCCGCTTGCTGGCGCTCTACAGTTCACTGTTCGTGGCCTGGAGCGGGATTCTGATGGGGGTCATGTATTACGAGGTGTCCGGCTACCTGGACAACCTGGCCAAGCACTCGTTGATGCAGCGCCAGCATCTGTTCTCGCGCTTTCAGGGCGAGCAACTGGTGGACGCTCTCGCCGCCAGCATGACCTTCGACATCCGCGGCATCGACGCCTATGGCCTGTTCGACGCCCAGCATCGCTACCTCAGCGGAGCGCTACGGGAAATCCCGGCGGAGCTGCCGCTGGACGGCCGGATTCACATGCTCGGCAACTGCGCCGAGTCCGACGACCCGACCCTGCCTGCCGACAGCTGCGACGCCGTGGCCACGCCAACCCTCGACGGCCGCTGGCTGGTGCTGGTGCGGGACAACGGTTCGTTGTTCGCCGTAACCCAGATCATCCTCCACGCGTTGTTCTGGGGCGTGTCCCTGACCATCCTGCCCGGCATCGCCGGTTGGCATCTGTTACGCCGCCGTCCGTTGCGACGCATCCGCGCCATCCAGGCCAGCGCCGAAGCCATCGTCGCCGGTGACCTGACCCACCGCCTGCCCCTGTCCAATCGCCGCGACGAATTGGACATGCTCGCTGCCATCGTCAACGCCATGCTCGAACGCATCGAGCGCTTGATGAACGAAGTCAAAGGTGTGTGCGACAACATCGCCCACGACCTGCGCACCCCGCTGACTCGCCTGCGGGCGCAGCTCTACAGGATTCAGCAACAGGCCGACGACGGTTCGCCCCTGTCGCAACAACTGGATTCGGTGCTAGCCGAGGCAGATACGTTGATGGCGCGGTTTCGCGGTCTGCTGCGAATTTCCGAGCTGGAGGATCGCCAGCGGCGTTCCGGTTTTGTGCAGCTCGATCCCGTGCCATTGCTGCGGGAACTGCATGACTTTTATCTACCCTTGGCGGAAGAAGGCGAACTGACGTTCCAACTGCAACTCCCTGAGTCCCTGCCGACCTTGAATGGCGACCGGGCGCTGCTGTTCGAAGCCGTTGCGAACCTGCTCAGCAACTCGATCAAATTCACCCCGCCCGGTGGCCAGGTGATTTTGCGCGGGATTAATCAGGGCGGACATACAAGGATCGAAGTGCTCGACTCCGGGCCGGGTATTCCGCCATCGGAACGGGAAGCCGTGTTCCAGCGATTTTATCGGGCTGAGGGTGGGAATCAGCAGAGTGGCTTCGGACTGGGACTGTCGATCGTCGCGGCGATTGTCAGCCTGCACGGCTTCACCCTGGAAGTCGGCACCAGCGACAACGGCGGCGCGCGGTTGGCCCTGGATTGCCGGCAAAACCTGATCCCGCAAACCTGACAGACACAACGAAAATCCCCGGTGGGAGCGGGCTTGCTCGCGAAGGTGTCGGGTCAGTCGACATCTTTATCGCCTGACATTCCGCTTTCGCGAGCAAGCCCGCTCCCACAGGAGACCTGCTGCGAACGCAAATTTTGTGCATGGCGGTGATCTATTGTGGGAGCGAGCCTGCTCGCGAAGGCGATTTACTATTCAGCCTTGATGGTGACTGACACACCGCATTCGCGAGCAGGCTCACTCCCACAGGGGATCTGCGGTGTTCGCTAAATTTGTGGGAGCCCCCAATCTACTGTGGGAGCGGGCTTGCTCGCGAAAGCGGTGTGCCAGGCGATAAAGGTGTCGACTGACACAATGCGTTCGCGAGCAAGCCCGCTCCCACAGGGGTTGGTGGTGGGGTTTAGGCCGGGTAGTTGGCCCGCAGGGCTTCGAGGCCGCCCTGGTAGATGCCGTTGAACAGCGCTTCGACTTCTTCATCGGTCACGCCTTTGGCGGTGAACCGACCGGACCAGGTGACGCGAGCACCCTGCCCTTGTGCTTCAACACGCAACGTCGCCAGGTAATCGGTGGCCGGGAACGGGGCTTGTTCGATCGAATAGCTGTAGGTTTTGCCCCCGTTGTCGAACGCTTGCAGGCGCTCAACCACCACGGCCCCATCCGCGGTTTGCAGGCTGCGCACACGGCCGCCTTCGCTCAGTTCGCTTTTCACAATGAACGGCAGCCAGTCCGGCAGCGAGTCAAAACCGCCGATCAATTGCCAGACCTGATCGGCCGAAGCCGGGATGTCGATAGTTGCTGATGCAGTTGCCATAAATGAGCTTCTCTCTTTGAATTCAGTTCAGATTGCCATGCTGTCGACGACGCCGCCATCTACCCGCAATGCCGCGCCGGTAGTGGCCGAGGACAGTGGCGAGGCGATGTAAGCCACCAGGTTGGCGACTTCTTCGACGTCGGCCACACGCTGGATGATCGAGCTCGGGCGGGCCTTGCGTACGAAGACGTCGGCTTCTTCCCGGGCGCTGCGGCCAGACTCGGCGGTGGCGTCCTTGAGCATTTGTTCCAGGCCGTCGGTGAAGGTCGGGCCGGGCAGGATCGCGTTGACCGTCACGCCAGTGCCAGCCAGGCGTTTGGCCAGACCGTGGGACACAGCCAGGTTGGCGCTTTTGGTCACGCCATAGTTGATCATGTCGGCCGGGATCGCCACCCCGGATTCCGAGGACAGGAAGATCACCCGGCCCCAACCATTCTTGACCATCTCGGGTGTGTAATGCCGGGACAACCGCACGCCGGAGATCACGTTGACTTCATAGAAGCGCGTCCACTCGCTGTCCGGCGCGTCGAAGAAATCCACGTCGTCGAAGATCCCGAGGTTGTTCACCAGGATGTCCGCCCGGGGTTCGGCGGCGAACAATTGCTCGGCGCCTTCAGCGCTGCCGAGGTCGGCGGTCAGGCCACGCAATTGCGCACCCGGCACGCTGTCGCGAATGCTCGCCAGCGCCTGCTCAACCTTGGCCGAGTCGCGGCCGATCACCACCACCGTGGCGCCGCACTCGGCCAGCGCCTTGCTGATGCCCAGGCCAATGCCGGCGGTGCTGCCGCTGACGATGGCGAGTTTTCCAGTCAGATCGATTTTCATGCTCAACCTCCAATGATTGGCAGTGGTGCGCGTTTGGAAACCAGTTTCGCGTCACGCAATGCCTGCCAGAACGCCGCAGGAATGACCTCCGACAACGCGGCCACATCTTCCGCGATGCGGTCAGGACGGCTCGAACCCGGAATCACTGCCGCTACCGCCGGGTTGGCCAGGGAGAATTGCAATGCCGCCGCTTTGATACTCACGCCATGGGCCGCTGCAATCCGCTTGATCTGCTCGACTTTGTTGATGATCGCCGGGCTCGCCTTTTGATATTCGAAGTGCGTACCGCCGGCCAGGATGCCCGAGCTGTAAGGGCCGCCAACCACGATCTCGACGTTCTGCGCCAGGGCCGACTCCATCAAGCGTTGCAAGGCACGGTCATGATCGAGCAGCGTGTAGCGACCGGCCAACAGGAAACCGTCCGGCTGGGCTTCGGTGAGGTCCAGGGTCAGTTCGCACGGCTCGACCTTGTTTACGCCCAAACCCCAGCCCTTGATCACGCCTTCTTCGCGCAAACGGGTCAACACTTTGAACGCGCCGGTGCGGGCCTGGTTGAAGTATTCCAGCCATTGATCGCCGTAGAAATCCTGGGCGATGTCGTGAATCCAGACGATGTCCAAACGGTCTGTTTGCAGGCGCTTCAGACTGTCTTCGATCGAACGCATCGTCGCGTCGGCGCTGTAGTCGTTGACGATTTTGTTCGGACGGCCGTGTTCGAATACGCCAGCCTTTTCGCCGAGATCACGGGCGGCGGTGTCTTCGATTTCATCGAGGATCACCCGGCCAACCTTGCTGCTGAGCACGTAGTCGTCGCGGTTGTATTGGGCCAACGCGGTGCCGAGGCGGATTTCCGACAGGCCCGAACCGTAGAACGGCGCGGTGTCGAAGTAACGCACGCCGGCATCCCAGGCGGCGTGCACGGTGGCCATCGCCTCTTCTTCCGGGATAGCGCGGAACATGTTGCCCAATGGGGCGGTGCCGAAACCCAGGGTGCCGGGCAGTTTGTCTTTCAAGCTCATGGGTGATTCCTCTTGAGTGTCGAGGTCAGCTTTGGTGACCGTTGAGCCGATCGTAGATTGCAGCGGTCGGACCGTCCAAGACATAATGCGCAGTACTTGAGTCCCCAGAGGTCTGACATGATCGACATCCGCCAATTGCGCTACTTCGTCGCCGTCGCAGAGGAAGAACACGTCGGTCGCGCCGCCGAACGCCTGCACATTTCCCAGTCGCCCCTGAGCCGGCAGATCGCCCAGCTCGAAGAACGCCTGGGACTGACCCTGTTCGAGCGTAGCCAACAACGCATCCGCCTGACCCGCGACGGCCAGACCTTCCTGGCCGAAACCCGCGCCTTATTGACCCACGCCAATCGTCTGGAATCGTTGGGCAAGCGCCTCGGTCGCGGTGAAGAAGGCGGCTTGTGCATCGGCTATATCGAAAACGCCATGCATGCCGGCGTGCTGCCTAATGCCCTGCGCGTGTTGCGGGTGGACCGGCCGAATGTGCACGTCGCGCTCTATAACTTGAGCTCCGCTGAACAATTGGAAGGCCTTCGCCAGCGTAGTCTGGATATCGCCCTCGTGAGTGAGCCGCCCGTCGCCGACGACCCGGACCTGTTAGGTTTTCAGGTGCTGGATGACCCCATGCTGCTGGCCTTGCCTGAAGATCATCCGCTGGTTCAGCAGGCGGTACTGA
Organism: Pseudomonas sp. NPDC096950; assembly: GCF_044762525.1. Classification (NCBI taxonomy): domain Bacteria; kingdom Pseudomonadati; phylum Pseudomonadota; class Gammaproteobacteria; order Pseudomonadales; family Pseudomonadaceae; genus Pseudomonas; species Pseudomonas sp. NPDC096950. The sequence goes on along the minus strand of NZ_JBIWEL010000001.1, from coordinate 522,922 downwards.
CTCCGGAAGATCTGGCCAATCAGGAATGGATTGGCGTGCAACACCACCACAATCTCACCGGCCGCGAAAACTTCGTCAGCGCCTGCATACGCGCCGGCTTCACCCCGGACATCCGCATGGAAGCCACCGGCCCCTTCACTGCATTGGCCCTGGTGGCCTCGGGACTGGGCATCGCCATGATTCAAAAAGGCCTGAGCCGCAATGCACCGCCCGGCGTGGTACTGCGGGAAGTGCCGTGGATTTGCTACACCCGACCGCTGTGGGCGGCGTGGCACCGGGTTAATTTGCGGCCGTTGGTGGAGACGTTCAGGAAGGTTCTGACTGAACCGGATTCATCGCAGCAACCACCATCTCCTGTGGGAGCGGGCTTGCTCGCGAAGGCGTCGAGTCAGGCAACATCTGCGTGAACTGACACCCCGCATTCGCGAGCAAGCCCGCTCCCACAGGGGGCATTGCGGTGTTTGGTGGAATGATCGTTCCCTCGCTCCGCGTGGGAATGCAGCCCGGGACGCTCCGCGTCCCTTTCCAGAGCTGGAACGCGGAGCGTCCCTTGAGGCATTCCCACGCAGAGCGTGGGAACGATCAGGCCAGCAGCCGATTCACCACCCGCTCAGCCAACGCCAGGCAACTGGTCAACCCCGGTGATTCAATGCCGAACAGGTTCACCAACCCCGGCACACCGTGCTCCGCCGGGCCGCTGATGATGAAGTCTGCGGCCGGTTCCGTCGGGCCAGTGATCTTCGGCCGGATGCCGCTGTAGGCCGGTTGCAGACTGTCATCCGGTAACCCCGGCCAGTACCGACGGATCGCCTGGTAAAACCCATCCGCCCGACGCGGATCGACGCGGTAGTCGATGTGATCGACCCATTCCACATCCGGGCCGAAACGCGCCTGGCCACCCAGATCCAGCGTCATGTGCACACCCAAACCAGCACTTTCCGGTGCCGGATACACCAAGTGCCGAAACGGCGCCCGACCGCTAAAGCTGAAGTAACTGCCCTTGCACAAACGCGCTTGTGGAACGTGCTGCTGTGGCAAGCCGCTGATCCGGCTCGCCACCTCAGGCGCGGACAACCCGGCGCAATTGATCAACTCGCGGCAGGTCAACGTCATCGGTTGCGCACCGCCCATTTGCAGTTCGAAACCTTGCTCGATACAACGGGCCGCCAGCAGTGGCGTATGAAACGCAACCGACGCGCCCGACGCTTCCGCGTCCCCTTGCAGCGCCATCATCAGGCCATGGGAATCGACAATGCCAGTGGACGGCGACCAGAGCGCGGCGACGCAGGACAAGTCAGGTTCCAACTCCCGCGCCTGTTCGGCATCGAACCATTGCAAGTCATCGACCCCGTTGCGCAAACCCTGCGCCAGCAACCGCTGCAACGCTGCTCGCTGATCCTCATCGGTGGCAACAATCAACTTGCCCAGCCGCTGATACTCAACGCCGCGCTCATCGCAAAAGGCATACAAGCGCCGCTTGCCCTCAACACACAGTTGCGCCTTGAGGCTGCCACTCGGGTAATAAATCCCCGCATGAATCACCTCGGAATTGCGCGAACTGATGCCCACGCCAATCCCCTCGCCCGCCTCGACCACAATCACTTCGCGCCCGCTCAAGGCCAACGCCCGAGCCACCGCCAGGCCGACCACACCGGCCCCGACCACCACGCATTCGATATCGACGCTCACCTGCCCTCCGCTCATTTCACGCCAGACCCCGTTCTCGATAATCGATCAGGCTGGAGAAAATCGCCAGCAGCACGGCCATGACCACGAAGAAGATCAGCACCAGGAAATACGAGCCGGTGAACTGCACGATCAGACCAATCAGGATCGGCACGATCACCCCGGCCATGTTGCCGCAGAAGTTCATGGTGCCGGCCAGCACGCCGGTTTTCGAGGTGCCTCCGAGGATCGACGGAATGCACCAGTACATGCCGCACCAGCGAATGAAAAACATCGCCACGCAGAGCAAGCCGATCGCTTTGCTCGCCTCGTTCGCATAGGCCACCGCCAGCATGCACAGCGCCGCCACCAGTGCCGAACCGCTGAACATGCTGCGCATCACCAGGTTGGGCGAGGCGCCGCTGGATTTCCATTTATCGCCCAGATAACCGCCCACCAATTCGCCAACAAAGCCGCACATGAAGATCAAGAATGTCGCGCCGCCCATGCTCGAAATGTTCAGGCCGTGGGTCTGGTGCAGGTAGCTCGGCATCCAGGTCAGCAAGCCGTAGAACACGCTGAGGATGCAGCAGTAACCGGCGAACATCGCCAGCACCGAGCGGTCCTTGAGCAATTCCTTGAGAGGAATGCTGGTGACCGCGCCGGGTTGGCTGGTCTGGCGATTGCCTTCAGTGATGTGCGCCAGTTCCGCAGCGTTGACGCCGGGGTGTTCGCTGGGGTGGTTGCGGATGTATTTCCAGGCCAGTACACCGGCGAGCATGGTGCCGACACCGGCGATCACAAACGCAATGCGCCACGAGTCGAACCAGCCGATCAGGCCCGCTATGATGATCGCGCCAAACGCACTGCCCAGCGGTGCACCACCGTCCACCAGTACGGCGCCGCGCCCGCGTTCGTTAGGGGTCAGCCAGGCACCGTTGAGCTTGGCCCCGGCGGGCATGATCGGCGATTCGGCGATGCCCAGGCCCATGCGCGTGATCAGCAGGAGAATCCAGTTGTGCGCGCCGGCGGCCAAGGCCTGGAATGCCCCCCAGGCCACGGTCGCAATGACGATCACACGGCGCGTCTGGAAGCGATCCAGCAGCATCCCGCCGGGAATCTGCATCAACGCGTAGGACCAGAAAAACGCGCTGAGCATCAAGCCTTCCAGTGCGGGCGGGATCTGGAATTCACTGGAAATCAGCGGCAACGCCACCGACAGTGAGGCGCGGTCGATGTAGTTGATTGCGGTCAGCAGCAACATGATCAGGAAGATGCGCCAGCGCACGCTGGTGGGACGTTCGGCGGCGGACAGGGAAAGGGTTTCGGCACTCGGGTTGTTCATGAGGGGCGCTCTTTATTGTTGTGGATGCAAGCGGCCCAATACCTGTCTGTGAAAATGCAAAACCTGTGGGAGCGGGCTTGCTCGCGAAAGCGGAGTGTCAGTCGCCATAGATGTGCCTGACACACCGCTTTCGCGAGCAAGCCCGCTCCCACAGGGGGATCTTCTTCACTGACAGGCATTCGGCAAGCAGCCCCACTCTAATCACGCGCCCTCAGGGTGAATAATGATGGGATCTGATTGGGGGATCACCAAACGTCATCCCCCGAAAAGATCAGAACGTGCCGGGGTAGCTGCCGCCGTCCAGCAACAGGTTTTGCCCGGTGAGAAAACCGGCCTGGGCGCTGCAGATGAACGCGCAATAGGCACCGAACTCATCGGGCTGGCCGAAGCGCTGGGCCGGCACGTGTTTGCGCCGTTGTTCGCTGATGCTTTCGACACTGGTGCCGTTGGCGTCAGCCGCAGCGCTGAGGGTTTTGTGCAAGCGCTCGGTTTCGAACGGCCCCGGCAGCAGGTTATTGATCGTCACATTGTTGCCGGCCAGCTTCGACTGACGTGCGAGCCCGGCGATAAAACCGGTGAGGCCGCTGCGAGCGCCGTTGGACAAACCCAGCACATCGATCGGCGCCTTCACCGCGCCGGAGGTGATATTGACGATGCGCCCGAAACCGCGCTCGGCCATGTCATCGACGCAGGCCTTGATCAGCTCGATGGGCGTCAGCATGTTGGCGTCCAGCGCCTTGAGCCAGTCTTCGCGCTGCCAGTCGCGGAAGTCACCGGGTGGCGGGCCGCCGGCGTTGTTGACCAGAATGTCCACCTGCGGACACGCCGCCAGCACTTGTTCGCGCACTGCCGGTTCGCTGATGTCCCCGGCCACGGTGCGCACTTCGACGCCCAGGCTGCGCAATTCTGTAGCGGCGACCTGTAAGGCGTCTTCGCCGCGCGCGTTGATCACCAGGTTGACGCCCTCCTTCGCCAAGGCCCGCGCGCACGCCAGGCCCAAGCCTTTGCTGGCGGCGCAGACGATGGCCCAGCGGCCTGAAATTCCCAAATCCATGACGATGCTCCTGACAGTTGGAAAACCCTACGTTACCACTGCTGCCCGATACCTCAGGGGATGACAAAGGGTGATCAGCGGATCAGACCTTTTCATTATCAGCCGCCCGCCCCGCTTATTACTGTCTCCCGTCCAATAAGAAACCGGAGACACCCATGAACCCGTTCCAGTTTTATTTCCCCACGACCTTGAAGAGCGGCAACGGCCTGGTGCGTCAGGCCGGCGTATTGCTCAAGTCGCATGTTCGAAAAAAGCTGCTGGTGGTCACCGATCAGGGGCTGATCGCATCCGGGGTGATGGAAAGCTTTTTCGCCTCGTTGGCAGAAAGTGCCATCGACTATGAAGTGTTCTCGGGCGTCGAACCCAACCCCACCACCGACGTGCTGGAACGCGCCGTGGCCTTCCTGAAAAGCCACGAGTGCGATGCCGTGATCGGCGTCGGTGGAGGCAGCAGCATCGACACCGCCAAGGGTGTGGCGGCCATGGCCACCAACCCCGGCAACATCCTCGACTACGAAGGCTACGACAAACTGCTGCACCCGCCGCTGCCGATTTTCGCCATCCCGACCACCTCCGGCACCGGCAGCGAATGCACCGCGTCCACGGTGTTCACCAACACCAAGACCCTGTTCAAGACCGTGATCATCAGCCCCGCGCTGTTTCCGAAACTGGCGATTCTTGACGCCGAACTGACCCTCAAGTTGCCACCGTCGATCACCGCCGCCACCGGCATGGACGCCCTGACCCACGCCATCGAATCCTACGTGTCGAAGCAGGCCAACCCGGTGAGCCAGGCCCTGGCCCTGCAAGCGATCAAGATGATTTGCACGCACCTGCCCAAGGCATTCTTCACCGGCTCCGACCTGCACGCGCGGGAGCAGATGCTGCTCGGTTCGTTCCTCGCCGGCGTCGCGTTCGCCCAGTCGAAACTCGGCAACGTGCATGCGATCTCCCACACCTTCGGCGGCGTGTTCAACATCCCCCACGGCATCGCCAACGCGACGCTGCTGCCCTACGTCATCGAATACAACCTGGCGGCCTGCCCGGAGCTGTTCCGCGAGATCGCCATCGCCATGGGCGAGGACGTCGATGGCCTGAGTCCTGCCCAAGCGGGCCGCAAAGTGGTCGGGCACGTCATGGCGCTGAACCAGGCCATCGGCATCCCCGCCAACATCAAGGACCTGGGCGTGGACCTCGACTACATGGCGCAGATGGTCAGCGACTCCATGCGCAGCGGCAACGTGCTGGTCAACCCGCGCCTGACCACCGCCGCCGACATCGAACGGATCATCAACAACGCCTACCACGGCACTCATTCCTGAAGAGACCAACCCCATGTTTTACGAAATGCGCACCTACACGATCCAGATCGGAAAAATGCAGACCTACCTCAAGCACTTCGAGGAAAACGGCCTGCCGGTGATCTCCCGTTACGCCAAGTTAGTGGGCTGGTGGTACACGGAAATCGGCGAGTTGAACCAGGTAATTCATATCTGGGCTTATGAAAGCCTGGATGAGCGGATCAAGAAGCGTGCGGCGCTTTATCAGGATGCGGATTGGCTGGAAGGGTTTGTGCCGATTGCGTTTCCGATGCTGGAAAAAATGGAATCGAAACTGCTGATCGCGGCGGATTTTTCACCGATCAAATAATCCCTGACCAACCACAATTTCCCCCTGTGGGAGCGGGGGGGGGGGGGGGGGGGGGGGGGGGGGGGGGGGGGGGGGCGGGGTGGGCGAGCGGAGCGGGGGCGGGGAGGCACCGC
>NZ_JBIWEL010000001.1:355548-517085 GCF_044762525.1 Pseudomonas sp. NPDC096950 | reverse complement strand
GGTGTTGTTTTTTTGGTTTTTTTTATTATATTTTTTTGGCCACCCCCCCCCCCGGCCCCCCCCCCCCCCCCGCTCCCACAGGGGACAGTGGCAAACCGTCAAATCCAAGGACAACCTCATGTGCGACCACAACACCAATAACACCGCCGCCGACCGTTCTCCCGACATCAAAAAACTCCTCGAAGGGCTGCCCACCAATTGGGGCAAATGGGGCCCGGATGATGAAGTCGGCGCCCTGAATTACCTGCAAAGCGCCGAGATCCTGCGGGGCATCGCGTCAGTGCGCCAGGGCAAGACCTTCACCCTGCAAGTGCAGATCGGCCATCCCAAGGGCGAACCGTTGTGGCCCGGCCGACGCCCGTCGATGCGGGTCAACGTGCTGGACAAGGGGCACTTCCTCGCCGGCAAAACCCACTTCGACGGCCATGTGGAATACGCCGATGATGTGATCTTCATGCACCTGCAAGGCTCGACCCAGTACGACGCCCTGGGCCATGTGTGGCACGACAACAAATTGTGGAACGGCTACGACGCCATGAGCACCATCGGCAGCATGGACAAGGCCAGCATCCTGCCGATTGCCGAGCGTGGAATTGTCGGGCGCGCAGTGCTGATCGACATGGCCCGCCATCGCGGCAAAGCGGTGCTGGACAAGGGCGAAACCTTTACCCATCTGGACCTGTTGGCGGCGGCGAAAGCCCAGGGTATCGAGATCGAGAAACGCGACATCCTGATCATTCGTACCGGTTGGATCGGCTCGTTTTATGACCGCGAACCGGAAGAGTTCTACAAGGACTTCGCCGAGCCGGGCCTGACCTTCAGCCGTGAACTGGTGGAATGGTTTCACCAGATGGAAATCCCCAACCTGGTCACCGACACCATGGCCAACGAAGTGGCGGTCGACCCCACCACCGGCGTGCTGATCCCGTTGCACAACGCCTTGATGCGCAACCTCGGCGTGACCTTCACCGAAGTGGCGCTGCTCGATGAACTGGCCAGCGATTGCGCTGCCGACGGTCAGTGGAAATTCCTCTACACCGCCGCGCCGCTGAAGATTGTCGGCGGCACCGGGGCGCCGGTGAATCCGATCGTGATCAAGTAGTCAGGTCGCTCTGCAGCTCGTTGATCAGAAGGGTCGCCGCCGGAGACAGATCGGCGCCGGCCCGGCTGATCACGCCGAAGGGTTCGTTCAGCGCACGCAACGATACCGGCAGCTTCACCAGCAAATCGTATTGCTCGCAGTATTCGGCCACTTCCACGGGAATCACCGCCAACAGCGTCGGGTCCTGTTGCACCAACAGAATGGTGGCGAGGATGGACGAGGTTTCCAGCGGATAACGCGGGATCTCCAGCCCCGCTTCGTTGAGCTCGCGTTCCAGGGCCTGGCGCATCGGCATGTCCTTGGGGTAGACGACCCAGCGGTAATCACTCAATTGCGAGAGTTGCAACGACTCTTCGCGGGCCAGCGGATGGTCTTTGCTGGCGACCACTGCCAGGGGTTCTTCGCTCAACTCGATGCAGTCATAAGCCTCGGTTCGCTGGCCAACACTGGTGCGACAAATTGCTAAATCCAGCCGTCCCTGATCCAGCAACCCGAGCAATGTGGCGCTGGTGTTCTCCACCAGTTCCACCGACAGCTCCGGCTGCTTGAGGCGTAACGCGGTCAAAGCCCGGGTCAACAACGGCACCGCGCCCATGATCACCCCCACCGACAATCGCCCGCCGTGGCCTTGCAGGATGCTGAGCATTTCCTCGTGCAAATGCTCGACATCGCTATGGATCAGTCGGGCGTAGCGAATCATACAGCGCCCCATTTCATTGGCCACCAGGCCCTTGGGCTGGCGTTCGAACAGCGGCATACCGATCAGTGATTCGACTTCATGCAGGGCTTTGGTGGCGCCGGACTGGGAGATCGAAATCTGCTCCGCAGCCTTGTGCAGGGAGCCCCGGTCATCCAGGGCGATCAGCAGGCGCAGTTGTTTGAGTCGCAGGCGTGAAGCGATGCTGGCAAGGGAAGGAACCATGTCCGTGTGTTCTCCATTCCAGGAAAAAAGGCTCAGACGAAAAACAGCCTTGTAGCAGCTGGCGAAGCCTGCGTTCGGCTGCGAAGCAGTCGTGAAATCAGTCAACGCGGTGCTTCAGCAGGACCGCATACTCTGAATTTACGACTGCTGCGCAGCCGAACGCAGGCTTCGCCAGCTGCTACAGGTCGTGGGTATCAGTGGATCGCCACCGGGTTGATGTTGACCTGGGTCGAGCCCTTGTACAGCGGCTGGCCGAGGACAAACATGAACTCCCAGGCCTTGTCTTTGACCAGCGCGCGGCTGTCGATCAGCTCCAGGTTGTAGATGCCGTTCTTGGCCAGCATGTACTGGTTGACCGGGAATTCCTGGCCGTCTTTGGCCGGGTAGATTTCCGACGCCCAGGTGTCACCGCCGAACGCGACGATCTGTTTGTCCACCAGCCATTTGGCCGCGGCCATGCCGATGCCCGGTTCCACGGCGAGGAACTTCTTGTTGTCCTTGCCGAGCAATTCCAGCCAACCGGTGTTGAACAACACCACATCGCCTTTCTGGATGGTGACGCCTTGCAGGTCCAGGGCTTTCTGGATGTCGGCGACGGTGAATTCGGTTTTCTCCGGCACGATCGGCGTGCCGTACACGGCGGTCATGTCCAGCACCACACCACGGGTGACGATGGGCGGGACCTTCTCGATGCCGAGTTTTTTCACACCTTCGACGGTGACGAAATCCGCGGCGCGATTGCCGTTGTAGTAGACGTAGTCGATGCCGATATGGCCGATGCCGTTGAGCTGGGTGCCGACGCCGGTCCAGCCCACCACCAGTTCATCGTTGAAGGTGAACTTGTTCGGGCCCATGGTCGTGCCACCCGCCTCGCCCGGCTGGACGTTGGTCAGGTTGAAACTGCGATGACGGAAGGCCGGGAGGGTTTTGTCGATGGGCACGGCCAGTGGGTAGGTCTTGCCGGTCTTGATCAGTTTGGCGGCGTTGAGCACCGACTCGGCGTTGAGCAGATTGAGCGCACCGATTTCATCGTTGGCGCCGTATTTCGACGGGTACCACTTTTCGGCATCCGCGGCTTGCGCCGCACTGAAGGTGAACAGCAAGGTGAAGGGCAGTATCAAACGATTGAGCATGGGAGCGTCCTTATGGGGTTGCAGTGAACCCAAGGTACGCAGCCCGCCTGTGCGGAAACAGACAGGTATGGGCAATACATTTGTTCTGGAAAGGCACGAGTTCCGTAGGAGCGAGGCTTGCCCGCTAAAGCGTCGTACCAGCCGACATCAATGTGTCTGACACAATGCCTTCGCGAGCAAGCCCGCTCCCACAGGGAACTGTGTCGGCTACACATCTTGCGAACAATACCCACACAAATGTGGGAGCGAGCCTGCTCGCGAAAGCGTCGTACCAGCCGACATCATTGTGTCTGACACACCGCCTTCGCGAGCAGGCTCGCTCCCACAGGGAACTGTGTCGGCTACACATCTTGCGAACAACACCCAAACAAATGTGGGAGCGGGCTTGCTCGCGAAAGCGGAGTGCCAGTCGACATCAACGTATCTGACACACCCCCTTCGCGAGCAAGCCCGCTCCCACAGTGATCGGGGCGTTACATCAGCCGTAAACCATTTCCGGATTGCCAGCCTCCAGCGCCGCAGCACGATTAGCCGCCGGCGGATAAATCCACTGGGTGTTGATCATGCGCTTGCGCGCCTTGCCTTCGTCGTGGGTCAGCAGTACCTGGCGGTCCCAGCCTTCGGTGTACACCGCACCCCACTCGCCCAAATCCAGGCAAGTGGCGTAGAACGGCTGGCGGTATTCCAGGGTCGGCACGCCTACCAGGTCGGCAGCGACGTTATGCCCGGCGAAGCGGCCCATGAAGATTGCGTGCTGGCAGGACATCAGCGAGTAATGGCCTTCGTCATCGGTCAGGGCCATGGCCACGTCGCCGGCGGCGAAGACGTGATCGGTGCCGACCACACGCAAGTCGCCGGTGACTTCGACGCGGCCCTGGCGATCCAGTCGGGACGAAACTTGCGAAGTGAGGCCGCTGGCGATCATGCCACCGGTCCAGATCACAGTCTTGGCTTCGATACGTTTGCCGGCAGCGGTCAGCACACCGTTTTCATCAATCGCCACCACCCCGGAGCCGACCTGGAATTCAATGCCCATCGACGCCAGTGCTTCCGTGATCATCGGCCGTGGTTTCGGCCCCAGGTCCGGGCCGATTTCTTCGTTGCGTTCGATCACGATGATCTTGAACCGGGCATCGGCGCCATGCAGGCTGCGCAGGCGTTCCGGCAGTTCAGTGGCCACTTCCAAGCCAGTGAAACCACCGCCGACGACCACGATGGTGTTGCGTGCCGGCGAATCCGGCAGGTCGCCCAGTTCCGTCAAATGAAGATCCAGCTTTACCGCATCGGACAACTGGTCCACCGCGAAAGCGTTTTCCAGCAGGCCCGGCACTGGCGGACGGTTGAGTTTGCTGCCGCTGGTCAACACCAGCCGATCATAAGGCACGCTGATGCGCCGGCCATCGGTGGTCAGCGCATGCACCACCCGATCGCCGGAGGTGTCGATGCGCTCGACTTCGGCTTCGATGAACTTGACCCCCGCCGCTTCCAGCAACGGCAGCAGCGGCGAACTCATCTCGTGGGGGGCGTGTTCGTGCAGGCGCGGACGAATGACGATTTCCGGCTTGGGGGAAATCAGGGTAATTTCCACGTCGTCAGTCTTGTCGTTGAGGTCCAGCACCCGTGCCGCGCCCAAGGCACTCCAGACACCGGCGAAACCGGCACCGACGATCAATATTTTGCGGGACATGATGGCTACCTTCGTTCTCGTTATTGAGGCAGACAGCGAGTGGCTGTCCGGTCATGCGGGAATCGATGGTAGGGCTGGACGCTGGCCCCCGAAATGACATAAAACCCTGAAATCCTGCCGTTTTTTACCCGGCGTTGTGGAAGTTGCCCATGAATGAAATTGCCCAGTCGCGCTCAATCGTGTTCGTCGCCTACCCCGACATGGGCCTGCTGGACCTGACCGGGGCGCAAACCGTGTTCTGGGCCGCGTCCAAAGCCATGGCCGAACGCGGTTTGCCGGGGTACGAGCGCCACACCGCGAGCCTGACCGGTGGCCTGATCCAGACTGCCGAAGGGCTGGTGGTCGAGACGTTGCCCTTGAGCGATTTCGCCGAGCTGGCCATCGACACCCTGATCGTTCCCGGCGCGCCGAATATTCGCCAGGCGATGCATGATTCCCTGGAACTGGTCGCCTGGCTGGCGGCGGCTTCGGTCAAAGCCAAGCGCACTGCATCGGTGTGCAGCGGCACGTTTTTACTGGCACAAGCCGGGTTGCTCGAAGGCCGGCGCGCGGCGACCCATTGGGCAATGTGCGACATGCTCAAGGAAGGCTTTCCGTCGATTGAAGTCGACAGCGATGCGATCTTCGTCCAGCAAGGTAACGTGTGGACGTCGGCGGGAGTCAGCGCCGGGATCGACCTCGCACTGGCCCTGGTGGAAGCCGATTGCGGCCGCGAAGTGGCATTGCAAGTGGCCCGCGAACTGGTGGTGTTTCTCAAGCGCCCCGGCGGCCAGGCCCAGTACAGCCAGATGCTCCAGGCGCAAACCCGGGACGGCGCGGTCTTCGACGACTTGCACCTGTGGATCGCGCAGAACCTGAGTCGCGAAAACCTCACAGTCGAGGTGCTGGCCGAACAGGTGCAGATGAGCCCGCGCAACTTTGCCCGAGTCTACAAACTCAAGACCCGCCGCACCCCGGCCAAAGCCGTGGAAGTGCTGAGGCTGGAGGCGGCGCGGCGTCTGTTGGAAGACTCTGAACGCAACATCGACCAGATCGCCCGGCAATGCGGGTTTGGCGATGAAGAACGGATGCGCTTTACCTTTCAACGCAACCTCGGCGTTTCGCCACGGGATTATCGGAACCGGTTTTCCCGTTGATTCACGGTTTCCCGCGATGGGGTCATAAACATGACAAGTAACTGTCATTTACCTGAACCAACTCTAACTTCAATAATCGGATCCGAAGTTTTTCCATTCAACTGCACTTTAATCCGGTATTGAAGGTTGACTTGCCCCACTCGCCTGAGTAAATTGCGCGGGCCGGTTTCACAGGCCTTTTTTCAACTCACAAAAGAATCCAATGGACACAGTATCTAGTCGCTGTCGGGTAACTGCGAATTCGCAGGATCTGGCACACAACCCAGAACATGACGGGACTCGACTTTGCGGTCGGGTGAGCTGCGCTAGAGCTTGATGCTCCACCGTAACTTGCCTCGCCGGCGTCAGTCCGGTCCAGAGGTATGTTATGAACTTCAAATCCACTGTAATGCCCGGCGTACGCGCCTTTGCCTCGACCATGCGGGTCAAGTCCTGCCGTGAGCGTTTCGCCACGGCCGTGGCCCGCGCGCCGTTTTCCAGCCAATCCTCCCCTGCCAAGGCACACCTGCGTGCCAACTGGCGCGTCTGCCCGATGACCGGTCAGCTTCAGCAACGCTGGAGCGTCGACGACAGCCCGGAACCACCGAGTCGGCGCATCGCGCGCCTGTTCCAGCAGGCCAGCCTGATGCTCGGCCTGTTCCTTGGGGCGCGCACTTTCAATTGAGCTGAAGGCACTTTAAAAGTCCTTCCCTTAACGTTTTCCTTAGTTGGAATTCGACAACTTCTTATTACCTGTTAAATAGTGAGTTAGTTATGGACGAAGCCAGTAGACGGTTCGCTGCCCACAACTATTCAGTTGCTGGCCAGCGAACGTTAAACCCTGAAACGCAACTATCAGAATCGATCGCTTATTGGCGGCTCGACATACGTGCGCTCGTCTTTCATTAGCTGAGGTGCCTGTGTGTCGTGCCGCAAGCCTGCGGCAGGAGCACAGCAATGACCCTTGTAAACACCGCAAAAAAAGCCACTCGCGGCGCCAGCACCGACAACGCCAAACTGTCGATGCGCGCCGCCCGGGAAGCGCAAAACGGCCTCGCCGTGACGCTGACCAACCTCAACGCCAGCACCGACGGCCTGACCGAACTCGAAGCCCAGGGCCGCCTGGCGCGCAACGGTCACAACGAAGTGGCCCACGACAAGCCGCCTCACGCCCTGATCCAACTGCTCAAAGCCCTGAACAACCCCTTCATCTATGTGTTGCTGACCCTGGCCGGCATCAGTTTTTTCACTGATTACTGGTTGCCGATCAGCAGCGGTGAAGCGGATGACGCCGACCTGACCAAAGTCATCATTATCATGACCATGGTCAGCCTCAGCAGCGTGCTGCGGTTCTGGCAGGAATACCGCTCGGCCAAGTCCGCCGAGGCCCTGAAAGCCATGGTGCGCACCACCGCCACCGTGCTGCGCCGCGAGCACAGCGACGGCAAGTCGCGGCTGCGGGAAGTGCCGATGCGCGATCTGGTGGCTGGCGACATCGTGCAACTGAGTGCGGGCGACATGATCCCGGCGGACATTCGCCTGATCGAATCCCGTGACCTGTTTATCAGCCAGGCGGTGCTGACCGGCGAAGCGTTGCCGGTCGAGAAGTACGACACCCTCGGCAACGTCGCGCAGAAGTCCGCCACCAGCGCGGCGCCTGATCAATCCAACCTGCTGGACCTGCCGAACATCTGCTTCATGGGCACCAACGTGGTCAGCGGCACCGCGAAAGCCGTGGTGGTCGCCACCGGGGCGCGGACTTACTTCGGTTCCCTGGCCAAAGCCATCGTTGGTTCCCGGGTGCAAACCGCGTTCGACCGTGGGGTGAACAGCGTCGGCTGGTTGCTGATCCGCTTCATGCTGGTGATGGTGCCGATCGTGTTCCTGCTCAACGGCTTCTCCAAGGGTGACTGGGGCGATGCCTTCCTGTTCGCCCTGGCGGTGGCCGTCGGCCTGACCCCGGAAATGCTGCCGATGATCGTCAGCGCCAACCTGGCCAAAGGCGCGATGGCCATGGCCAAGCGCAAAGTGGTGGTCAAGCGCCTCAACGCGATCCAGAACTTCGGTTCGATGGACGTGCTGTGCACCGACAAGACCGGCACCCTGACCCAGGACAAAATCATCCTTGAGCACCACGTCGACAGCCACGGCCGGCGCGACGATTCGATCCTCGAACTGGCGTGGCTCAACAGTCATCACCAGAGCGGTTTGAAAAACCTGATGGATCAGGCGGTGGTGCAATTTGCCAACGCGAACGCGAAGTTTCGTGCGCCGTTCGCCTACAGCAAGGTTGATGAATTGCCGTTCGACTTCGTGCGGCGGCGCCTGTCGATCATCGTCAAGGACAGCCGCGATGATCACCTGATGGTGTGCAAAGGTGCGGTCGAGGAAATGCTGTCGATCGCCAGCCACATCAATGAAAACGGCCAAGTGATCGCGCTGGATGCGCAGCGGCGCAAAGACTTGCTGGCGTTGGCCAACGAGTACAACGAGGACGGTTTCCGGGTGCTGTTGGTGGCGACTCGCGAAATCCCCAAAGCCCAAAGCAAAAACCAGTACCACACCGCCGATGAGCGCGACCTGGTGATTCGCGGCTTCCTGACCTTCCTCGATCCGCCGAAGGAAACCGCCGGCCCGGCGATTGCCGCGCTGCGGGACATGGGCGTGACGGTCAAGGTGCTGACCGGTGACAACGCTGTGGTTACCTGCAAGATCTGCCGCGAAGTCGGGCTCGATCCAGGCACCCCGCTGCTCGGCCAGGACATCGAGCACATGGACGACACCACGCTCAAGCTGCGGGTAGAAGAGCGCACGGTGTTTGCCAAGTTGACGCCGCTGCAGAAATCCCGAGTGCTGAAGGCCTTGCAAGCCAATGGTCACACCGTGGGTTTCCTCGGCGACGGCATCAACGATGCCCCGGCGCTGCGCGATGCCGATGTCGGGATTTCGGTGGACAGCGGCACTGACATCGCCAAGGAATCGGCGGACATCATCCTCCTGGAAAAGAGCCTGATGGTCCTCGAAGAAGGCGTGCTCAAGGGCCGCGAAACCTTCGGCAATATCATGAAGTACCTGAACATGACCGCGAGTTCCAACTTCGGCAACGTGTTCTCGGTGCTGGTGGCCAGTGCGTTCATTCCGTTCCTGCCGATGCTGTCGATTCACCTGTTGCTGCAAAACCTGATGTACGACATCTCTCAGCTGGCGTTGCCGTGGGACAAGATGGACAAGGAGTTCCTGCGCAAGCCGCGCAAGTGGGACGCGAAGAATATCGGGCGCTTCATGCTGTGGATCGGGCCGACCTCGTCGATCTTCGACATCACCACGTTTGCGCTGATGTGGTACGTGTTCGCCGCCAACAGCGTGGAAATGCAGAGCCTGTTCCAGTCCGGCTGGTTTATCGAAGGGCTGCTGTCCCAGACGCTGGTGGTGCACATGTTGCGCACCCAGAAGATTCCGTTCTTCCAGAGCACCGCAGCGTTGCCGGTGATCCTGGCGACCGGCACGGTGATCTGCCTGGGCATCTACATCCCGTTCTCGCCGCTGGGAACGATGGTCGGCCTGGTGCCGTTGCCATGGGAATACTTCCCTTGGCTGGCGGGCACCTTGCTCAGCTACTGCGTGGTGGCGCAGACCATGAAAACGATCTACATCCGCCGGTTCAAGCAGTGGTTCTGATCGCCTGAACACCATCGTCCCCTGTGGGAGCGGGCTTGCTCGCGAAGGCGTCGTGTCAGTCAACATCTGCGTGAACTGACACACCGCCTTCGCGAGCAAGCCCGCTCCCACAAGGGAAATGCGTTTAACCATACGAATAAAGGAGAGTTCTCATGTCGGGAACGACTCTACTGATCAACCTCGCCGGCGCCATTGCACTGTTGCTGTGGGGCACGCACATGATTTCTTCGGCGCTGTTGCGCGGCTTCGGCACGCCGCTGCGCCGCTGGATGGGCCAGCACCTGAACAACCGCTGGCTGGCCTTGCTCGCGGGCATCGGCATCACCGGCATCCTGCAAAGCAGCACCGCCGTCAGCCTCATGGCCACCTCGTTCACCGCCGCCGGCACCCTGGGGCTGGCCCCGGCGCTGGCGGTGATGCTCGGCGCCAACATCGGTTCGACCCTGGTGGTGCAACTGCTCAGTGCTGATATTTCGATCCTGACGCCGCTGGTGCTACTTACCGGGCTGATCGTCTTCCGGCTGCGGGATGACTCGCGTTTCGAGAGCGTCGGCTGTGCGCTGATCGGCCTGGGGCTGATGTTGATGGCCCTGCACCTGCTCGGTTCGACTCTGGCGGATGTCGAAGGCACGCCAGTGTTCCAGCTGATCATGCAAAGCCTCGACGGCGACTTGCTGATTGCGCTGCTGGTGGCGCTGATCCTCACCTGGCTGTGCCATTCCAGCGTGGCGGTGGTGCTGCTGATTGTGTCCCTGGCGGCTACCGGGATGCTTTCGGCCACCACCATTGTCGCGCTGGTGCTCGGGGTGAACATTGGCGGCGCGTTGCCGTCGGTGATCAACGCGGGTTCCAACGTTGGTCGGCGCCTGCCCCTCGGTAATCTGCTGGTGCGCACGCTTGGCGCGGCGGTGGTATTTCCGTTGGCTGGGTGGCTGGCTTCAATGAATCTCGATCCGGCGGCACTGGTGGTTTACCTGCACACGGGGTTCAACTTGCTGCTGGCGCTGGTGTTTATCGGCTTCACCGCACCGATGGCCAAACTGCTGACTCGCCTGTTGCCGGAACCGCCACGGGATGTCGATCCTGGCATGCCGCGCTACCTCGACGAGGCGGGTCTGGAAGTGGCGAACATCGGCCTGTCCAACGCCGCTCGGGAAGCGCTGCGCATTGCCGATATGCTTTCGGCCATGCTGGAGCGCACGTTGCAACTGTTCCACACCTCGGCACCGATGTGTGCCGAAGAGGTGCGGCACATTGATCAATCCCTTGACGTGCTCAGTGCGGCGATTCGTGCGTATCTGGCGGACATCGGCCAGGAAGGCATCAGCGACAGCGATGCCGATCGCGCCCAGGAAACCCTCACGTTCGTGATCAACCTGGAACACGCGGCGGACATTCTGTCCAGCAGCCTCACGCAACTGGCCATGCGTCGTTTGCGTCGCGGCGAGCACTTCTCGGTGTTCGAACTGCGCAACATCGCGCCGTTGCACGAAGCGTTGCTGGAAAGCCTGAGCCTGGCGATCACTGTGTTCCTGCGCGAAGACATCGGCACCGCGCATCAACTGGTCCAGCGCAAGGAAACCGTAAGAAGGCTGGAAGCCGAAGCCAGCCGCGCGCACTTTCGCAAACTGCAGGAGGACAAAAGTACCTGGGCCGAATCCGGCGACATTTTCCAGCGCGTGTTGCGTGACTACCGCCGGGTGCACCACCACATCGCCGCCCTCGCCTACCCGCTGCTGGAACGGGCCGGCGAGCCGCTGGGTGATGATCAGGCCAAGGAAACCTCGCCATGCGCGTCCTGATCTGTGCCGGCCGCCATTACACCGACAACCGCCAGTGTCGCCGGGTGCTCGACGCCTTCCAGCGCCTGCACCCGGTGCAGGTGCTGATCCATGGCGGCAATCAATACCTGGGCGCCGACATCGAGGAATGGGCCCGAGAACACGGCGCCGACATCGTGCGCTACCCGCCCAACTGGCAACGCCACGGCAAACTGGCCGAACGCCTGCGCAACCACTTCATGCTGCGCGACAGCCGCCCCGACGTCGTCATCGCCCTGCCCGGCGGCGAAGACACCGAAGAACTCGTCGCCCAGGCCCGGGCGGCGGGGTTACAAACCCTGTCGGTGGCGGATCGCGATTGAAGGGCCAAAACACACCCCCTGTGGGAGCGAGCCTGCTCGCGAAGGCAGTGTGTCAGGCTGCATCAATGTTGAATGTGATGGCCTCTTCGCGAGCAGGCTCGCTCCCACACTGGATCGCCAGTGAACACAAAATCTGTGATCAACCTCGACCCCTGTGGGAGCGAGCCTGCTCGCGAAGGCGGAGTGTCAATCAACATCTGCATCAACTGATCCACCGCTTTCGCGAGCAAGCCCGCTCCCACACTGGATCTCCGGTGAATGCAGCACCGATGATCAACCTCAATTCCCTGTGGGAGCGGGCTTGCTCGCGAAGAGGCCGTCCCATTCAACATCAATGCTGCCTGACACTCATCCCGACATTGCACCAAACGCAAATCACATTTGCTGCAATTGCACGAATGCACGATTCCAAAGCCAGTCAGTATTCCGACAGCCTCAATTCGGGTTCAACAGCGCCTCGCGTAACAGCCGGGCCGCTGGCGAGTCGGGCACGTTTTTGCGCGAGACCAGTTCATAGGGTTCGCTGCGCGAGGTGATGGGCAGCGGCAACGTGGTGGTAAAGCCGTAACCGGAGCAGAACTTTGCGACGTCGGTGGACACCAGTGCGACAAGGGTCGGGTTTTCCTGAAGCAGCGACAACGTGGCGAAGGCCGAGGTGGTTTCCAGCAGGTGCACCGGGAAGCGCAAGTCGGCTTCGTGGAATTCCCGCTCCAGCAGCAAACGCATGGGCATGTTGGCGCGATAGACAACCCAGCGGTAATCCACCAGGTCCTTGAGCGAGAGTTGCCGGGCATAGGCGAACGGATGTTGGGTGCTGGCGATCACCGCCAGGGTTTCTTCGACGAACGTCGAGCTCTCATACAAATAAGGAGCGGTGCTGATGGTGGTGCGGCAGATCGCCAGGTCCAGGCGTCCGGCGTCGAGTTGGCTGAGCAACGCAGCGCTGGTGTCTTCGACGATCTCGATGGACAGTTTCGGGTTGTCGGCAATCACCCGGCTGATGGCGGTGGTCAGCAGCGGCACGGCCCCCATGATGGTGCCGACCGACACCCGGCCGCCCTCGCCGCTCATGATGCCGATGATCTCTTCGCGCAGGTGCGCGAGGTCAGTCTGGATCAACCGCGCGTAGCGAATCACCGAGCGCCCGGCGTCGTTCGGTTCAAGCCCCCGGTTAGTCCGGGTGAACAGCGAGGTGCCGAAGGTGGTTTCAATTTCCTGCAGCGCTTTACTGGCGCCGGGCTGGGTCAGCGCGACCTGTTTGGCCGCGCCCAGCAAGGAGCCGTGCTCATCCAGGGCGATCAACAAGCGCAGTTGCTTGATGTGCAGGCGGGACATGATCGAGTTCAGTGATGGCGTCATCAGGGTTAACTAAAAGTTATAGAGGTATCGAAAGTTGTCAGTATCGGGGCTCGCCACGACGGCCCTATAGTCCACCCCACAACCAGGCAATGCAATGGGTTTGACCAGAGAGCACTAGCCCTCCTGCCCCGGACCGATTGCAACAATAACAATCCTGTATAACTTGTGGTGAATCATGTCCCTCATCAATTACGTCACCAAAATCCAGTTCGGCTACGACAGCCTGGAGCACCTGGCCGCCGAAGCCGAGCGCGCCGGCATCACCCGGCCACTGATCGTCACTGACATCGGCGTGCGCAACGCCGGCATCGTCGACAAAGTCATCGCCGCCCTCGGTGGTCGCGCCCCAACGATTTTCGACGCCACCCCGCCCAATCCCAACGAACACGCCGTGCGCGAAGCCGTCGCGCAATACCGCCTCGGCGAGTGCGACGGCATCATCGCGGTCGGTGGTGGTTCGTCGATCGATCTGGCCAAAGGCGTGGCGGTCTGCGCGACCCACGACGGCCCGCTGCAAAGCTTCGCGGTGATCGAAGGCGGACTGGATCGCATCACCTCGGCCACCGCGCCGCTGATCGCCATTCCTACCACCGCCGGCACCGGCAGCGAAGTCGGTCGGGGCGCGATCCTGATCCTCGACGACGGTCGAAAAGTGGGCGTAATCTCACCATATGTGGTGCCCCGCGTGGCGATCTGCGACCCGGAATTGACCCTCGGTTTGCCAGCGATGCTCACCGCCGCCACCGGCATGGACGCGATTGCGCATTGCATCGAAACGTTTATGGCCCCGGCCTTCAATCCCGCCGCCGATGGCATTGCCCTGGATGGCCTGTGGCGTGCCTGGGAACACATCGAACGCGCCACCACCGAGCCCGGCGACCGCGAAGCGCGGATGAACATGATGAGCGCGTCGATGCAAGGCGCCCTCGCTTTCCAGAAAGGCCTGGGCTGCGTGCACAGCCTGTCCCACGCCTTGGGCGGGATCAATCCGAAGCTGCACCACGGCACCTTGAACGCGATCTTTCTGCCCGCCGTCGTCGACTTCAATGCCAACGCCCCGACCGTGCGTGACGAACGCAAGCTCGAACGCCTGCGCCACGCCATGGGCCTTGAGGCAGACGCCGATATCGGCGCCGCCATCGAGGACATGACCCGCCGCCTCGGCCTGCCGACCCGCCTGCGCGAGATCGGTGTCGATGAGAGCCTGTTCGCCGGCATCGTCGAAGGCGCGTTGCACGATCACAGCCACAAGACCAACCCCCGCGAAGCGTCGTCCGCGGACTACCTGTCGATGCTCGAACAATCGCTGTAAGCAGCCGCTATCCAACAACAATAAATCAGGAGGCAACCGCGTCGTCGAACTCACCCCACGAGCCTCGACGCCAGCGGAACAATCATGAAGCCCACAGTCCTTATCGAACGGCAAGCGTCCATTGCCATCGTCACCCTCAGCCACCCGGGGAAAATGAATGCCCTGACCCTGTCCATGTGGCAGGACCTGGGTGATGTCATGACCGAACTGTCCGCTGACACCTCCGTGCGCTGCGTGGTATTGCGCGGCGCCAGTGAACAGGCGTTTGCCGCCGGCGCCGATGTCAGCGAATTCCCCAGCGTGCGTGCCAATCAGGCCCAGGCCCGCCACTACGCGGAAATCACCTCGGCGGCGATGCGCGCCGTGGTCGAGTGCCCACACCCGGTGATCGCCATGATCCACGGCGTGTGCGTCGGTGGCGGCCTGGAAATCGCCGCGTTGTGCGACCTGCGTATCTGCGGCACCTCCAGCCGTTTCGGCGCGCCGGTCGGCAAGTTGGGGCTGGTCATGTCCTATGACGAAATGGCCGGGCTCGTCGCCCTGGCCGGGCGCTCGACCACCCTCGAAATTCTGCTGGAAGGTCGCATTCTCGACGCCAACGACGCCTACGTAAAAAACCTCGTGACCCGGGTCGTGCCGGATGCCGAGGTCGAGTCCGAAACCCTCGCCACCGCCAAACGCATCACCCAGGGCGCACCTCTGGTCGCCCGCTGGCATCGCCAGGCCGCGCGCCAACTTGAAGCGGGCGTGGCACCCACTGCCGAGCAGATCGACGCGAGTTACTCCTGCTACGACACCGAAGATTTCCAGACTGGCCTGAACGCATTTATCGCGAAAGCCAAACCACAATTCGAGGGCAAATGACATGGGACCGCTGACAGGCATGCGCGTTGTAGAACTGGCTCACATCATGTCCGGGCCGGTGTGCGGAATGATGCTGGCCGACATGGGCGCCGACGTGGTGAAGGTCGAGAAAGTCCCGGACGGCGATGATTCGCGCCGCTTCTCGCCGATCATGGAAAGCGGTGAGTCCGCCTCGTTCATGGTGGTCAACCGCAACAAGCGCGGCATTGGCCTGAACCTGAAGACCGACGGTGGCCGCGACGTGCTGCGTCGACTGTTGCTGGACGCCGATGTGGTCACGGAAAACTACCGGGCCGGCACCATGGAGAAATTCGGCCTGGGCTACGAAGCGCTGAAAGTCATCAATCCGGGACTGATCTACTGCGCGATTTCCGGCTACGGGCGCAGCGGGCCGTTCGGTGAAAAAGGTGGTTTCGACCTGATCGCCCAAGGCATGAGCGGCATGATGAGCATGACCGGTGAAGCCGGGCGTGAACCGGTCAAGGCCGGTTCGCCGGTGGCCGACATCAACTCCGGCATCCTCGCCGCCCTCGGCATCTGCGCTGCCTACGCCGCCAAACAGAAAACCGGCCTCGGGCAAATGGTCGACACCTCGCTGTTCGAAGCCGGCCTGCAACAGATGTACTGGCCAGCAGCGGCGTATTTCGCCGACGGCACCATCCTGCCGAAAATGGGTTCAGCCAACTCCACCAGCGCGCCGTACCAGGTGTTCCGCACCGCCGATGGCTGGATCAACATCGGCGCGGCCAACCAGGCCAACTACGAACGCTTGGTCGAAGCCCTGGCCGTGCCGCAACTCAAGGCTGACCCGCGTTTCGCCAGCAATGCGTTGCGCATGGAGCATCGCCTGGCCCTGGTGGACATCCTCAACGAAGTGCTGGTCGCGCGCACCACGGATGAATGGATGGTGTTGTTCGACAGCCTTGGCCTGCCTGCCGGGCCGGTCCTCGACATCGCTGCGGCGCTGGCCCACCCACAAACCATCGCCCGCGGCATGGTCGTCGAAACCGAACACCCCACCGAAGGCCGGGTGCGTGGCATGGGCCTGCCGATTCACTTCTCCGACATGGACAACGGCGCCTCGCCGACCAGCCGCCACGCGCCGTTGTTGGGCGAACACACCCGTGAAGTGCTGAAGGAAAGCGGGTATGCGGATGACGAAATCGACGAGCTGATTAAAAGCAAAGCCGTGGTGGCATTGGCATAACGCAGGCCCCCTTGTGGGAGCGGGCTTGCTCGCGAATGCGGTGGATCAGTTGACATAAGTGCTGACTGACACGACGCCTTCGCGAGCAAGCCCGCTCCCACAGGGGACAGGCATTTGCACATTTGATCCGCAGTTTTTTTGAACAACTACAAAAACAATAAGGTGAACATCATGAGCCGTATCTTGACCGAGACTGTCAGCCGCCGATCATTCCTGGTTTCTGCCGGCGTCACCGTCGGTGGTGCCTTTGCCGCCAACCTGCTGCCGTCCAGCGTCTTCGCCGCGACCAAGCCGATTGTGTTGCGCTACACCAGCAGCCTGCCCGACACCCATCCTTTGAACAAACAGATGAAGGCCGCTTCGGAAGCGATCAAGGCTGAAACCAACGGTGCCGTGGACTTGCAGGTGTACGCCAACGGCGCCATGGGCGGCGACACCGACATGCTGTCCCAGGTGCGTGCCGGGGCCATCGATTTCATTCCGTTGCCAGGCGCGATTCTCTCGACCCTGGTGCCGGCCATGTCGATCGAAAGCATGCCGTTCGCGTTCAAGGACTACGAGAGTGTCTGGGCCGCGCTGGATGGCAAGCTCGGCGAGTACGTGCGCGTCAAGACCGAGAAAGTCGGCCTGATCCCGATGGAAAAAGTCTGGAACAACGGCTTCCGCCAGATCACCAGTTCGACCCGGCCTATCAACACCCCGCAAGATCTCGCCGGTTTCAAATTGCGCGTGCTGGTCAGCCCATTGTGGACCTCGATGTTCAGCGCCCTCGGCGCCTCGCCGACCGGCATCAGCATCAACGAAACCTACTCGGCGTTGCAGACCAAAGTCGTCGACGGCCAGGAAAACCCGTTGGTGGTGGTCGAGTCCGCGCGCTTCTATGAAGTGCAGAAATACTGCTCCATGACCGACCACATCTGGGGCGGTTTCTGGATCGTCGCTTCGGGCAAGACCTTCCCCAAACTGCCCGCCGACGTGCAGGAAATCGTCTCCCGGCAGATCAACGCCGCCGCGCTGGTCCAGCGTCAACAAGTCATCGACCTCAACACCAGCCTGGAACCGTCCCTGACCGCCCACGGCATCACCTTCAATAAAGTCGACCGCTCACTGTTCCGCGCCGACCTGCAATCCAAAGGCTTCTACACCCAATGGAAAGACAAGTACGGCCCGGAAGCCTGGAGCTTGCTCGAGCAGTACGCGGGTCAATTGTCCTAAGCCGGAGACCAGGTCATGAAAAACGACATACCAATGACGGATGTATCCCCCGCTGAAGGACTCAGCCCGCGCCAGACCACTTTTCGTCTCGGTCGCGCCCTTGATACCGGCCTGCGCTGGCTGACCGAAGGCAGCGCGGCGTTGCTGGTGGTGATCGAAGTCACCCTGCTGTTCTGCAACGTATTCTCGCGCTACGTGCTGAATCAGCCGATCGTGTGGGGTGATGAACTGGCGTCGCTGCTGTTTCTCTGGCTGGCGATGCTCGGCTCGGTGGTGGCGATGCGGCGCGGCGAACACATGCGCCTGACCTCGTTTATCGGACGCTTGCCCGCAGAAAAACGCGCCTTCGTCGACACCCTGGGCGCGGTGATCGTCATCACCTTTATCGGGCTGCTGTTCACCCCGGCCTGGGAGTACGTCAGCGACGAGTGGATCATCACCACCGCCGCCCTGGAAATCCCCAACGCCTTTCGCGTGTCAGCCATCGCCGTCGGCCTGAGCCTGATGCTGATGACCTGCGTCGCCCGCCTGCTGACCAGCGCGCGGCTGATCGACTTCTCGGTGTCCGTGGCGATGCTGGGCTCCCTGGCGGCGCTGTTGTGGGTGGCGGAAGGTCCGTTGTTGCTGATGGGCAACTGGAACCTGATCGTGTTCTTCATGATCGGCGTGATGGCGATGATCGTCATCGGCGTGCCGATCATGGTCGCGTTCGGCCTGGCCACGGTGGCGTATCTGTCGACCATGACCAGCACGCCCCTGACCCTGGTGGTCGGGCGCATGGACGAAGGCATGGCGAGCCTGATCCTGCTGGCGATTCCGTTGTTTGTGTTCCTCGGTGCGTTGATCGAAGCCATGGGCATGGCCCGGGCGATGATCCGTTTCCTCTGTTCGTTGATCGGCCATGTACGCGGCGGTCTGTCGTATGTGCTGATCGGCGCCATTTACCTGATCTCGGGGATTTCCGGTTCCAAGGCAGCCGACATGGCGGCCATCGCCCCGGCGCTGTTTCCGGAGATGAAGAAACGCGGCGAGGATGAAAACGAACTGGTGGCGATGCTCAATGCCTCCGGGGCAATGTCGGAAACCATTCCGCCGAGCCTGGTGCTGATCACCATCGGTTCGGTGACTGGCGTGTCGATTTCCGCGCTGTTCACCGGTGGCTTCATGCCGGCGGTCGTGGGCGCCATCGCCATGGCGGTGGTGATCTGGTGGAAAAACCGCAAAGGCGAAGCCTCCACCGGCAAACGCGCTACGGGCAAGGAAATCGGCCACTCGCTGCTGGTCGCATTACCAGCGCTGGCCCTGCCCTTCGTGATCCGAACCGCAGTGGTCGAAGGGGTCGCCACCGCCACCGAAGTCGCCGCCATCGGCGTGGCCTACACCTTTATCGTCGGGTTGCTCTGCTATCGCTGCTTTGACTGGCGCCGTCTGTACCCGATTCTGGTCAGCACCGCCGCGTTGTCGGGCGCGATCCTGATCATCATCGGCAGCGCCACGGCCATGGCCTGGGCCCTGACCCAGTCGGGCTTCTCCCATCAACTGGCGCTGGTCATGTCGACGGTGCCCGGCGGTGCGATGGGCTTCCTGATCATCTCTGCGGTGGCGTTCATCCTCCTCGGCAGTTTCCTCGAAGGCATCCCCGCCATCGTGCTGTTCGGCCCCCTGCTGTTTCCGATTGCCAAGACCATGGGCATCAACGACGTGCATTACGCCATGGTCGCGATCTTCGCCATGGGCCTGGGCCTGTTCGCGCCACCGTTTGGCGTGGGCTTCTACGCCGCGTGCGCCATCGCCAAAGTCGATCCCAGCGGCGCCATGCGCCGGGTCTGGCCGTACCTCGGCGCACTCGTGGTGGCCCTGGGCGTGCTGGTTGCCGTGCCATGGATTTCCATCGGTTTCCTGCCTAACGCCTGACTCATCCTTTGATATCCGAGGTTTCTTATGAATTTCTCCACGCTGGAAGCCGGTACCGCCACCGAACGCAAACTGCTCGTCGATCGGGAACGCACCATTTCATTCCTCGGCGAAGACTTGCGAATTTACGCCACGCCGCGCCTGGTCGATGACATCGAACAAACCTGTCTCGACTATCTGCTGACCTTCCTCGATGAAGGCGAAAACACCGTCGGCGCGGCAGTGGATATTCGCCACGTCGGCGCCACGCTGCTGGGCATGTCGGTGAGTATTGTCGCCACGGTCACGCGGATCGAGGGGCGCAGCGTCACCTTCAACGTCGAAGTGCGCGACGACGTCGAGCTGGTCGCCACCGCCGCGCATACCCGCGTGGTGGTCAACGTCGCCAAGCTGCGCAGCCGGGTCCAGGCCAAGGCCGAAGCCGCGGCTGCCGGCGAAGTCGAAGACGGCGTGCTCAGCCCTACCCAGTTCGCCTCGCGCTAAGCCAAGGGACGCCCCCATGATCACGCTGCACGAACGCAATGGCTTGCCGAACCTTGCCGCCGAGGATGCGCTGCCGATTGTCGATGCTCACCATCACTTGTGGGACCTCGGCCAGGGTCGTTATCCGTGGTTGCAGGACGAGTATCACGAAGAGTTTTTCCTCGGCGACTATCACAGCCTGTGCCGTGATTTTCTGCCGGAAAACTTCCTCGCCCTGACTGAAAAGCAACGGCTGATCGGCACCGTACACGTCGAGGCCGAACGGGCGCGGGATGAGCAAGTCGCCGAAACCCTCTGGCTGGAACAGGTCAACGCACGCTACGGCTTCCCGAATGCCATCGTCGCCCACGCCTGGTTCGATCGTGAAGACAGCGCCGAGATTCTTGCCACTCAGGCTGCGCGGCCGTTGGTCCGTGGGATTCGCTCCAAACCGGTGACCTCGGCTTCGCCGGATGTCTCGATTGCCGGCGCTCGCGGCACCATGCAGGACCCGAAATGGCTGGAAGGTTTTTCGCGGCTGGCTGAACACGGTTTGTCCTGGGATTTGCGCGTGCCGCCCTGGCATCTGGCGGAAGCCGCCGAAGTGGCGGCGATGTTTCCGCAAATCCGCATCGCCCTGAACCACACCGGTTTTGCCTGGGATCGCAGCCCCTCGGGCATGGCGCGCTGGCGCGAGGGCCTGGAAGCGCTGGCCTTGCAACCCAACGTGCATATCAAGCTGTCGGAGTTCGGTTTGAAGGATTCGCCCTGGAACTACCAGGACAATCGCGTGGTGGTGATCACCGCGCTGGAAATTTTCGGCCCCGAGCGTTGCATGTTCGCCAGTAACTTTCCGGTCGCCGGGTTGCGCGCGTCCTACGACACGATTGCCGATGGCATGGCCGCGATGCTCGCGCCACTGGGGCGAGCCGTGCAGGAAGCGGTGTTCGCCGGCAATGCCCAACGTTTCTATCGTCTGGAGCCACAGCATGGATGACTGGCGCGCACGCTTTCTGGCCAGCGGCGACGATGCGGACCTGCCCATCGTCGACGCCCATCAGCACTATTTCGATATCGAGGCCCACTACTACCCTTGGCTCAACGACCGGCCATTGCGCCCGTTTCGCTATGGCGATTACTCGTCGATCTGCCGCACCTTTCTGCCTCAGGACTATCGTCGGCTGACCGGCCACCATCGCATCGTGCAGACGGTGGTGATCGAAGGTGAATGGGACCCGGCGACTCCGGCCGAAGAAGTGGGTTTTATCGAGTCATTGGCGCAAGACGAACCGACCCTGGCGGCCATGGTCGGGCAGGCCTGGCTGGATCGCGAGGATGCGCCGAGCCTCTTGCGTGAATACGGCAAGCACCCGCTGGTACGCGGGGTTCGTCATAAACCCACGGTCACCACCCGTGAAGACTGGCGCGATGATTACGTGGCGCCGGGCTCCATGCGTGATCCCCGCTGGCGCGAAGGCTATGCACAACTGGCCGAAAACGGCCTGCACTTCGAATTGCAGGCGCCGTGGTGGCATTTGCCGGAAGCGGCGGAGCTGGCCAGGGACTTTCCCGACGTGACCATCGTGGTCAATCACACGGCGCTGCCAGCGGATCGCTCGGCGGAAGGTTTGGCCGGTTGGCGCGACAACCTGGCGCTGCTGGCCCGCGAGCCAAACATCGCCCTGAAGATTTCCGGCATTTGCATCCCAGGCCAGGCATGGCCTGTCGAGGCCAACCGCGGGGTGGTGAACGACGCGATTTCGATTGTCGGGATCAGTCGCTGCGCCTTTGCCAGCAACTACCCGGTCGATGGCGTGGTGAACAGCCTGAGCGAAGTGTTCGACGGTTTCAAAACCATCGTCCGGGATCGCCCCCACGCCGATCGCCTTGCCCTGTTTCACGATAACGCCCGACGCATTTATCGGCTTACTTGATCCCTGTTTTGAACAGCCCTTAAGGAGTTCCCATGTTTGAAGTTTCAGGTCACAACTACATCGCCGGCACTCGCTCGGCACGCGGTTCGAACACCGTGCAAAGCCACGACGCCAGCACCGGCGAAGCGCTGCCGTATCGGTTCCATCAGGCGACCGTGGAGGAAGTGAACGCGGCTGCCGAAGCAGCGGCCACGGCGTACCCGATCTTCCGTAATCTTTCCGCCGCCCGACGCGCCGAATTCCTCGATGCCATCGCCACTGAACTGGAAGCGCTGGATGAGGCCTTCATCGCCCTGGTCTGCCGGGAAACCGCCCTGCCCGCCGGGCGCATTCAAGGTGAACGGGCACGCACCAGCGGCCAGATGCGCCTGTTCGCCACGATGCTGCGCCGGGGTGATTTCTACGGCGCGCGCATCGACCGCGCCTTGCCGGACCGCCAACCGCTACCGCGCCCGGACCTGCGCCAATACCGCACCGGCCTCGGCCCGGTCGCGGTGTTCGGCGCCAGCAACTTCCCGCTGGCCTTTTCCACCGCTGGCGGTGACACCGCGTCCGCCCTCGCCGCCGGTTGCCCGGTGGTGTTCAAAGCCCACAGCGGACATATGGCGACCGCCGATTACGTCGCTGCCGCAATCACCCGTGCCGCGCGTAAAACCGGCATGCCCGATGGCGTGTTCAGCCTGCTCTACGGCAGCGTCGGCGAGGCGTTGGTCAAGCACCCGGCGATTCAGGCCGTAGGCTTTACCGGGTCGTTGCGCGGTGGCCGGGCCCTGTGTGACATGGCAGCGGCGCGACCGCAGCCGATCCCGGTGTTCGCCGAGATGAGCAGCATCAACCCGGTGTTGCTGATGCCCGCAGCGCTCAAGGCCCGGGGCGAAAAAATCGCCAGCGAACTGGCGGCGTCCGTGGTGTTGGGCGCCGGTCAGTTCTGCACCAATCCCGGTTTGGTGCTGGGCATTCGCTCCCCGGAGTTCAGTGCTTTCCTCGAACGTTTTGCCGCGCTGATGGGCGAGCAAAACCCGCAGACGATGCTCAACACCGGCGCGCTGAAAAGCTATTGCCACGGTTTGGACAACCTTCACGCGCACGCCGGCATCACCCACCTGGCCGGCGCCGCACAACAGGGTAACCAGGCGCGGCCGCAGTTGTTCAAGGCCGATGTCAGCCTGCTGGTTAACGGTGATGAGTTGCTGCAGGAAGAGGTTTTCGGTCCGACCACCATCGTGGTGGAAGTTGCCGATCACGCCGAGTTGCTTCAGGCACTTCATGGCTTGCGCGGTCAGTTGACCGCGACCCTGATTGTCGAGGATTCGGAACTCAACACCCTGGCCGAAGTGCTGGCCCTGCTGGAGCAGAAAGTCGGGCGCGTGTTGTTCAACGGTTATCCGACTGGCGTGGAAGTGAGCGACGCCATGGTGCACGGCGGGCCGTATCCGGCGACATCGGATGCGCGTGGCACGTCGGTCGGGACGCTGGCGATCGATCGTTTCCTGCGGCCGGTGTGCTACCAGAACTGCCCGGACAGTTTGTTGCCCGAGGCACTGAAAAACGCCAACCCGCTGGGCATTGCCCGACTGGTTGACGGGGCCAGCAGTCGCGCGGCGCTGCAGGTCATTCAAACCCAGTAACCACTAACAACCAAAAGCAAATCCAGCGCCTGTTGAAAAACAGGCGTCGGACACGCTCGTCCCAAAAACCGCTGTAGCCATAAAAACAACAACAGAGGAACACCAATGAAAGTTCAACTTCACCCGACACTGCGCTTGTCCAAATTGATGTTGGCGCTCTCCGCAGCCGTGCTGATCAATTCAAGCGTTTCCCAATTCGCGGTGGCAGAAACCGCACCCACCGCGACGGCCGCGCCCATGCAATGTGCAACTGAAGCCACACCCCGCTACACCAAGACCCCCACCGGTTACCTCATGGTCCTGCGCATGGGCGACAACGCCTTCAAGGAACTGACCAAACTGGCCATCTCCGAGAAGATCCCGAGCGCCTCCATCAGCGGTATCGGCTTCGGCAATGTGAAGTTCGGTTTCTGGAACAAGGATAAAAAGGACTTCGACGCCAAGGTCTTCAGCAACGTCGAGATGGCCAGCATCACCGGCTCCGTGGCCTGGAAGAACGACCAGCCTTCGATCCATATGCACGGTGTCGCCGGTGACGCGACCTTCCAGGCCTACGGCGGCCACATCCTCGATTTCGATGTGACCACCGGTTCGATGGAAATCACCGTAATCGTGCATCAACGTCGCCTGGAGCGCGGGATTGATCCGTGCATTGGCGCCAACGTCCTGGGTATCTGACGCAAGTTCCAGGCTCCCGCAGGCTGCGGGAGCCACCCTCCTGAATTCGAATTACAAAAAAAAATAGGGGCGATTTAGATGAGCCACAAAAGCACGGCTGTAACCCTCGCGTTAGGCGCCATTGCACTCAGCACCCAGGCACACGCGGACTTCCTGAGTGATAGCAAAGCCACCTTGGGCCTGCGCAACTTCTACTTTAATAACGACAACCGCGATGGCACCGCCACCCCTTCGAAAACCGAAGAATGGGCGCAAGGTTTCATGCTGGATTACAAGTCCGGCTACACCGATGGCGTGGTGGGTTTTGGGGTTGATGCGTTGGGTTTGATGGGCGTTACGCTGGACAGCGGCAAGGGCCGGCATGTTGGCAGTTCGATGATTCCGTCGGACACCGATAACAGCGCGGTCGATCAGTGGAGCCGGCTGGGGCTGACCGGCAAGGTCAAGGTGTCGAAAACCGAACTGCGCCTGGGCACGTTGATGCCCAAGCTGCCGATCCTGGTGTCCAACGATGGCCGCCTGCTGCCCCAGGCCTTTGAAGGGGGCCAGATCACTTCGGGGGAGTTCAAGGACCTGACGTTCACGGGTGGCCGAATCGAGCACGCGACGGGCCGGGGTTCAAGCGACCAGACCGGGCTGGCGGCCACCGGCGGTACGCGGGAAAGCAATGCGTTCGACTTCGCCGGCGGCGACTGGAAAGTCACCAAGGACCTGACCGCGCAGTACTACTACGCCAACCTCGACAACTACTACACCCAACAGTTTTTCGGTCTGATCCACACGTTGGCGATTTCGGAAGGTCAGTCCCTGAAAACCGACTTGCGTTACTTCAAGACCGACTCGTCCGGGGCCAATGGTTCGGGTACTTCGGGGTACAAGATCAGTGGCTTCACCGAGAGCGGTGACGGCGAGATCGACAACAAAACCTGGAGCGCCGCGCTGATCTACAGCCTGGGTGGGCATGCGGTTACCGCCGGTTATCAAAGCGTGTCGAGCGGCAGTGGTTTTACTCAGCTCAACCAAGGCTCCTTGCCGGACAAAGGTGCTGCTGGGGTCAGTCTTTATTTGTACACCGATCGTTTGATCCAGACGTTTACCCGTGCGGGTGAGCGCACGTCGTTCGGGCAGTATGCGTATGACTTTGCGGCGCTGGGGGTGCCGGGTCTAAAGGCGTCGGTCATGTACCTGAGCGGGGACAACATCAAGACGGTGTCTGGCGATAACCAGAAGGAATGGGAGCGGGATATCAGCCTGGATTACGTCCTGCAATCCGGTGCGTTGAAAGGGGTCGGATTCGGCTGGAGAAATGGCAAGTCGAACAGCGAAGCGTCCCGCAACCAGGACCAGAACCGGCTGATCGTGAGCTACAGCATCCCGCTGCTGTAGGAGCAAAGCTTGCTTGCGAAGGCGTCTGCACATCCAACATCTTCGCTGACAGTCACACCGCTTTCGCGAGCAGGCTCGCTCCCACATTTGGATCTCGGGTGGATGCAAAACTTGTGATCAACCTCAATTCCCTGTGGGAGCGGGCTTGCTCGCGAAGAGGCCATCACATTCACCATCCTCATCGCCTGACACACCGCCTTCGCGAGCAAGCCCGCTCCCACATTGGAACTCGGGTGGATGCAAAACTTGTGATCAACCTCAATTCCCTGTGGGAGCTCGGGTGAATGCAGGATCTGTGATCAAACCCAATCCCCCTGTGGGAGCGGGCTTGCTCGCGAAGGCGTCGTGTCAGGCAACATCGATGTCGACTGTTACTCCGCCTTCGCGAGCAAGCCCGCTCCCACAAGGGATTGAGGTGGATGTTTGTTCAGTTCGGCCTTTTTTCCGCGCTGCCCGATGTACGCGCCCACCCGGCTACCAATTGCGCGGTGATGCTGACCCCGCCGCACACGATGATCACCACGTCATGGGCTTCGGCAATCGCCGGGTGATCGAGGTATGCCACGGCCAGTGACACACCACACGCCGGTTCGACCAATTGGCGCAAGTCGCTGGCGTAGCGGACCACGCCCATGATTGCTTCGTCGTCGCTGAGCACTACGCATTCGTGGGGGAAGTCGCGTATGTGCTCCACCGGCCACGCCGCCACCTGGGCCGCGCCGAGGGAGGTGGCGACCGTGCTGATCCGCGCCAGCCGCACCGGATGCCCGGCCTCGACCGCCGCCGCAAACGACGCTGCGCCTTCGGTTTCGC
This sequence comes from Pseudomonas sp. NPDC096950, assembly GCF_044762525.1. NCBI lineage: Bacteria > Pseudomonadati > Pseudomonadota > Gammaproteobacteria > Pseudomonadales > Pseudomonadaceae > Pseudomonas > Pseudomonas sp. NPDC096950. Next base: position 490,533 of record NZ_JBIWEL010000001.1, on the reverse strand, counting down.
AGGCGACGATCCGGCAGTCCATGCGTTTGTGGCGGATCAATCCCGTGAGAATCCCTGCCAGCAAACCACCGCCACCGACCGACGTCACGATGACATCGACCTCGGGGCAATCCTCAAGAATTTCATCAATCATCGAGCTGTGGCCTTCCCAGAGCACGGGATGGTCGAACGCCGGCACGTATTCAGTGTTGGCACCCCGCGCCAGTTCCTTGGCCCGTTGATTGGCCTCGTCCCAGATTTTGCCGTGGACGAGCACCTCGGCCCCGGTTCTGCTGATCCGGGCGCGGGTGCTTTCAGGGGTGGTGTTGGGCACGACGATGCAGGCCTTCAGGCCCAGGCGGGCAGCGGCCACGGCGGTGGCAAACCCGGCATTGCCGCCGGACGGACACACCACTTTGCGTTTGCCCTGGGCGGCGGCCTGGGTGCACAAAAGTCCCATGCCGCGCAATTTGAACGAGCCGCTGGGTTGCAGGTTTTCCAGCTTGAGCCAGATGCGCCGGGTGGGCGTGGACAGGGTCGGGTGCAGAATCAGCGGTGTTCGGATGTGCAGCATCAAGGGCTCCTTGTCACACCTCGGACCCGTGGCAAGGCTGCGACGAATCCGGGATGAAGAGGTGAACGTGCCTCAAACAAGCTTAGTTCACCCCTGCCCTCCACTAGCCGTTTCAGCGATAACGCGATGCCGCCGTGGAGTGGCCGAACAGCCCTGACAGCTCCCGGCGTTGAGCCTCATAAGCGTCCCATTTGTCGCCCTGGTGTAGACCCGGAATGGTCACCACTTCGCCCTGCGCCAGTCCGGCCAGTGCGGCATCAACCATGTCCTGGGCCGACATCACGATCTCTTGCGGCAGGTTTTCCACCGGGTTGCCGGCCTCGCTCCAGAAGTCGGTAGCGGTGGCGCCGGGCAGTACGGCCTGGATGTGGAGGCCCTTGTCCGCCAGCTCGTGGTGCATGGACTGGCTCAAACCGAGCACAAAAGCCTTGGTCCCGCCGTACACGCCGTTAAGGATTTCCGGAGCGATGGCAACGATCGAGGAAATGTTGATCACGGTCCCGGCGCCTCGGGCGACGAAACCCGGCACCACGGCGTAGGCCAAACGCATCAGCGCGGTGACATTGAGGGTGATCATCTCTTCCATGTCGTCCACCGGGCTGCCCAGCAGCGGCATGACCCCGCCGACCCCGGCGTTGTTGACCAGCAAGGTGATGCTGGCGTCGGTGCGCAGGATGTTTTCCACCCGCAGCAGGTCGGTTTTATCTTTCAGGTCGGCGGCGACCACTTCCACGGTGCGCCCGGTTTCGTTGCTCAGGTGGTTGGCCAGGGCGTTTAATTTACTTTGGCTGCGAGCGACCAGAATCAGGTCGTAGCCTTGCCGGGCGAGACGGTCGGCGTAGACCGCACCGATGCCGGAAGAAGCGCCAGTGATCAGGGCGGTGCCTTTGGATGATAGTGCCATGTCGAGTTTCCTTCACAGTAAGGGCGATAAGCTCGCCGGGTGTGAACAGTTATAAAGGGACTGACACAAGTCTCAAATGACATTTAAAGTACGTTTTCGGGACATGACCTTTTTGAGGACCTTTCGATGACTTCCGTGGCGTTTGTGGTGTTCGAAGGCTTCCAGTCCATGGCGCTGGCGGCCATGCCGGTGTTTGAGTACGCCAATTTCAGTGCTGGCGAATCTTTATATGAAGTCAGCGTATTGTCCGAAGATGGCCGCACGTTGCGCGCGTCAGGTGGATTGAGCATCGGCACCGAGGCGTTCGATGAGCGGGTGTTCGACACAGTGATTGTGGTCGGTGGCGATGCGATTCTTGAGCAGGCGCCCGATGCAGTGCTGAGTTATGTGCGTGACAGCCTGAAAACCGCGCGGCGCACGGCGTCGATTTGTTCCGGAGCATTTGTGCTGGCCCAGGCCGGGTTGCTTGAGGGGCGCCGCGCCACTACCCATTGGGCCTACGCCCGGGAGCTGCAGGCGCGGTTTCCGACGATCAAGGTCGAGGAAGACCGGATCTTTGTGATCGACGGCTCGATCTGGACCTCGGCGGGCATGACCGCCGGCATCGACCTGGCGCTGGCCATGGTGGAAAAGGACCACGGCGCCGAACTGGCCCGGTCCGTGGCGCAGAAACTGGTGATGTACCACCGCCGCGCGGGTGGCCAGTCGCAGCATTCGGCGCTGCTGGAACTGGAGCCGAAATCCGACCGCATCCAGACCGTGCTCGGTTATGCCCGGGAACACCTGGCGTCGGCGCTGTCGGTGGAGCAGCTGGCGGACGTGGCGCGACTCAGCCCACGGCAATTCAGCCGGGCGTTTCGTGCCGAAACCGGGCAATCGCCGGCCAAGGCCATCGAGAACCTGCGCCTGGAAGCGGCGCGGCAGATGCTGGAACGGGGGCGATTGACACTGGATCAGATTGCCGAGGAAAGCGGCTTCAGTGACCGGCGAAGAATGCGAGAAGCGTTTTTGCGGGCGTTCGGGCAGCCGCCGCAGGTGATTCGGCGTAATGCCAGATCGGCGTGACCCCGCTGCCGGTGATATGAAGCCCGACACCCAACCTGTGGCGAGGGAGCTTGCTCCCGCCGGGCTGCGAAGCGGCCCTAAAAGATGGGACTGCTGCGCAGTCCAACGGGAGCAAGCTCCCTCGCCACAAAAGCCCCGGCGCCCACAGGTTTTTCGCTGACTCCAGACACTCTCTACACTTGTCATATGCAGCCTGTGGAGCTAGCCATGAACATCTCCCCCAAACTGGCTTTTTTCGCCGTCGTGTCCACCCTCGCCTACCTCGGCCTCGCGGTGTGGGGGCTGGGCGGGTTTGCGGCGTTCTTTTCCCATGGTGCGCTGGTGGTGGTGGCGTTGGCGACTGTGGTGATGGCGGTAGCCTCGTTGTTTACCGAGGTCAACCTGAGTTCTGGCGAACGGGAAGACCGGGCCAATCGCTGGGTGCTGCCAGTATTCGGGATTATCGGATTGCTCAGTGGTTATTTGCCGGCCTACACCGATCGCATCGACTTCTGGAGCTTCGGTGACGAGGGCGTGCGCTGGCTGGGTGCGTTGCTTTTCATTGTCGGCGGGGCGTTGCGCTTGTGGCCGGTGTTTGTGCTGGGCAAGCGCTTCAGCGGGTTGGTGGCGATTCAGCCGGGGCATACGCTGGTCACCGACGGGATCTACCGCACCTTGCGCAATCCCAGTTACCTGGGGTTGATGGTCATTGGCATCGGCTGGGCGCTGGCGTTTCGTTCGGGGGTGGGGGTGATTCTGGCGGGGTTGACGTTGATCCCGTTGATTGCGCGGATTCACTCCGAGGAAGCGCTGCTGCGGGCGCAGTTTGGGCGGGAATATGAGGAGTATTGCGGCAGGACGTGGCGGCTTATCCCGGGCATCTACTGAAACACCTCGATCAACATTTTGGGAGCGGGCTTGCTCGCGAAGGCGTCGTGTCAGTCACCATTGATTGTGGCTGACCCATCGCCTTCGCGAGCAAGCCCGCTCCCACAGGGGAATGGGGTTGGTCAGGAAGAATGCAGGCGGATTCGGCCATCGGCATCGGTGCGAACTTCGGCCGATGCGTAATCAGCCATCGTGGCATGCGGCGTCTGGATCGGATGATCATGGGTCGAAGTAATCACCAGCAAATCCGCCTCCGCCGCTTCAGCCGCTTGAATCCCCACGGTAGCGTCTTCAAAAATCAGGCACTCCGTCACCTCAACCCCCAACCGCTGCGCCGCCAGTCGATAACCGGCCGGATCCGGCTTGCCTGCCTTCACGTCCTCTGCCGTGACCATCACCGAAGGCTCGGGAATCCCCGCCGCCGCCATGCGCCGCAACGCCAAGGCTCGCGGCGCCGAAGTGACAATTGCCCATTGATCAGCGGGCAGCGTTTTCAGAAACGCAGCCGCGCCAACCACTTCGACAATCCCTTCCACATCCTCGATTTCTGCCTCGGTAATCAACGCGGCCTCCGCCTCGGCATCCAGCCCCGGTAAGCCCTGGCGATTGATGGTGTCGATGGCGCGCGCGCCGTGAATCGTCGGCAGGAATTTCGCGACATCGATGCCTTGGCGCAACGCCCAGGCCGTCCAGATTCGCTCGGCGGCGGCGATGGAGTTGAGGACGGTGCCGTCCATGTCGAACAGAAAGGCGCGGTATGGCGTATTGAAAACGGATGTTTGAGCAGGCAAAAGACAGCTTCCTATTGCAAGGGGCCGGGTGGGATGTGGGCAATGTACCACCGACAATCCATCACAATCGACGCAGAAGCTGCCGAAGGCTGCGATCTTTTGATCTTGCTTTTAAAAGACAAAATCAAAAGATCGCAGCCTTCGGCAGCGCCTACACGGGACGGTGGGATTTCAGGGCTCCTTCGACGCAATCGAGCAACTGCCCCAACGCCCAAGGTTTCTTGATGAAGGAAACCGCGTGCCGCACCCCGGCGCTTTCCGGGGTTTCGAAACCGGACATGATCATGATCGGCTTGTCCGGCCAGCGATCGCCGAACTCGTTGGCCAGGTCCGCGCCGTTGCGTTTGCCGGGCATGGTGATGTCGGTCAGCAACAGCATGACCTTGCCCGAGTGTTCTTCCAGATACAGCGTGGCCGCATCGGCGCTGATTTGCGGTTCTACGACAAAGCCTTCTTCCTGAAGAATTTCGCAGAGAAATTCCAGAATCAGCGGGTCGTCCTCCACCACCAGAATCAAGCCGCCAGGTAACGACTCGCCCGCCATTGTTATTGGATTCATGACCTGACCACTCCCTGATTGCATAAATGATTTCGCAGCTCAAATCTGCCACCTATCAGGTATGAGCGGCTGACTGAGCGGAAATTCATTTTTGATACAGGCCAAGTTGAAATCAGGCGTCCTGCAGGATCAGATCGGCGCCCTTCTCCGCCACCATCAGCACGGCGGCGTGGGTATTGCCGCTGGTCACGTTGGGAAAAATCGACGCATCGACAATGCGCAATCCATCAATTCCGTGAACCTTCAACCGCTTGTCGACCACCGACCGCTGGTCATCCGCACCCATCGCGCAAGAGCCGCACAGGTGATAAATCGAGCCGCTGTTCTCGCGAAAGTACTGCAACATCTGCTCGTCGCTTTCGACCACCGGCCCGGGCAACACCTCGGCGACGGTGATGTCTTTCAGTGCTGGCGCCTGCATGATCTTGCGCATCAGCCGACTGCCCTGGATCACCTCGTCGATGTCCTTTTGCGTGCTCAGGTAGTTGGGGTCGATCAGCGCCGCGTCCCGTGGGTTTTTCGAGGCAATCTCGATATGTCCGCGACTGGTGGGCCGGCACGGGTTGAAGCACAGCAGGAAGCCTGAATACGGCTCGGGCTTGAGGCTGGCCTTGTTGTTTTTCGGGATCTGGTACGACAGCGGGTTGAAGTACAACTGCAGGTTCGGATTGGCCTGGGTGTCATCACCACGGAAGAACCCGCCGGCCTGGTTGACGCTCATCGCCAGCGCGCCCTTGCGGGTCAGCAGGTATTTGAGGCCGAGTTTGAACTGGCCGAACAATGAGCTGAGTTGATCGTTGAGGGTCGGGATATTGGCTTTGTAGTAGTAGCTGGCGCACAGGTGATCCTGCAGGTTCTGCCCCACCGCCGGCAGGTGCTTGACCAGCGGAATCTGATGTTTGGCCAGCAACGCCTTATCGGCGACGCCGGATAATTGCAGGATCTTCGGTGTGTCCACGGCCCCGGCGCAGAGGATGACTTCCTTGCGCGCGGTGAAGGTGCGGACCACGCCATGCTGGGTCACGGAAATACCGGTCGCCCGCTCGTTATCAAACAGAACCCGATCCACCAGGGCGTAATGTTCCACCGCCAGGTTCGGCCGACTCAGGGCCGGGTGCAAATGCGCGAAGCTGCTGGAGCTGCGCTGGCCATCCTTGGTGTTGACGTCGTAGATGCCCGAGCCTTCGAATTTCGGGCCGTTGAAATCGTCGCTATGCGGGTAGCCGAGTTCGTCGCAGCCCTTGAGGAACACATCACAGATTGGATGAGTCTGGCCCTTCATCGGGGTGATGCTGATCGGGCCGCTGCCGCCGTGGTATTCGCTGTCGCCCAGCGGGTGATTTTCGAGTTTGCGGAAGTACGGCAGCACGTCCTTGAAGCCCCAACCGTCGTTGCCGTTGGCCGCCCAGTCGTCGAAGTCATGGGCCTGGCCACGGACGTAGACCATGGCGTTGATCGAACCCGAACCGCCCTGCACTTTGCCGCGCGGGGCGTAGATTTCGCGGTTGTTGAGCTGCTTTTGCGGCTGGCTGTAGTACATCCAGTTGAAGGTCGGGTTGTAATACATTTTCGCGAAGCCGACCGGGATCTTGAACCACAGGGAGCTGTCCTTGCCGCCCGCTTCCAGCAGCAGCACCGTGTACTTGCCCGAGGCCGTGAGGCGATTGGCGAGAATGCAGCCGGCGGCACCCGCGCCAGCGATGATGTAGTCGTATGTCATGTAAGTCGTTGTCCAAATAAACCGTCAGGCGCAAAACCCCTGTGGGAGCGGGCTTGCTCGCGAAAGCGGTGTGTCAGGCACCATAGATGTTGAATGTGCCGGCCTCTTCGCGAGCAAGCCCGCTCCCACAGGTGTCAGCCCCTGGCCGGCGATGTGTCTTTGACGTCGGCCGGGGTCGGCGCCATTTGCAGGTGCAAACGCTCGCCGGTGTACGGCGAATGCCGGCGCACCACGTCCATGTTTAGCTCCACCCCAAGGCCCGGCTCGGTGGACGGGATGATGTAGCCGTCCTCCCATTGCAGCGGCTTGGTCAGTACTTCGGCGTGAAAACCACCCCAGGTCATGATGCTTTCCTGGATCAGGAAGTTCGGCGTGCAGGTCGCCAACTGGAAACTCGCCGCCGCGCCGATCGGTCCGTTGTAGAGATGCGGCGCGATCTGCGCGTAATAGGCCTCGGCCATGCTAGCGATCTTCTTGGCTTCCAGCAGACCGCCGCAGCGGGCCACGTTCATCTGCAAAATCGACGCGCCGCCGGCCTGCAACAGCTTGAAGAATTCGTACTTGGTGGTCAGCCGTTCGCCGGTGGCAATCGGGATCGTGGTTTTGGCCGCAACTTGCGCCATGGCGTCTTCCTGACCCGGCGGCACCGGTTCTTCGAACCACAACGGGTCGTATTTCTCCAGGCGTTTGGCCAGACGAATCGCCGAGGACGGCACCATTTGCCCGTGGGTGCCGAACAGCAAGTCGCACTTGTCGCCCACCGCTTCGCGGATCTTGCGGCAGAAGGTTTCGCAGCGCTCCAGCACCTCCAGGGAAATCTGGTGCCCGGAGTACGCGGTGTACGGCCCGGCCGGGTCGAACTTCACGGCGGTGAAGCCTTTATTCATGTTGTCGATGGCGCATTCGGCGGCCAGGTCCGGGTCGTCGTAGTCGTACTCACCCTTGCTGTTGACCGGGTACAAATAGGTGTAGGAACGCAGGCGTTCGTTGACCTTGCCGCCGAGCAATTCGTAGACCGGTTTGTTCGCCGCTTTGCCGATGATGTCCCAGCAGGCCATCTCCAGACCGCTGACCACGCCCATCATGGTCAGGTCCGGACGCTGGGTGAAACCACTCGAATAGGCCTGGCGGAAAAAGCGCTCGATGTGGTGCGGGTCGTGGTTGAGCAAGTAGCGTTCGAACACGTCTTCGATGATCGGCAACATGGCTTTGGGGCCGAAAGTCGCGGCGTAGATCTCGCCCACGCCTTCGATGCCGCAATCGGTCTTGAGCTTGACGAACAACCAGTACATGCCGCCGATGTGCGGTGGCGGTACGGCAACGATGTGGGTTTCAAGGGCGACGATTTTCATCTCAGGCACCTGTTTTTTTCAAAGATTGACGATTGATCCGCGCGCGCAAGGTCAGGGCCGCGAGGGTCCCGAGCAGGCCGACGAAAGCGATGTAGCCGAAATACAGCTTGTAACCAAAGGCACCGGGGAAATGTTCCGTGAGGTAGCCGTTGATCAAGGGAATAAAGGCATCCGGCAGGTAACCGACCACCGAGACAATGCCGATGGCCAGGCCGGTGATGCGCAGCGGAATGTTGCAGGTGTCGAGGATCGCCCAGTACAGGCCGCGAATCGCGTAGGTCATCAGGCCGATGAAAATCACCGTGCCAATCAGCAAGCCCATGCTGTTGAGCGCCGGGAACACGATCAGGCCGACCATCGCCAACGTCGCGAGGAGCAGCGCCACGATCAGCACCGAGATGTTTGAGAACTTGTCACCGAGCCAGCCACCGCCGATGCCGCCAATCGGGCGCATCCACAGCTTGATAGTGGTAATGGTGCCGGCCATGACGGCGGTCATGCCGCCGCCCTGCAAGTAATCGGAGAAACTGTAGGTGGCCCAGAAGATGTGGTAACCGCAGAACACGATGGCGGTGACCAGCCACAGTTCAGGAATTTTCACCAACGTCGCCAGGTCGCTGAGCAGGTTGTACTTGCCCTTCTCCACCGCGCCGGTGTCGTCCATCGACTTCGGGTCCTTGATCAGCACCAGCACACAGCCGATGGCGATACAGGTGAAGGCGTAGAGGTAAACCACGTGCTTGAAACCTTCAGCGGCGGACTCGCCACGGGTTTCGGTGGCGAAGGCAAACAGCCCCAGAGCGACGGTGGCCAGCAAGGCTTCCACCAGCCCACGACCGCCATCGAGGATGCCGAAGAACCGGCCCTGTTCCGTGTGATGGGCGATCATCTTTACGCGCTTGAGCACCGAGGCCCAGAACGTCAGGCCGGTGGTCAGCCCCCAGCAACCGAAGATGATCATCAGACCGGTCATCGACGGCGCTGTGGAGTACCAAAGCCCGAGGGCGCCGGTGGCCACCAGCGAGAAGAAAATCAGAAAACGTGGCGCAATCCGGTCCGCCAGCCAGCCGCTCGGCAAGTAGCTGAGCAGGAAAATCGTGCCGAGCATCGAGTACAGATAACCCAGCTCGCTGTGGTTGATCTGGAACACCTCGAGCATGGTGGTCTGGTAGACCTGGCGCAGGTACAGGATCGGATAGATCGCACCGGCGGCCAGTACCAGCAGCATCAATTGGATGTAGCGACTTCCCTTGTCACTGTGGCTTTTTGAACCCGCGTTCGAACCCTGAACAGCGGCAACAGTGGTTGCAGGCTTGGACATCGAGTAGACCTCTGGCGCCCAGTGGTCTGGGCGCTCTGATAATTGTTTTTATATATATCTCAGGTGTACTCAGGCCTTTGTGGGAGCGGGCTTGCTCGCGAAAGCGGTGGATCAGGCTATTGATGTATCTACTGACACATCGCCTTCGCAAGCAAGCCCGCTCCCACATAAGCGAGAGGGTGCTGCACGTGGATCAATAGTTCATGACGACCAGTCGGGTCTGGGTGAACTCAAGCATGCCGTGCTTGCCGTCATCGCCGCCCAGGCCGGAACGTTTCCACCCGGCGTGGAAGCCCTGGTACGGGTCGGCCGGGGTGCGATTGACGTACAACTCGCCGGCCTCGATGGCGTTGGCGACCTTCATGGTGGTGCGGTAGTTCTCGGTGTACAGCACCGAGGACAGGCCGAACTGGTGATCGTTGGCCATGGCCAGCGCTTCGTCGATGTCGCGGTACTTGAGCACCGGCAGCACCGGGCCGAAGATTTCTTCCTGGATGATTTCCATGTCCTGGCGGCAGTTGCTCAGCAGGGTCGGCGGGTAGAAATGACCGTTGCCTTGCGGGATAAAACCACCTGTTTCCAGTACAGCACCGTCGGCGACGGCGCGCTCGACCATGGCGTGAATGTTCTGTCGGGAACTGGCGTTGACCAACGGACCCATCAGGCTGGCGTCGGTGGCGCGGTCGCCGAATTTCACAGTGCTGATCTTGGCTTTGAGCAGCGCGAGAAACTGGTCGTAGACGCTTTCCTGCACATAAACCCGCTCCACTGCCGTGCACAACTGGCCGCAGTGGGTGGTCTTGGAGGCCACAATAGCGCTCGCGGCGGCTTCCAGGTCGGCGTCAGCTTCGATGATCGCCGGGGTTTTGCCGCCCAGTTCCAGGGATGGCTTGGCGATGTTGGCCTTGCAGTAATCGAGCACGATACGCCCGGCGTTGACGCTGCCGGTCAGGGTGATCAAACCGACGGCTTTGTGGGTGCACACAGCGGCGGCGGTGGCGTGGTCCATGGTCAGGATGTTGACCACGCCCGCAGGCAAGCCGGATTGCTGCACAGCCTTGGCGATTTCAAATGCGGACGTTGGGGTGTTGTTGCTCGGACGCACCACTACGGTGTTGCCGGCAATCAACGCCGGGGCGATTTTGCGCAGCAAGGTGTAGACCGGGTAGTTGAACGGGATCAGGCACGCGACCACGCCAATGGGTTCGCGGTGCAGGAACAGGTTTTCGTTGGGACTGTCGCTGGGAATGATCTCGCCTTCGATCCGCCGCGCCCACTCGGCGTGGTAACGGGTGATCTGCGCGGCGTAGCGAGCTTCGTTGCTCGCGTCGCTGACACTCTTGCCGGATTCGGCGGCCAGGGCGGCACCGATATTCTCGGCGCAGGCGTCCAGGGCGTCGGCGAATGCGCGCAGGTGTTCGGCGCGTTCGATGCTGGTGAGCTTGCCCCAGACCTTCTGGGCAGTGGCGGCGGCGTCGACGGCGGCGGTGGCTTCAGCGCCGGTGGCCGCCGAGACGTGCCCGACCAAGCCTTCGGTCGCCGGGTTGTAGACTGCAATCAGCGCATCGCTGGCAGGCTCAATGAAGTGACCGTTTACAAAGTTTCGCTCGAGTCGCATGTGCATCGCCCATCGTTGTTTTTATCCAGTTCCCGCAGTCTTGGCATCCGGGGCGGGTTGAACAAACGATTTATTGAGCGGGGGAACATTCGAAAAATGCATGTTAATGAGATCGCCCCCTCACCCCAGCCCTCTCCCCAGAGGGGAGAGAGGGAAAGGGAGCCGATCTTCATACTGTTCAAACCCGAGTTCGGCGAGATATTTCAGGTCGATGTAACTTGTCCAAACAACTCGGTCGGCCCCCTCTCCCCTCTGGGGAGAGGGCTGGGGTGAGGGGTCGTTCTAAAGGCAAACTCAACTTCCGGAAGACGCCGCCGTAGAAGGTTCGAGCTGCCGTTGCGCCAGCCAGATTTCTTCCTGCAACCACTGGCTGAACACCTGTAATTGCGGCATCAGAGTCTGCTCCGGCCGGGTCACCAGCCAGTAGGATTGATGCCCTTCCACGTGCACGTTCAGCACCTGGGTCAATTGCCCGCAGGCCAGTTCCGGGGCGACCATGTGCCAGTCGGCGATGGTGATGCCCAGGCCATCGGTCGCCGCGCGAATCGCCAGGTCCAGCAGGTCGAATTCATAACCGCCCTGGGTGTCGACACCACTGATTTTCGCCGCGTCGAGCCAGTGTTTCCAGGTAAGGTAGCGCTGGTCTTCCCGGGCCAGTACATGCAGCAGCGTCAGGCGATTGAGGTCGATGCCGCCCTCGCTCCATTCCCGCGCATACAACGACGGAGCGCACACCGCGATGTGCCGTTCCTGGATCAACAGCGAGCTGTCCAAACCATCCCATTCGCCATCGCCAAAACGGATCGCGCAGTCCAGGGTGCTGGTTTCCGCGAGGCTGTCCTGCAGGCGAGTGGTAATGCTCAGCTCCAGTTCCGGGTGCTTCTCCCGCAGGCGTCCCAGGCGCGGCATCAACCAGCGGCTGGTGAAGGTCGGCGGCGCGTTGATGTGCAGACGATTGGCGTGGGATTTCTGCTGGATGCTGCGCACCGTCAGCTCGATCTTGTCGAAGGACTGGTGCAGCGCCCGCAGCAACACCCGGCCGGCGCTGGTCAGTTCGAGGTGATGATGCCGGCGCTCCAACAGGTTCTCGCCCAGTTGTTCTTCGAGCTGGCGCACCTGCCGGCTGACCGCGCTCTGGGTGACATTGAGCAACTCCGCCGCCCGGGTAAAGCTGCCGGTGCTGCCGGCCACTTCGAAGGCTTTGAGCGCATTGAGCGCGGGCATTTTGCGTTTCATGAAGGGGACTCGCGCAAGGGCTGACGAGCGCCAAGCATCCCACGGCTCGGGGGAAATTTCCTGAGTAACATGCATTTTTGTGTTGTGCGGGGTGATTTGAAGCGGATGTAGATTGGCTTTGTGTGGGAGCGGGCTTGCTCGCGAAGGCGGTGTGTCAGGCGACCTTGTTTTGGCTGATACACCGCTTTCGCGAGCAAGCCCGCTCCCACATTTGATCTGCGTTGCATCAACGGGGTCGTTTTTTGATTGGGAAACTGTCGCTCACGCATAAATAGCATGAGTATTTCGCCGCACACTCATGACTATTAAGCACTGGCTGTTTTCTTTATATAAACGCTAGTCTGATTTTAATTAAACATCGCAATCCGCCACCGCACTTACATAGGGCGAAACTTTCAACTTCGCCCCATCCTGTTGCTATTAATCCGAGCCGAATACATGCCAACCGATGTTAAGTCACCCGCTAGAAGTATTGGCATATTGGCGCTCATCTTTACTGCCTGTAACGCCACCACCCACGGTTTCAGCATTTTCCTGTATTCAGCGTTATTACCCGAGATCCGCGAGGTGTTCGAACTGAGCTACAGCCAGGCTGCGTTTATCGCGGCGCTGTTGCAGCTGTTCTATATGGGCGCATCGATTGTCAGCGGCATCGCGGCGGCGTGGATCAGCCCGCGCAACATGGTGCGCCTGACGATGGCCCTGAGCCCGGCGCTGCTGGCCCTGGCGGTCGTTACACCCTGGGTGCTGCCGTTTGCGCTGTGCCTGGCGCTGGTGTCGGCCTGCGCGGTGTCGAACTGGAATGCGATCGCGGCGCTGGCCAGCGAGGTGATCCCTGCGTCCCACCGCAGCCGCGTGCTGGGGCTGGCGTCTTCGGGGGCAGCGTTTGCGATTTGCCTCAATGGAGTGCTGATCGCTTTATTGCACGGCATCTCCCTGAGGCACTTCTGGTTGATCTGCGCCGGTTTGACGCTGATTGTCACCCTGCTGACCTTCTGGGCCCTGGCCCCGCTCGCGGCGGAACAACGCCTCAAGCCCGACAGCCCACCGTCGCTGCGCCGGGTCCTCAGGCACTGGCTGCACCTGTGCCTGGAACACCCGGTGGCGCTGCATATTTTGCTGCTCAGCGCCTTTATCGGTGCGATCAGCGGACCGTTTCTCAACTTTCTCTCGGCGTTTGCCAGCGAACGCCTGGGCGCCAACGCGCAAATCACCGGATCACTGTGGTCGCTGATCGGCATCGGTGGCGTGGTCGGTGGCCTGCTCCTGGGTTCATTGGCGGATCGCTGGGGCGCATTACGGGTGATGTTGTTGAGCATCGGCGCGTTCGGCGCGGCGATGCTGGCCCTGCTCTGGCAGCCGAACCTGGGCCTGACCTGGCTGGCGGCCGGGCTGTTCGCGCTGTTTTACTTCCCGGTCTGGGGCCTGATGGCCGCTTACCTCAGCGCACGATTGAGCCCCGTGCAGAGCCTGCAAGTGGTGAGCCTGAGCATGGTCGGTTACGGCCTGGGCAGCGCCACTGCCAACGGGATCTGCGGCTGGCTGCTGCAAGCCACCGGGCAGTTTGCCGTCGTGCATGGCTGGATCGCCTGCTGGGTGGCGGCCAGCCTGTTATTGCTGGGGCTGATGGCCCGTCGTCAACGCCGCGAACCCGCGTTGGGCCAACAGGTCTGAACGGCCCAACTCGCGGCAGAGAATGTCTACCAACGCCTCGACCGCCAACGCCTGAGACTGATACGAACGCCAGACCATCAACCGCGCCGGCTCAATGGGCGGGAAGCCCTGGGCCTCATCCAGCACCTGCCAACCCGCCGGCACCAAGCGCCGCGCGGTGACGCCCACCGATTGGCCCTGTTCAATGGCAATCCCGATACCCCGCGGACTCTGGCTGGTGTAAACCACATGCCACGGCCGCCCTGCTTCGGCCAGCGCCCGCACGGCATTGGCGCGGAAGGCGCAGCCCTCGGCATACACCGCCAGCGGCACCGACTCGTCTTTGCCAGCGCACCACCCTTCAGCCGCCACCCACACCAGCGGCTCGTCACACAGGTATTCCCCCGGTTGCAGATTGGCGTGCTGCACACCCAGCACCAGATCCAGTTCACCACGTTGCAAGCGGCCGACCAGTGCGGTCGACATCTCGCAGCAAATGTCCGGTCGCACCCGCGGAAACTGCGCCTGGAAGTCCCGCAATATCCCGGCCAGGCAAAACTGCGCGTAGTCCTCGGGCATGCCGACGTGAATGCACACGTGCTCGTCGGGCAGTTGCACGGCGTTGATCGCATCGGCGTGCAACTTGAGGATTTGCCGGGCGTAGATCAGGAAGGTTTCGCCGCCGGGGGTCAGGCTCACCGAACGACTGGTGCGTTGCACCAGCGGCGTACCGACGATTTCCTCCAGCCGCTGCAAACTCTGACTGATGGTCGATTGGGTTTTATGCAGGCGTTCGGCGGCCGCGGAAAATCCGTGGCACTCGATAATCGCGACAAAGACTTTAAGTAAGGTCCCATCCAGTTCGCCCGACATAACTATCGCCCCTGCCGATGGATTCGATCACAACTTGTAATTTCCACTTCGCACCTCTTTAAGCAACTATCGATTCAACGCCAAACACTGTTAATTGATAGTTCCAGGAGACTTGCATGAGCCTTCAACTTGCCGACGCCGAAGTGGGCGATATCAGCGACATCATTAATGCCGAGTTGTACCCCATACATGATTCGGGCCATGTCCAATTGCAGGCGCTGATCGAACACGCCCGCGCCGAGCTGGCCGAGGACGGCTGCTGCCTGCTGAAGAACTTCCTGCGGCCCGAGGCGCTGGAACAGGCCCGCGCCGAAGGCCAGGCGCTGTCGGGCAAGACGTTTTACTCGGTGCGCAAGGTCAACGCCTACTTCACCGAAGACGACCCCACCCTGCCCCAGGATGATCCGCGCCGCACATTCATGGAGCGCACCAGCGGCTTCGTGACCCGGGACATGATCGCCCCGGACGCGATCATTCATCGGCTGTACGTCTCGCCGATGATGAAGCGCTTTATCGGCGCCTGCCTCAATGAGCCGGAGATTTTCGAATACGCCGACCCGTTCGCCGGCCTGGTGATCAACGTCATGCCCGAAGGCACCGAGCAGCCTTGGCACTTCGACACCAACGAATTCATCGTCAGCATGATGACCCAGAAACCTGAGGCCGGCGGTCTGTTCGAATACGCGCCGATGATCCGTACCCGCACTCAGGAAAACCTCGGCGCAGTGGGTAAAGTCGTGCGCGGCGACGACCGCAGCCGCGTGCAGGAGCTGGAACTCAACCCCGGCGACCTGCAGATCTTCAAGGGCCGCTTTTCGGTACACCGGGTGACCCGCGTCGAGGGTGCCACCGAGCGCAACACCGCCATCTTCGCCTACTCCGAAAAGCCCGGAATCATTGGCCGCGCCCAACGCACCAAACAGCTTTACGGACGCCTGTCCGAAGCCCATCTGCAAGCCGAACGCAACCTGGTGCGCAGCGACCGGTTGCTCGACTGATTCACCCAAAAACTCCTAGAAAAAACCAACCGTATTTGCCCTGCGAGGAACACCCCATGAGTCTGTCCGGCCCTAATCGAAACCCCGTCGACTGCGAACCGACCTACGACGAGATCCAGCAAATCCAGCTCGACCGTTTGCAACGAGTGCGCAATGAACTGAAAAAACGCGACTACGCCGCTTGCGTGCTGTTCGACCCGACCCACATGCGCTATGCCACCGGCTCGCGCAACATGCAGGTGTACTCGGCGCGCAACCCGGCGCGCTATGCGTTTATCCCGGCGGAAGGCCCGGTGGTGATCTTCGAATTCGGCGGCTGCCTGCACCTGGCGGAAAAGCTCAATACCGTCGACGAAGTGCGCCCGGCCAAAGCCATTTCCTATTACTTCTGCGACAGCTTCCTCAATAACGTCACCGCCGAATGGGCCGCGGAGATCGATGAACTGGTGCGCAAATGCGGTGGTGGCAACAAGCGCATCGCCATCGAAAGCGCGACCTCGGCCGCCGCCTTCGAATTGCAAAAACTCGGCTATCAGATCTTCGACGCCCAAGAACCGCTGGAACGCGCGCGCTGCATCAAAGTGCCGAACGAGCTGAAGATGATCCGCGCCAGTCTGCGTGCCACCGAGGCCGGGGTGCACCTGATGGAAAGCAAACTCGTGCCGGGCATCAGCGAAAACGAATTGTGGTCACATCTGCACCAACACGTGATCGCCACCGACGGCGACTACGTGGAAACCCGCCTGCTGTCTTCCGGGCCGCGCACCAATCCGTGGTTCCAGGAATGCAGCACCCGGCCGATCGAGGCTGGTGATCTGGTGGCGCTGGACACCGATGTGGTCGGGCGTTTCGGTTACTACGCCGATTTCTCGCGGACCTTTCTCTGCGGCGAGCAAGCCGCGACCGCCAGGCAACAGGAACTGTACAAACTGGCCTACGAGCAGGTGCAGACCAACATGGAAATGCTCAAGGCCGGGCGCAGCTTCAAGGAATACGCCGAGCTGGCGTGGAAGATCCCGGACAACTACAAGGCCAACCGTTACTTCGCCCTGGTGCATGGCGTTGGCATGACCGGTGAATACCCGTACGTGGTGCACCGCGAAGACATCGATTCGCTGGGCTACGACGGTGTGTTCGAGGCTGGCATGACCATCTGCGTGGAAAGCTACATCGGCCACGATGAAGGTGGCGAAGGGGTCAAGCTCGAAGAGCAGATCTACATCCACGAAAACGGTATCGAATTGCTTTCCGACTACCCGTTCGATCCGCGCCTGATGCCGCGATGAGTTGCCCGGACGGCGCCGTCATCTCCTTCGACGTCGTCTGTTTTCCCCTTGTTCCCACCCGGAACAAGGGGCGTTTGCGGCCTCAACGTCCTCGCGCCTTCATCAGTCCAGCCTGTCTAGCTCAAGCGGCAGCCTCTCTTACGGTCAGTAACATGCATTTATCGAACGTTTCACCGTTGAATTTATCGTTTGTCGATCTTTGCCCAGATGACAAAACTGCGGGCATCTCTAATAAAAACAACATGAGAGCAGCCCTATGTCCTACCCCATTTCCCACCTCCTGATTTCGTTGCGCCTTGTTCTCCTGCCGGCTTCACGCCTGTCTCGCCTGTGCCTTCGCGGCACCTGCCACTGACAGTTTCGGTTCATCGAAAACCGACCGCGTCCGCCGCTCGCCCCCTCTGCGGCCAGTCGAAAAACGCATCTTTGCAACGTATCGGAGAGGCATATGAAAGAGTTAATGACACTGGACGGCGCCCTGCCGCATCCAGCGGTAAACGACCTGTGCACCCAAGTCAAATGTGGCGAGATCAATCGCCGCCAGTTCCTGCGCACCGCCGCGCTGCTGGGCATCACCGCCGCCAGCGCCAGCACCTTCCTCGGTTCCGCCCTCCTCGGTAATTCTGCCCGTGCCGCCGACGCTATCCCGCCGCGCCAGGGCGGCACGCTGCGGTTTGCCTGCGCCATCCAGGAAATCCAGGACCCGATGCTGATCACCTGGATCGAAGCCTCGAACCTGCTGCGCAATTCCCTGGAATACCTGACCTGGGTCGACGCCGACAACATCACCCACCCGTACCTGGCCGAGAGCTGGAGCCCGTCCGAAGACCTCAAGACCTGGACCTTCAACCTGCGCCAGGACGTGAAGTGGAGCAACGGCGACACCTTCAACGTCGAGGACGTGCAGCACAACATCGAACGCTGGATTGCCGCCGACTCCAAGTCGGTCAACCGCACCGCATTCCAGGACATCAGCGCCTTCGAAAAAGTCAGCGACTTCCAGTTCCGTCTGGTGCTCAAGCGGCCGATGCTGGCGATCCCGGAAATGCTCAACGCGTTCACCTGCGCCATCGTCCACCGCAGTTTCAAGGCCGGTGACGACTGGGCGAAAAACCCGTTGGGCACCGGGCCATTCAAGCTTGTCTCCTTTGCCGTCAACAAGCAGGCGACCTTCGCCAAGCGCGCCGATTACTGGCGCAAACCGGCCAACCTCGACGAATTGCGCTACGTCGACATGGGCACCGACATCTCCACCCATCTCGCGGCATTACAGGCCGGGCAAGTGGACGTGTTGTACCGGGTAACCGTGGCCGAACTGGACCTGGCCAAACGCTTGCCGGGCGCGCAATTGCTGACCTGCAAGTCGGCGCAAACCATCGTCATGCGCATGGCCTGCGACCAAAAGCCGTTCGACGATGTGCGGATTCGCAAAGCCGTGGTGCTCTGCGCCGACAACGCGCAAATGCTCAAGATCGCCTATCGCGGCATGGGCACCCTGGGCGAAGACCATCACGTCGCCCCGTCGCACCCGGAATACTTCCCGCTGCCCAAACGTGCGCGGGATGTGGCGGGGGCGAAGAAACTTCTCGCTGAAGCGGGTCACCCGAACGGCATCGACATCGACCTGATCGTCGGCAACACCCAGGGTCGTTACGAACAGGATTGCGCGCAGATCCTGCAACAGAACTGCGCCGAAGCCGGCATCCGCATCAACCTGAAAGTGATCCCGGCCACGCAGTACTGGCCGATCTGGGACAAAGCTGCGTTCAGCCTCACTTATTGGGCCCATCGCCCTTTGGGCGTGATGTCCCTGGAACTGGCCTATCGCAGCGGCGCAGCCTGGAACGAAAGCCACTACAGCGACCCGGCGTTCGACGCTGCACTCGATAAAGCCATGGGCATCATCGACCCGAAACAACGGGCCGCCGCCATGCAAAACGTCGAGCAAATCCTGCAGGACGCCTGCGTCATGGTGCAGCCGTTCTGGGGCGACAAGTTCACCGCCGCGAGCAAGAAAGTCCAGGGATTCCAGGTTCATCCATCGGACTTCTACCCAATGGATGAAGTCTGGTTGAGCGCCTGATTCAAGCGCCCCTCATGCGGCTCGCCCACCTCGGTGGGTTGGGCCGCCATCCCTTGATTAGCCGGAGCGTGCGAGCATGGCTGAATTTCTACTGCGCAAGTTATTGGCGCTGGCGGCAACCCTGTTGTCGGTGTCAGTGATCGTGTTCCTGGCCCTGGAACTGAACATCGAAGACGTCGCGATCAACGTCCTCGGCCCCTACTCCGCCGCCGACCAGCGCGCCGCGTGGCTGGTGGAACACGGTTACAACCAACCCTTCATCTGGCGCTACCTGGTGTGGCTGAAGGATTTTCTCAGCGGCGACTGGGGCACTTCGGTGCACTTTCGTGAACCGGTGATCGACCTCTTGCTGCCCAACCTCGGGCAAACCCTGATCCTGGCCGGGCTGGCATTGGCGGTGATGGTGCCGGTGGCGTTGACCCTCGGCATTCTGGCCGGGATTCGCCAGGGTTCGCTGGTGGATCGGCTGGTGTCATTCCTGTCGATCGTCACCACTTCGATTCCGGACTTCGCCAGTGCGGTGTTCGTCTCGGCGATCTTCGTGTTCTGGCTCAACTGGCTGCCGGGTGTGAGCAGCATGAGCGACGGCTTCAACGCCGTGGAACTGGCGTTGCCGCTGATGGTGCTGTGCCTGTTCGGCATCGGTTATCTGGCGCGCATCACCCGGGCCTCGATGGTCGAAGTGATGCAGGCGCCGTACATCCGCACCGCGCGCCTCAAAGGCGCGTCGACCTCACGGATCGTGCTGCGGCATGCCTTGCGCAACGTCCTCATCGCGCCAATCACGGTAATCATGTTGTACATCCCGTGGCTGCTGTCGAACGTGATCGTGGTCGAGGTGTTCTTCGCCTACAAAGGCTTCGGTTCACTGCTCTACACCGCGTCGCTGAACCATGACGTGTACCTGATCGAAGCCTGCGCAATGATCAGCGGCATCGTGGTCGGCGCGACCAAAATCTTTTCGGACCTGGCCTACACCTGGCTCAACCCGCGCATCACCTTGCGCAGTCTTGGCGGAGGTGGCCAATGAACTTCCTCAATTCGTTCAAACATCCCTTGGCGTTGCTCGGTTTGCTGCTGGTCGGCGGCTGGGTGTTGATGGCGATTTTCGCGCCATGGCTGGCGCCTCACGATCCTTTGGAAAGCTTCACCCCGCTGCTGACGCCGATGACCCCGGACGGCAATGGTGTGAGCTTTCTTCTGGGCACTGACATGATTGGCCGGGACATTCTGTCGCGGCTGATCTGGGGCACGCGCACGGTGTTGTTCTGGTCGATCCTCGCGACCCTGACCGCGTTCGCCGTCGGCATCGCCATGGGCCTGTGCGCCGGTTACTTCAATGGCTGGGTCGATGGGCTGCTGTCCTATGTCGCCGACACCGTGCTGTCGTTTCCGGTGCTGGTGTTGTACATCGTGATCATCATCGCCCTCGGCGCCTCGGCCCTGAACATTCTGATTGCGGTGACCTTCACCAGTGCCCCGGCGATCTTCCGGATCATGCGTGCGCTGACCATCGACATCCGCTCCCGGGACTACGTGCTCAGCGCCATCACCCAGGGCGAAGGCGCGCTGCGGATCATGCTGGTGGAAATCCTGCCGAACTGCGGCGGGCCGTTGATCGTCGATTTCTGCCTGCGCATCGGCTACACCGCGATCATGATCGGCGCCCTCGGTTTCCTCGGCCTCGGCCTGCCGCCGCCCACCCCGGATTGGGGCGGCATGATCAACGAAGGCCGCAGCATGGCCATCGCCTTCCCGCACCTGGTGATCTTCCCGTGCATTGCCATCTCCACCCTGATGCTGGGCCTGAGCCTGTTGGCGGACGGTCTGGACGAACACGCCCAGAAAGGCGCAAGGAGCTGAGCATGAGTCAGTTGCAAGTATTACGCGTGGAGAACCTCTCCATCGAATTGCCCGCCGGTGCCGACCGTAGCCACGCCGTCAAAGGCATCAGCCTCGACGTGCGCAAGGGTGAAATCCTCTGTGTGATCGGCGAGTCCGGCTCCGGAAAATCGGTGCTCTCGGCGGCGATCATGGGCGACTACGCCAAGGGCCTGCGCCACAGCGAAGGGGTGATCGACTTTCTCGGTGACGACATCTGCCGCATGGACGAGCACTCGTTGCGCCGCTTGCGCGGCAACCGCATCGCGATGATTTTCCAGGAGCCGATGGCGGCGCTGAACCCGGCGATTCGCATCGGCCAGCAAGTCGAAGAAATCTTCGACATTCACGCCCCGGACATGCCCGCCGCCGAGCGCCGTGAACGCATGCTCGCCCTGCTCGACTCCACCCAATTGCCCGACCCGCCACGGATCGCCAACAGCTTCCCGCATCAACTCTCCGGCGGCCAATGCCAACGGGTGGTGATTGCCATGGCGTTGGCGATGAACCCGGATTTGCTGATTGCAGACGAACCGACCACGGCGCTGGATGTGACCACTCAGGCCCAAGTATTGAAACTGGTGCGTGACCTGCGCAATCGCGGTCAGCACGGCATTTTGTTCATCACCCACGACTTCGGTGTGGTGGCGGAAATTGCCGACCGCATCGCCGTGATGGAGGGCGGTGTTTTGGTAGAAATCGGCGAGCGTGATCAAGTGCTCAACGCACCGAAGCATCCCTACACCCGCAAGCTGATTGCCGCCGTGCCGGCGCTGCACCCCGAGTTGCACGCGCCGTGCGCCGACGGTGAGTTGGCGCTGCGCATCGAGCACCTGACCAAAACCTACAACGTCGGTGGTCGCTTGGTGCCGGCGCTCAAGGATGTGTCGCTGCAATTGCCACGGGGCAAGACCCTGGCGATTGTCGGCGAGTCCGGCTCGGGCAAAAGCACCTTGGTGAAAGCGGCGATTCGGCTGGTGGACAGCGACAGCGGTCACGTCTGGGTCGGTGATACGGATTTCCTGGCCCTGCGCGGTTCGGCGTTGGCAGCGAATCGGCGGCGCATCCAGATGATTTTCCAGGACCCGTATGGCTCGCTGAATCCACGGCATCGGGTCGGCGACATCATCGCCCGCGCCGCGCAACTGCGCGGGCTGTCGGCCAAGGATGCGTGGACCGAGGCCGGGGATTTGCTGGAGCAGGTCGGGCTCAAGCGTGACGCCCTCAAGCGCAAGCCCCGGCAGTTCTCCGGCGGCCAGCGTCAGCGCATCGGTATCGCCCGGGCCCTGGCGATGCGCCCGGAAGTGTTGATCGCCGATGAGAGCGTCTCGGCGCTGGATGTCTCGGTGCAAAAACAAGTGCTGGAGCTGCTCGCCGAACTGCAACAGCGCCTGAACCTGAGCATTTTGTTCATCACCCACGACCTGCGCGTGGCAGCGCAAATCAGTGACTACATCGCGGTGATGCGCCAGGGCGAAGTGGTGGAATACGGCACCGCGCAACAGGTGTTGCTGCGTCCGCAAAACACCTACACCCAAACCTTGCTGGCGGCGGCGCCCGGTGCTTCGGCGATACCGGTAGTGCCCGTCGCTGAACCGCCGCTGAGGCTGATCCGACCTCAGGCTAACTGACCTCATAACCCTTTCTCCAGGTCGCAGCGTTCGCTGCGGCATGGGTTGCTGTTGCCAACGATAACTAAAAAACCAGGAGTATGACTGTGCGCACAACCACCCCAATTGCGGTCCGTTCCATCGTTCTCATTCCGCTGCTCGGCGCCTTCGCGGCCCCGGCCATGGCGGTGCAGGTCACCGACAACCTCGACCTCGGCGGTGCCATTCGGGCCCGTTGGGACTATGACCCGGATCGCGACATCCAGAAGTTTGGCCTGGACACGGTGTTCCTCAGCGCCAAGTACAATTCCGACACCTGGATCGGTGAGGCGCAATACCGTTTTTACGGACGCTCCTATCCTTACCAGTACACCAAGAACTACGGGGATATCCAGTTCGCCAAGTTCGCCTGGGCCGGCTACAAGTTCAACCCCGACCAGCAAGTGCAGGTAGGCCTGAACACGGTGCCGTTCGGCTTGCAGCCGTACTTCGGCAGCACCTTCTACGAAACCCTGGGCAACGTCATCGGCCTGGAAGATGTGCAACAGGTCGGCGCCAAGTACATCCAGCAAAGCGGCGACTGGAACATCCAGGCCGGTTACTACTTGCGCCCGGCGTGGCAAGGCAAAGGCACCAGTAAAGGCGTGACCTATTCCAGCGTGGTGTCCGGGGCGGACAGCTACGTGGGCGACGGCAGCGACAACCAGGAACGCAACACCGTGGTGCTGCGGGTGGCCAAGGCGCTGGACCTGGGCCCGTGGAAATCCGAAGTCGGGATCTCCGGACTGACCTCGACCCTGGAGAACAAGGACACCGACAACGACGGCCGACGCAACGCAGTGGCCGTGCACTACCTCGGCAAGAACGGTCCGTGGGGCGTGCAACTGCAAGCGGCGCGTCAACAGATGTCGCCACGCAACGCCGGAACCGATGAAGTGGTGACCCTCGGCGGTTACGACGGCACCTACAACGTCGCCAGTCGCGGCAATCTGTACGTCGCGGACCTGAGCTACGACGTCAGCGGCAAATACCTGTTCGATCTGGTCAGCGGCGTGAAGCTGTACGCCAACTACAGCGCTTTCGACAAGTCCGCCGATGAGTTCAAGACCTCGCAGCGGATGATCCTCGGTACGTCGTTTTCCTTCAGCAAACTGTGGATCGCGACGGAGTGGTTGTATGGCAAGAATGATCCGTACATTGGGGGTAGCAGCTACACCCAGAGTTTGGGTGCGGGCGGGACTGATCACTGGGAGAATCAGTTGTATATGAACATTGGGTATTACTTCTGATCGGGATTTTTTGGCGTTATTGAGGGCGCCTTCGCGAGCAAGCCCGCTCCCACAGGTTTAGCGCATGACCTGTGGGAGCGGGCTTGCTCGCGAATCGCCCAAACACCACTTGCATCAGCCCATCCACACATAGTCAGATAGGCCACCACCCAAAAAAACAATAAACCTGCCCCACATCGGCGTCAGGTGCGGAGTCACCCTTCCATGCGTCAACTGCCCTCGCTCAACATGCTGCGTGTCTTTGAAGAAGTCGCCCGGCATCGCAGTTTCAGCCAGGCGGCGCTGGGTCTGAACGTTACCCAAGGCGCGGTCAGCCGTCAGATCAAGCAGCTCGAAGATTACCTCGGCGTGGCCCTGTTCATTCGCACGCCACAAGGCCTGTCACCGACCGAAACCGGGATCGCCCTCTCCCCGCATTTAAGCGACGCCTTCGACCACATCGAACGCGCCCTGCAAGCGGTGCGCGTGCCCAACCTGCGCCAGCGTCTGCGCATCGTCGCGCCTCCGACCTGGGCCACGCGCTGGCTGTCGGCGCACTTGCGTGCATTCTGCCAGCGCTACCCGGACATCAGCCTGAGCGTCACCCACCAGGCCGGCCACGACAACCTCGCGGAAATCGACTGCCACATCCGCTTCGGACTCGAAGCCGACAGCCATTGCAGCAGCCGGTTACTGGTGATGGAACGGCACATGGCAGTGGCCAGCCCGGAGTTGTTTATCAACGGTCAACCGCCGGACCTGCGGCAGTTTCCACTGCTGCACATCCTGCACGATGGCAGGCGTTTGAAGGTGTGGGAGAACTGGCTGGCGGCGATGGGCCGTGACGATATCGATGCGGGACAAGGGCTGGAATTCAGCACCCTGGACCAGGTGATCCACACAGCACTGGCCGGTGGCGGGTTGGCGGTGATTGATCGGCAGATGATCGAAAAGGAACTGGCCAATGGCAGTTTGTTGCCGATCACCCCGGTGGAAGTGGTCGGGCCGTATGGCTATTGGCTGGACGTGGCGAATGACAAATTGGGGTTGTCGAAGGTGCGGTTGTTTACGGAGTGGTTGGGGTTGGTCAGCAACCCCTGAAGCCGTAATGATCGTTCCCACGCTCTGCGTGGGAATGCAGCCCGGGACGCTCCGCGTCCCAAAGCGGACGCAGAGCGTCCATTGAGGCATTCCCACGCGGAGCGTGGGAACGATCATCATGACTGGATTAAACCGATGCTGCGACTTTGACGGCCACCTGAGCCCCACTCTCCACCGGACTTTGCGCCTTGCACGCCTGGCTCAACGTCAGGGATTTGGTCTCCGGCGCCCACGCCCAGGAAATCATTGCGCCCAGCGCCAGGATCGCCGCGAGTATGCCCATGGTCGGGCTCAGGCCGATCCCCGCCACGCTCACCGGCAGCAGGAAGGTACTGACCGCCGAGCCCAAGCGACTCACCGCTGTCGCAAGACCAATCCCGCTGGCCCGAACTTCGGTCGGGAAGCTCTCGGCCGGGAACACGCCCACCAGGTTGTTCACCGCCGACAACACCAGGGTGAATACGCCGAACACCAACACCATCAGGAATGCCGCGCTGCCCGGCAATGCGGCCAACAGGAACAACGCCACCGCCAGGATGATGAACGAGTTGATCAAGAAACCCCGGCGGGAAAACTTGACCGTGCACCAGATGCCGATCAGTGCGCCGAGGATCAGCAGCAGGTTCAGCATCAGTTCCGTACCAAATCCTTCGGCCAGGCCCATCTTCTGCAGAATCGACGGCAGGAAGGTGTAGATCGCGAAGTACGGCATCACGATGCACACGAAGAACAGGCAATTGAACGCCGTGCGCTTGCGGTATTCACGGCTGAACAGCACCGCGTAGCCGGAACGGGTTTCGGTGGAGCGGGTTTCGTCGAGTTCGACGTTATCGCCCAGGTGCTTTTTGACGATGGCCCGGGCTTCGGCGATGCGTCCTTGATTGACCAGCCAGCGCGGCGATTCCGGGGTGCCAATACGGGCGATCAGGATCAACGCTGCAGGGATCGCCGACGAAGCCAGCATCCAGCGCCAGGCGTCATCGCCGAGGTTGAGCATGGCCGTGCCGACGAAGGTCGCGGCGACGTAGCCGAAAGTCCAGATCACGCTGAACGAACCAAGCAGCACGCCGCGGTGTTTCTTCGGCGAAAACTCGGCGAGCATCGCGTGGCCAACGCTGAAATCACCGCCCAGGCCGATGCCGATCAGCACCCGGCAGAGGAACAATTGCATGGCCGTTTCGGCGTAGAACTGCATCACCGAGGCGATGGTGATCAGCACAAAACTGACCAGGAAGATTTTCTGCCGGCCGACCTTGTCGGAGATCCAGCCAAAAAACAGACTGCCGAGGAACAGGCCGATTAGTGCCGAGGCACCGATCAGGCCCTGCCAGAACGCATCGAGGTGCATCTGCGGGCTGAGCAGGGTGAAGGCGATCCCGATCAGGCCGAGGATGTAGCCGTCGGTGAAGTGCGCGCCGAAGGTCAGGCCGGCGATTTTGAGATGGAAGCGCCCGATGGGCAGGTCGTCGATTTTTATCGATTGAGCGGACATGTTCGTCTCCAGTTGTTGTTATTGACGGAGAAATGGAACCGATCTTTCTTTTACCTGTGGAACCTGTGGGAGCGGGCTTGCTCGCGAAAGCGGTGTGTCAGGCACCATCAATGCCAACTGATACACCGCCTTCGCGAGCAAGCCCGCTCCCACATTGGTTATGCGGTGTGTGTCAGAGCCCGCCCATCAACAGGTATTTGATTTCCAGGTAGTCTTCCAGACCGTATTTGGAGCCCTCGCGACCGAGACCCGATTCCTTGATGCCGCCAAACGGCGCAACTTCCGTGGAGATGATCCCTTCGTTGATCCCGACCATGCCGGCTTCCAGGCCTTCGGCCATGCGCCAGACGCGGCCGATGTCGCGGCTGTAGAAGTACGCCGACAACCCATACGGCGTGTCGTTGGCCCGTTGCAGCACTTCGGCTTCGTCCTTGAAGCGGAAGCACGCGGCCACCGGGCCAAAGGTTTCGTCCTGGGCGATCAGCATGTCGCTGTTGGTTTCGGTGAGGATGGTCGGCTCAAAGAAGGTGCCGCCGAGGGCATGCCGACGACCGCCGCACAACAACTGGGCGCCCTTCTCCAAGGCGTCGCCGACATGCAGTTCAACCTTGGCCAATGCCGCCGCGTTGATCAACGGGCCTTGCTCGGTTTCACCGTCCAGCGCACTGCCGACGCGCATCGCCGCGACCGCTTCGGCGAGTTTGCCGGTGAAGGCTTCGTACACGCCGTCCTGAATAAAGAAGCGATTCACGCAAACGCAGGTCTGCCCGGTGTTGCGGAATTTCGAGGCCATGGCACCTTTGACGGCGGCGTCGAGATCGGCGTCGTCGAACACAATGAACGGCGCGTTGCCGCCGAGTTCCAGCGAGACTTTTTTCAGCGTGTCGGCGGCCTGGCGCATCAGTAGTTTGCCGGTGCGGGTCGAGCCGGTGAACGACAGCTTGCGCACGATGCCGGAGGCTTGCAGCGCCCCGCCAATCGCCACCGCGTCACCCGAAACAACGTTGAACACACCGGCCGGAATGCCCGCCTGCTCGGCCAGCACCGCCAGGGCGAAGGCTGACAGCGGCGTCTCTTCCGACGGTTTGAGGATCATCGTGCAACCCGCCGCCAGCGCCGGGCCGACCTTGCGGGTGACCATCGCCAGCGGGAAGTTCCACGGGGTGATCGCCGCGACCACACCGATGGCTTCCTTGACCACGATGATGCGGGCGTCGGCCTTGTGGCTCGGAATCACGTCGCCGTAAGCGCGCTTGGCCTCTTCGGCGAACCACTCCAGAAAACTCGCGGCGTAGACCACTTCGCCCATGGCCTCGGCCAACGGTTTGCCCTGCTCGCGGCTGAGCAACGTGGCCAGATCCTTCTGGTTGCTCAGCATCAGCTCGCTCCAGCGCTTGAGCTTCTGGCTGCGGTCCTTGGCGGTCAGTTTGCGCCAGGCTGGCAAGGCACGGTTGGCGGCGGCAATCGCGAGGTTGGTTTCTTCCGCGCCAGCCTTTTGCACTTCGACGATGAGTTCGCCGTTGGCCGGGTTCGAAACCGGGTACGTCGGGCCACCGCTGGACCATTGGCCATCGATGAAATTGCCGTTACGGATCAGCGCGCTCATGCCACGGCCTCGGTCAGAGTGAAGCGTTCCAGCGCCGGACGGGCCGAGCGCAGGATGCGTTTGCCGGCGGTGTAATCGTTGATCACGTCGCACGGGGTGTAGTTGCGTTCCAGTTCATGCAGTTCTTCGGCGTCGAGCCTGGTTTCCAAGGCTGCCAAGGCACTGTCGAACTGCGCGGTGGTGTCGGCGCCGACCAGCATGCAGTCGACACCCGGATGATTGGCGACCCAGGCCTGGGCGATCTGCGCGTTCGACACCCCACGGGCGCGGGCCACGCGTTGCACCGAATGGGCGATCTCGAACGAAGCTTCGTCGCTGTACATTTGTTGGGTGAAAAAGTCGGTCTGGTTGCGGGTCGATTGCACATCGCCGGTCAGCAAGCCACGGGCCAGCGGACTAAATACCGAGACGCCGAGGCCCTGGTCGCGGCAGAACGGAATCATCTCGCGCTCTTCTTCGCGGTAGGCGCAGTTCAATTGCAGTTGCATGTTGATCGGCTTGACCCAGCCATTGCGTTCGCAGGCCATGAGGATCTTCGCCAGTTGCCCGGTGAGCATGGTCGAGACGCCGATGTAACGGGCCTTGCCGGAGCGCACGATGTCGTTCATCGCGCTCATGGTTTCTTCAACCGGGGTGTTCACATCGAAGTAATGCAGCATGAAGACGTCGACGTAATCCATATCCAGACGCTTCAGCGAGGCGTCGATGCTGTCCATGATGTGTTTGCGCGAATGGCCGCTGGCATTGATGCCGTTGCGGGTGCCGTAGCCGACCTTGGTGGTGATCACCAGGTCGTCGCGACGGGCCAGGCGCTTGACGATGCGCCCGACGACTTCCTCGCCGACGCCAGCGGAATAGAAGTCCGCCAGGTCGATGAAATTCACCCCGTTATCGAGGGCGTGAGCGACGATCGGCTCGCTTTGCTTCTCATCGAAAATCCATGGTTTCCAGTCCGGGGTGCCCATGTTCATGGTGCCCAGGCACAGGCGGGAGACTTGCAGGCCGGAGTTGCCCAAACGAATGTATTGCATGGCGCGGACCTCAGGCTTTTGGCGTGTAGAAAGGGTTGCTGATGTGATCGACCACATCCGCCAGTTGCGCGGTTTCCGGCTTGCCGGTCAGGGCAGCGCGGATCGCGGTGCGGCAGGCGTTGTAGTTGTTCAGGTACACCGCGTCGAGGTCGTCGCAGGCCGGGTTGACCCAGTTGGCCGTCACAATCGCCCATTCGTCTTCGGCTTCCGGCGGCAAGGTGCCGTCCAGCAATGCTTCCAAAACAGCCTTGGCGATCCCGGCCTGAGACGCGCCCCAGGTGGCATTGCCATGCAGGTCGCTGCTGATCGCGGCTTTATTGACGTAAAGGGTCATCGGCTTGACCGGAATGTTCGGCTGGGCGATCACCATGAACGGGCAATGCCCTTGGCTTGGCGAAGCCAGGCTGTTGGCAAACGCCTGCCCCGCCGGACCGTTGCGCGGCCCGATCAGGATGTTGATGTGCGCGGCATTCACGCCTGGGCCTTCGAAACCTTCACCGATGTACAGGTCGAGTTCTTTCATGGGGCAATACTCTTTTTGGATTTTTCAGGGTGATCAGAAGCGCACGCGGATCGTGAAGATCGCGGGGCAACAGTCGGGGTTCGAAGAGCGCAGCGAGGGGCTGGCGGGGACGCGGCAGTGGGGCTTGGTCATGATTGCAAACGCTCTTTTTTGTTGTTGATGAGCTGTGTGTGCGATTTTTTAACACTGGGGGTTGGCGGGGTTGTAACCATTAAAAGTCATGAGGGTATGAGTTCAGGTAATACCCTTTGTGGTCTGCACAAAAAACTGTGGGAGCGGGCTTGCTCGCGAAGGCGTCGTGTCAGTCAGCATTTACGTTGACTGACACACCGCTTTCGCGAGCAAGCCCGCTCCCACAGGGGATTGGGGTGGCTTGGGTTATTGCGACATGGCGTCTTTTTTCATGGCGTCTTTGCTCATGCTGTCCTTGGACATGTTGTCTTTCTTCATCGTGTCCTTGCTCATGGCGTCTTTGGACATGCTGTCTTTTTTCATGGTGTCCTTGGCCATGTTGTCCTTTTTCATCGTGTCTTTTTTCATGGTGTCTTTGGACATGGCGTCTTTGGACATCGAGTCCTTGCTCATGCTGTCGTTGCTCATGGTGTCGGCGGCGTAGACGCTGGCGACGCCCATGGCCAGGAACAGGGACAGTGCGGCGGTGGCGAGCTTTTTCATGGTGGTATTCCTTATAGAGTTGAGTGTGCTTGCGGTGAAGTGTCTGGGCATTCGTCAGCTACCGCCGAACCAGTTGTAGCCCTGGTCTTCCCAGTAGCCGCCCGGGTAGGTGTTAGTGACGAAAATCGCCTGGATGTGTTTCGGGTTCTTGTAGCCAAGCTTGGTCGGCATGCGCAGCTTCATCGGGAAGCCGTATTCACGGGGCAGCACGGCGCCGTCGTAGGTCAGCGTCAGCAGGGTTTGCGCATGCAGCGCGGTGGCCATGTCGATGCTGGTGTAGTAATCGTCGGCGCATTTGAAGCCGACGTACTTGGCATCGGTATCGGCGCCGACGCGTTTGAGGAAATCACTGAAGCGCACCCCGCCCCAGCGGCCGATGGCGCTCCAGCCTTCGACGCAAATGTGTCGGGTGATCTGGTCGGTTTGCGCCATCGCACGCAATTCTTCGAGCTTCCAGCTGCGCTTGTCGGCGACCATGCCGGTGACTTCCAGTCGATAGCTTTCTTCCTCGACGGTGGGTGCCTCGTCGATGCCGTAAAAGGCATTGAAGGGAAACGGTCGGGTGATCATCGACTCGGGATAGGTCGGCGCCATGGCGTTGGGGTTGAACAGCCAGCCCTGGACCCGATCGTTGAAGCGGGACATCGAGGACAGCGCGGTTTCGACGCTGTCGTTGTCGGTGATGTTGCAACCCGACAACATGGCTACGCCGCCGAGGGTCAGGCCGCGTAACAGGAACGAGCGCCGGGAGCGGTCTTCGATTTGTGGCGCCAATACCTTCCTGGCTTCGCTCAGGATGGACGACTCGTCGAGTCCTTCGATGCGCTTTTTCATACGGACTCCTTGCGACCAACGATCATGTACCACAACGTTTTTGGCACCAGCAGCACCATTACCAGGTGCACCACGATGAACGCCACCAACAGCGACATCGCGATGAAATGCACCTGCCGCGCCCCTTCGTAACCGCCCAGCAATTCACGCAACAGCGGGAACTGCACGGACTTCCACAGCACCAGCCCGGAGATCACCATCAGCGTGATGTCGAGCATGACGAACAGGTAGGCAAAGCGCTGAACCTGGTTGTAATGACTAAGATCGGCATGCCCCAGTCGCCCTCTCAATGCCGCCCACAAGTCATGCAGGATTCCTTTGGGCGATACCGGGAAAAACCGTCGAAACAGGCGACCGCTGGCGAGGTTGATGATCAGGTAGATGAGGCCGTTGACGGCGAGGAACCACATCGCCGCGAAATGCCACTGCAACGCGCCGCCGAGCCAGCCGCCGAGGGTGAGCGATGCCGGGAAGCTGAAGTCGTAGAGCGGCGAGGCGTTATAGATGCGCCAGCCGCTGGCGATCATGACCACGACGGCCAGGGCGTTGAGCCAATGGGTCAGGCGCAGCCAGCGTGGGTGGCTGGCCTTGGGTGAGGCAGTTGGCTGCGACATGTCCGGCTCCCGGTTGGTGTTCGTTGGGGCCAAGTATGGGAGCCGGAAGATCGCCAAATCCTCACGTAAAGTTAAATTAAACGTGATAACTATCCGGGGGTGGCCGGGGTGCATTTGTGGTTAAAATGCCGCCCACTCACATTGCCGACGTTGCCTGATGAACCCTGACGCCCTCGCCACGCTGAACACCCACTTGCTGACCGCCCTCGCCGCTGCTCCGGCCGAAACCCGTCGTTTGTTTCACGGGCGCGGGCGTTGCTGGCCGGGCCTGGAGCAACTGACCGTGGACTGGTTGCAGGGTGTGGTGCTGGTGTCGTTGTTCAAGGAACCGGAACCGCAGCAGCTGGAAGACTTGAAGCAGTTGTTGATGGGCGTTACCCAGTCGCCCGAATGGCGACAGTCCGGCGCTCACACGCTGCTGCTGCAACACCGCTACCTGTTGCAAAGCACCACCGAATGGCTGCTGGGTGATGCGCTCGATGAGATGACCATCACCGAGGGCGGCCTCAAATATCGCGTGGACCTGGGTCGCAAACAGAACGCCGGGCTGTTCCTCGATATGCGCTATGGCCGCGATTGGGTACGGGCCAATGCCGAGGGCAAGCGGGTGTTGAACCTGTTCGCCTACACCTGCGGGTTTTCCGTGACGGCCGTCGAGGGTTGCGCGGCGCATGTGGTCAACCTGGACATGTCCAGTTCGGCGCTGAGCCGTGGCCGCGATAATCACCGACTCAACGGCCATGACTTGAGCAAGGTGACGTTCCTCGGCCATGACCTGTTCAAGTCCTGGGGCAAGGTGATCGGCAAGGGGCCGTATGACCTGGTGATCATTGATCCGCCGTCGTTTCAGAAAGGCAGTTTTTTGCTGACCAAGGATTACCAACGGGTGCTGCGTCGGTTGCCGGAACTGCTCACCGAACAGGGCACGGTGCTGGCCTGCATGAACGACCCGGCGTTTGGTTCGGACTTCCTGATTGATGGTGTTACCCGTGAGGCGCCGAGCTTGCGCTTTGTGCAGCGGCTGGAGAATCCGCCGGAGTTTCCGGATGCGGATATGGAATGCGGACTGAAGGCGTTGGTGTTTCGGCAGGGGGATTGAGGCGCGGCATTCGCGAGCAGG
The DNA here is from genome assembly GCF_044762525.1 of Pseudomonas sp. NPDC096950. Classification (NCBI taxonomy): domain Bacteria; kingdom Pseudomonadati; phylum Pseudomonadota; class Gammaproteobacteria; order Pseudomonadales; family Pseudomonadaceae; genus Pseudomonas; species Pseudomonas sp. NPDC096950. The sequence continues at coordinate 457,899 of NZ_JBIWEL010000001.1, read as the reverse complement.
CTCGCTCCCACAGGTGATTGGGGCTGACCACCAATACTGCGCCCACTGGAGAACCAATGTGGGAGCGAGCCTGCTCGCGAAAGTGATCTAGCAGGCAATGCGATGTTGGCTGTGGCTGAGTCTTCGCGAGCAGGCTCGCTCCCACAAGGGAGCTTCAGTGAAGCGTTTTACTTCGGTTGCAGCACCAGCGCAAACAGCTCGCCATGTCCGCTGACATTGAGCTTGTGGTAGAGGTTGCGCCGATGCACCTTCACCGTTTCCGGTGAGATGTTCAGTTGCTGGGCGATGGCTTTGCTCGAGAAGCCCTGGAGGATCAGGCGCGCGGTTTCGACTTCACGCACCGTCAGGCGCGCGTCGAAGCGATCGAGCAAGGTCGCCAGATCCCCGGCCACCGCCGTCGGGCCTTCCGGTGGCACGAGTTGCAGGTGTCGGCCTATCGCGGCCAGCACCCAGTCACGCACGCACAGCAAGCGCCCCTGTTCTTCAAGGGTGAATCGCGTAGCACGCCCAAGGGACAAACCGAGCACGGCGTCGTCCACATTGATCATGAATTGCATCTCGTCACCGCCCACCACCGAGCGGAAGTAGCTCTGGTAGTACTCGCTCTGCTGAAACTGGTCCGGAGCCACTGAGTCGAGGCAGTGCAAGCCGTCGGTGATGCCGGCGCAGACGGCTTGATAGAAAGGATCGAGCAAGTACATGCCGGCGCTGTAGCGGGCCAGTTCCTCGTCTTCGGGGGCATTGGCCCGGGAGTCGAAATCAATCAGCAGCCGTGGCACCCGCCCGGTGCGCATCACCGCGACCAACGCGTTATCCAGCGGCACCAGCACGCGCAAGGTATCCACCAGCGCACGCCAGAACCCGTCTTGGCCGAGGGTGCCGAACACCCGCGCCAAACCTTGATGCACCGGCAACTCTTTCAACAACCCGTCCACGTCCTACCCCTTTCGAGTAACCCATGATGGGAATGGGTGACCACCCTCCCCCTCGATACGCTGCAAGCTCCTGATTATCACCGGCCTGCAGCAGGCCAGGAGCGCCGCATCATGAGTGGTCACCGAACGTATATCAACCTGGGACTGAGCGCCTGTCTATCGACCTGTATAGCGGTCGCGGCGGCGGATGAGCCCACCGTGCACGTCTACAACTGGTTTGACTACATCGGCCCGACCACGCTGAAGGATTTCCAGCGCGACACCGGGATCAAACCCGTCTATGACACCTTCGACAGCGGCGAAGTACTGGAAGCCAAGCTGATGACAGGTCACAGCGGTTATGACGTGGTGGTGGCCAGTAACTTCATTCTGCCGGCCCTGATCAAGGCCGGAGCCTTGCAGAAACTTGACCGTAGCCAACTGACCAATCTGCAACACATTGACCCGGTCTTGCTGGAAAAGCTGCGCGCGAACGACCCGGACAACCAATACGCCGTTCCTTACCTATGGGGCACCGACGGCATTGGCTATAACGTTGACAAGGTCCGCGCAGCCCTGGGCGATCAGGCGCCGGTGAACTCCTGGGATCTGCTATTCAAAGAAGAAAACCTGGCCAAGCTCAGCCAATGTGGCGTAGGGGTTTTGGACGCTCCCGCCGAAATCATCCCGATCGCCCTGCACTATCTCGGCCTGCCGCCTAACAGCAGTAACCCCGCGGACTACAAAAAAGCTGAAGCACTGCTGCTCAAGTTGCGCCCGTACATCACCTATTTCAATTCGTCGAAGATCCAGACCGACCTGGCCAACGGCGACATCTGCGTCGCCTTGACGTGGTCCGGTACCGTGTTCGGTGCCATGCAAGCCGCCAATGAAGCCGCAAAAGGCGTAAAGATTGAATACAGCATCCCGATCGAAGGTGCGCCGCTGTGGACCGACAACCTGGTCATGGTCAAGGACGGCAGCAATCCAAAACAGGGACTGGCCTTTATCAACTACCTGCTACGCCCTGAAGTGATCGCCCCGGCCACTAACCTGGCGCTCACCGCCAACGCCAACAAAGACGCGACCGCGTTGCTCTCGGACGAGGTCCGCGAGTTCAGCAACATCTATCCCTCGGCCGAGGTGATCGCCAAGGCATTCACCCTGCAACCGCAGCCCCATGAGATCGAACGTGTCCGCACACGCTCCTGGAGCAACATCAAGAACGGCAACTGAGCCGGCCTCCACCCCTCCTGTTTAACTTGCCTGAGAGTTCCTGCATGAAACCACGTGCCCGCGATTTGAATATCCCGTTCGGCCAGTTGCAACCCGGCCCGCTGAATGCCATCACCGACGTACCCGGCGTGCGCGTCGGCCACAGTGATGTGCGAGGCCGCACCGCTCAGGGCCGCGACATCCTGACCGGCGTCACCGTGATCGAACCCCGCCTCGGTTCCACCAGCCAACAGCCGTGTTTTGCCGGGGTCCATGTGCTTAACGGCAACGGCGATGCGACCGGGTTGGAATGGATTCGCGAGGCAGGCCTGTTGACCAGTCCGATCGCCTTCACCAACACCCACAGCCTGGGCGTGGTGCGCGACGCGCTGATTGTGCTGGACCGCGAACAGCAACCGGATGACGGGCGACTCTACTGGAACATGCCGGTGGTGCTGGAGACGTTTGACGGCTTGCTCAACGACATCAACGGCTTTCATGTGAAGCCCGAGCACGTAGCCGAAGCCTTGCGCACGGCGGTAGGCGGCCCGGTGAGCGAGGGTAATGTCGGTGGCGGCAGCGGCATGATCTGCCATGAATTCAAGGGCGGGATCGGCACCGCGTCCCGGCGCCTGATCGGCGCCCAGGGTGGCTGGACGGTGGGCGCCATCGTCCAGGCCAACCACGGGATTCGCCACGAATTGCGGGTCGATGGCTACCCCGTCGGGCGCTATATGGAAAAGGCCGACTCTCCATTCCTCAAAGCGTCACTGCCGCATCCAGGCATGGGTTCGATCGTCGTCTGCCTGGCCACCGATGCGCCATTGCTGCCGCACCAGTGCACCCGCCTCGCGCAACGTGCCAGCCTGGGCCTGGCCCGCACCGGCGGTGGTAATGAAGATCACAGCGGCGACATCTTCATTGCCTTTTCCACCGGCAACGACGTGCCACCCGCCGCTTATGAAAGCAAGAAAGCGCCGACCTGCGACAACCTGCGCATGGTCAACAACGACCACATCAGCGAACTGTTCCTCGCCGCCACCGAAGCGGTGGAAGAAGCGATCATCAATGCGTTGCTGGCGGGTGAAACCGCAGAGGGCAATGGCCATGCGGTGCCGGGGCTGGATGCCGCGACGTTGCTCAAAGCCTTGCGCCAGGCGGGTTGGCCGGGGCCAGTTTAAACACCACTAATCCCCTTGTGGGAGCGAGCCTGCTCGCGAAGGCGGTGGGTCAGTCAATCTCGATGTCGACTGACACTCCGCCTTCGCGAGCAGGCTCGCTCCCACAGGGGGGGGGATCGGTGGTGCTCACACGGTCTCGGTTACTTCAGATGATTTGAAGAGTTTTCGGCCCAGGGTCCGCGCTGTCTTCAAGTGGACCTGTGGCGCCTGGGTTTCCGAGTCCAGCAACAGTTCGGACGTGACCACCCGCGCACCGCAGTACTCGAAGATGCCATGGTCGATCTGGGTCTTCATCGCCTCGTCGTAACCATGTCGCGTAAACGACCCGGCATCGGCGCCGCCCACGCCGACCAGATGCACCCGCAAGTGACCCAGCTTCTGTACGAATGGCTTGTCCAGACTGAAGTCGAACGCCCAGCCATTGGAGAACACGCGGTCAATCCAGCCCTTGAGCAGCGCCGGCATCGACCACCAGAAAACGGGATAGACCAGCACCAACGCATCGGCGCGCTCGATCCGGGCCTGTTCGGCGAGGACATCGGCGGGCGGCGGCGCTTCGCGATGGTGAACGGCCATGTCTGCCGTGCCGAACCGTGGATCAAAGCCTTGGGCCGAGAGGTCGGCGATTTCATAGGTGTTGCTGGAGTCGGCGGAGGTCAGGCCTTCGGCGATTTGCCGGGCGAGGCTGTGGGTGAGCGATTGGGGATTGGGATGAGCCACGACGATCAGTGCGTGCATGCTGAAACTCCTGATTGAGAGCACAGGGCGGACCTTATATACTCTTGGTAAGTTACGATCAGTAAGTTACTTTTGGTACATAGTCATGTCAAGCACCGAAAACACCGAGCAGGATTCCACACCACAACCCCGTCGCCGCCTGTCCCGCGAGGACCGCCAACGCCAATTACTGGATGTCGCCTGGCAGATGGTCAGGGAGGAAGGTACGGATGCGTTGACCCTCGGGCGCCTCGCCGAACTGGCGGGCGTGACCAAACCGGTGGTCTATGACCACTTCACCACGCGCTCGGGTTTGCTGGCGGCGTTGTACCAGGATTTCGACGCCCGGCAGACCGCGATCATGGACGCCGCGTTGCTGACCTGCGAACCGACTCTGGACAGCACCGCCGGGATAATTGCGTCGTCCTATGTGGCGTGCGTGCTGACCCAGGGCAACGAAATTTCCGGGGTGATTGCCGCGCTGGCGAGTTCGCCGGAACTGGAGAAAATCAAGCGCGAGTACGAGGCGATTTTCCTCAACAAATGCCAGGACGTCTTGCAGCCTTTCGCTGGAGCAAACACGATCAGACCCGCGAGTCTGCGGGCGATGCTGGGTGCAGCGGAGGCCTTGTCGAACGCGGCGGCGACGGGGGAAATTACTGCTGGGCAGGCGCAGGAAGAACTGTTCGAAACGATCAAGGCGATGGTCGAGAGAACAACGCGCAATATCTGACGCCACCACTATCCCCTGTGGGAGCGGGCTTGCTCGCGAAGGCGTCGTGTCAGTCGACATATCTATTGACTGACCCACCGCTTTCGCGAGCAAGCCCGCTCCCACAGGGGGATTTTCTACAGTTGGGAGATTTTCATTGGTCGCCGGTTGCGCCCGTGGAAATCGATCGCCACGCCGCTTCCGCCAGCATGTCTCTGTAGACCATCGGGCGGCCCTTCACCCGGCCCGATAACCAGGTCCGGCAGTAGCTGTCCGCCTGGCCGATGATCAGCGACAGCATCAACTCGGCCGGCACACCTTTCAACTCATCGCCCCGGTCCGGGGCTGACAGCCATTCCCACAGCGTGCGGTTGCGGGTTTTGTTGCGGGTGGCCAGTTCATCCTTGAACGGTCCTTTGGTCACGGCAAATCGCGCGTGGTACTGAAACCGCGCCCACTCGGGTTGGTTATCGACCCAGTCCACATAGCTGTGCACCAGCGCGTAAATCCCCTCCTGCGTGGTGCCGGCGTCGGCCAAGTATTGGTCGCGAAGCTGCGCCTGATCATCCAGCGCGGTGAAAAACAGCGCAGCCACCAAGCCTTCCTTGTTACCAAAATGGTGGTAGATCGCGCCGACGCTGGTATCGCATTCGGCGCGAATCATCTCGATGGTCGTGGCCTCGATCCCCTGTTCGTTAAACAGCCTTAGGGCTTTTCTGAAGATGTCGCGCTTGAGTTCGGCTCTTCGTCCGGGGTAGCAGCGCTCGAGTAAATCTGCGGTTTCCATGCTGAACACAGGCTCAAAAAATCAACGATAAGACAGGCGGTTGCCCACGGATAAGTCGCGCTAGGTTGACAGATTTCCTTTCGACAGAATACTGTTCCGTTACAGAACATTATTCTGTTACGGAACATCATTCTGTAAAACGACCTTTCAAGAGGCTTCAACATGAACCAGTTTCTCAGCATGTTCACCAGCGCCGGCCCCGAAGCATTCAGCCAAATGGCCTGCAAGGTGGCGCCCTACTTCAGCACCATCAACCCGCTGGTGTCGGAACTGCGTCCAGGTTATGCGAGCGTGCAGGTGCCGTTTTCCCGGGAGATCACCAACCACTTGGGCACCGTGCACGCGATTGCCATGTGCAATGCCGCGGAACTGGCCGCCGGGACAATGACCGACGTTTCGATTCCCGAAGGCGCACGCTGGATTCCGAAAGGGATGACGGTCGAGTACCTGGCGAAGGCCAAGACTGATGTGACGGCGGTGGCCAACGGGGAGGCGGTTGACTGGCTGACGGGTGGCGACAAGATCGTGCCGGTGGATGTTCACGATGCCGAGGGCAAGAAGGTGTTCACGGCGCGGATTACCATGAACGTGAAGCTTTCATAATCTTCAACTGTGGGAGCGGGCTTGCTCGCGAAGGCGTTGTGTCAGTCGACATATCTATTGACTGATCCACCGCCTTCGCGAGCAAGCCCGCTCCCACAGGGAATCTTCTGTGTTGGGTTGAGCCGGGTTAGACCAACCGCAGCCGAGGCGTCATGGCCGGCACCGCCTCATCCCCCAACCGCTCCCGCACAAATTCATTCGCCTTGCGCGTCAGTTGGTCCAGATGCCGGTCCCGCTGTTTCTCGGCATCGGTCATCGCCCGCTTGCCGTTCCTTTGCAGCAGATACGTATGAATCTGTCGCACTTCCAGGGAGCTGTAGATCGGAGCCGTGTCCAGCACCGCCATCAAGCCATCCGTGCCGTAATCGCGGGTGTTCATCAAAACTTGAGTTCCGCGCACACCCAACACCTGGAAGCCCATCACCTCGAAATACGCGACTTTGCCAACACTGCAGCTCAGTTCGGCGTGTGGATAGCGTCCGACCATTTCCCGCAGCATCGTCCGGGCGATGCCCTGGCCGCGATGGCTGGCAGCGACGGCCATATAAGCCACGCCACACGCCTCGGGATCGTCCTTGACCGGCAGGTACAGCACGAAACCGATGACCTTTTCCGGATCGTCCACGTCCGTGGCCACGATCAACTCGACCGCAATGCCCTTGGCCCCGTTCAACGCCTCCAGATAAAGGTGAACCTCATAGCCGATTGCGTACTGGTACACGTTGTACAGCAGGTTGCTCGGCGGCAGCGCCACGGCGCTGATGTCGGTCAGGTTGTCGACCACCAGTTGCAGGATCTGGCTGGTGATGTGCTCGGGGCACGGGGTTTTGAAATGGCTGATCTGGGGCATTGCGCGGCTGACTCCGACGGTTAAGGCGTACCCGTGACGTGAAGAATGCGTCGCGAGCCCGGCCATCATAACGCGCGCTGGGGTCATTCCCCGAAACTGAGGGATTTCCCCAGTGAAACCGGCCTTCTTACACAAACAGAAAACAATTCAACCCATTGATTAACAAACGATTTAAACAAGAAATCACCCCATGGCGCGACTTTTGCCTTGTTCCTCAACGACGCACCGACTGCCCTCGCCACTTGGTGATGGCTGCTATCGCTGTGCCGGCCTGACGCAAGGGGAAAAAAATGAAAAGCCCAGCATCGGAGCACCGCTTGCCCAACTGTTTGCTGGGTTCGGGTGTCGCTTCCGCCATGCTCATCACTTTCGGCCTGGCCACGGTCAGCGCTGCACCGCTTGATGATGTCGGGCAACCGCCACCGACGGATCCCTCGGCCTATGCCAATCCCCCGGCCGACCCAAAAGCCGCACTGGATGCGCTGGGACTCTTGCCGGAGGCCAATCAGGGCGCCATCGCCCTGCCCAACGGCGTATTCGGCGACAGGGACACGCCGCGGGCTGACAACGTGCTGCCACCGAGCGTGCAGACCTCGTTCAACTTCCCCACTAACGGTAAACCCAGCCCCTTGTTCGGGGCCGAACCGTTTACCCAGCAACTGCTGCTGTTTGAAGAATTCGGTCCGGAAAAACTCGACCCGACCACCCCGCCGCCGCTCCTGACATTCCCGGTGCCCACCACCGGGCCGGCGCCCCAGCAGGACCCGAACAACGTCGCCCGCAGTGGTCCGTCGAGTGCCGCGATGGAAGCATTCATGCGCCAGCCGGGGTTGTTTCCGTTCCCGTCGCAGTTTTCCAACGTGCTGGACCGCAACCCCTGGAAGGCGCAGATCGAAGCCTTCCTCAACCGCCACCCGGTCGGTTCGCCCGCCGAGGGTCGGCCACCGGGAAAAGGCTGGTCGCACCAGCGCTGGAACGAGTTTTACCCGCAGGTTCAATACAAGACCGTGCAAATGGGCGCGCGGACCAACCAGGGCCTGCGCGACCGCAAACAATTGCACAACTACGCTGCCGGTGAATTCGCGCCCGGCGGGCTCTACTACCAAACCTCGGACATCCCGGAAACCGCCGGCACCACTAAAGGCATCGACGTGCGTTTCCATTCGAAAATGCCGTTGCAAAACCACAACTCGCTGTGGACGTTCGACGGCACCGTGCCGCCCAAACTGCTGATGGTCCGCTACGGCCAACCGCTGCTGATGCGTCACTACAACGCCCTGCCGATTGACCCGTCGGCCAACGCCGGTTTTGGCCTGCACACCATCAGCACCCACGAACACAACGGTCATTCCCCCGCGGAAAGCGACGGCTATGCCAACGCATTCTTCTTTCCGGGGCAGTACTACGATTATCGCTGGCCGCTGCAACTGGCCGGCTACGACACGATCAACACCACGGCGCAGGACCCGCGCGCAGCATTCCCTTGTGCACCGGGCGAAACCCTGTACGTCAACGACGCCAACCCCGGCCTCAAGACCTGCGACCACGGCAGCATCAAGATCCGTGGCGACTGGCGCGAGACCATGAGCACCCACTGGTTCCACGACCACATGCTCGATTTCACCGCGCAGAACGTCTACAAGGGCAACGCGGTGATGATGAACTACTACAGCGCCCTCGATCGCGGTAACGAAGCGCTCGAGGATGGCGTGAACCTGCGCTTGCCCAGCGGTTCGGCGCTGCCGTGGGGCAACCGCGACTACGACGTCAACCTGGTGGTCGCTGACAAAGCCTGGGACGAAAACGGCCAGTTGTGGTTCAACCCGTTCAATACCGACGGCTTTCTCGGCGATCAGATCCTGGTCAATTGGCAATATCAACCACGCCTGAAAGTGCGGGCGCGCAGCTATCGCTTTCGCATCCTCAACGGTTCGGTGTCGCGCTATTTCAAAATGGCCCTGGTGCGTGAAATCAGCGGCAATGGCGGCGAGTTTCCGGGGCCGGCAGGCTCGGGAGTGTCCTACAACCGGGTGCCGTTCCACCTGATCGGCAACGACGGCAACATCATGGAACACGCCGTGCCCTTTGACGGCAGCATGGACCTGGATGGCGACGGTGATCGGCAGGACCACAATGCAATCCTGCCGACACAGGGCATCGCCGAGCGCTACGACATCATTGTCAACTTCGCGAAAAACGGGATCAAAACCGGCGACAAGCTGTACTTCGTCAACCTGCTGGAGCACAAGACCGGCAAGGGGCCGGAGAAAAACGAACTGTCGCTGGCCGACGTGCTGTCAGAAAAATACAAAGCGGTGATCAAGCAGACCAGCAAAGGCCCGCAATGGGACAAGGGCGACCCGACGGTGGGGAAATTCCTGCAACTGCTGGTGATGCCCTATTCCGGCCAGGATCAAAGCATGGACCCGGTCGCGTACGAACCGGCTAAACCGGGTAAACCCGCCGGCAAGGTCATGATCCCGCTGACCATCGATCGCGACAACGCGAACGACCAGGCGAAACTGAAAGTGGCGCGGCACCGCGAGTTCATTTTCGGTCGCTCCGACGGCACCGATGAAGCGCCCTGGACCGTCAAGACGGATGGCGGTTTTGGCTACAACATGGACCCGCGCCGGCTCAGCGCCGCGCCGCAATTGGCCAACGGCCCGACCGATGCCGGGTTCTCCGGCGACGGCACGCTTGAAGTCTGGAAAATCAAGAACGGCGGCAACGGCTGGAACCACCCGGTGCACGTGCATTTTGAAGAAGGGGTCATCCTCAGCCGCGACGGCAAGCCGCCGCCGGAGTGGGAGAAAGGCGCGCGCAAGGATGTCTATCGCATCGGCGAAGGGATCGACAGTTCGGTGGATGTCGAAATGGCTATCCACTTCCGCGAGTTCGCCGGCACGTACATGGAGCACTGCCACAATACCCAGCACGAGGACTCTTCGATGCTGCTGCGTTGGGATGTCGAGCATCCCGGCCAGTTCCAGTTGATGCCAACGCCGCTGCCGGGTTGGGACGGCGTCACCTATGTGAACTCCGCCGCACTGCCAACCTTCCGCACCGGCGATCAAGATGATGATCACGAAGGCCAGAACAAGAAACCTGTGGCCAACCCTGACGTCGCCACCAGCAACAATGGCCTGCCGCTGACCATTAACGTGCTGGCCAATGACACCGACCCCGACGGCAACCTGCCGCTCAAAGTGGTGGGCCTGAGCCAGCCGGATTCCGGCCAGGGCACAGTCAGCACCGACGGCGTGCGGGTGATCTACACACCACCGGCCGTGGTCGCTACGCCGTTCACCGCACTCTTCACCTATAACGCCAGTGACGCCAAGGACGCCGTCTCGGAAAACCCGGCAACAGTGTCGGTATCCGTCGCGGCTACGGCAACCGTCAACGAAGACCTGCAAGTGACCAGCGCTTCCGTCACCACCCGCAGCAATAACCGCAACACCTGGGACATCGCCGGGACGACCTCGCGAGGGACGGGCAACACCATCACCGTGACTGCGACGACTACCGGCGGACCGCTGAACCTGGGGACCGCAACCCTCACGCCGACCGGCACGGGTGCGCGCTGGAGGGTGTCCGTCACGACCACCGGCAATGGTCCGACACCGAACCCGACGATCACCGTCAGTTCGGCGCTCGGCAAGACAGTCACGGCGCCGATAGCGGCGCATTGAAGTCACCTCGTTTGACGCCCGGTCCATGCAATGTGGACCGGGCGCCCATCGATTACGGATCAATCGGTCCAAATAGAGCGGATCGCCGGCCCGTTTTTCCCCTCAGGCAATCCGCCTAAGGTGGCCTCCATCACTTACCGGAGGTCACCATGAATCACCCTACCCTGCTTTCCACGATCCAGATCGGCCCACACAATCTCACCCACCGCGTGGTCATGGCACCGCTGACCCGCATGCGTTCCGAGCCCGGCGACTTGCCGGGTGCGCTGATGGCCGAGTACTACTCGCAACGGGCCACCGACGGCGGCTTGATCATTTCCGAAGCCACGGTCGTGTCCACCACCGGCAACGGTTACCTCGGCTCGCCGGGCCTGTACAACGATGCGCAGATTCCTGGCTGGAAAGCCATCACCGAGGCGGTGCATGCCAAGGGTGGAAAGATTTTCCTGCAACTGTTCCACGCCGGTCGCCAATCCCACAGCGACATGCAGCCCAACGGCGCGCAACCGGTGGCACCGTCAGCGGTTGGGTGCCGAGCACGCCGCATCGCGCACTCAGCGAAGCGGAAGTCGAAGCACTGGTGGAAGATTTCCGCAGCGCCGCGCAACGGGGCCTGGCCGCCGGTTGTGACGGCGTGGAAATCCACGGTGCCAACGGTTACCTGATCGACCAGTTCTTGCAGGACGGCAGCAACCGCCGCACCGACGCCTATGGCGGCACCATCGCCAAGCGTTCGCGGTTTCTGCTGGACATCACCAACGCAGTGATTTCGGTCTGGGGCAGTGAGCGTGTCGCCGTGCGCCTCGGCCCAAGCGGTACGTTCGGAGACATGAAGGACAGCCATCCTGAAGCATTGTTTGTGTACGTCGCCGAGCAACTGGCGCCGTTGAAACTGGCGTATCTGCACTTGATCGAGCCGCGGGTGTTGGGCAATTCGATCGATGAGAGCAAGGACCAGAACCCGGTGGCGGCGCAGTTGATTCGTCGGCATTACGACGGTTTGATCATCGCGGCCGGTGGCTTTACCGCCGAGTCTGCCGAGCAGATCTTGCGGGCGGGTGATGCGGATCTGGTGGCGTTCGGTCGCGACTTTATTGCCAACCCGGATTTGCCTGAGCGTATTCGTCACGGTCGGCCGTTGAATGCTTATGACCGGGATACGTTTTATGGCGGTACCGAGGTTGGGTTTACGGATTATCCGTTTTATCAACAAAGTGCCTGATTTGATCCGACCCTTGCGTTGAATGTCAGGCCCGCTTCGCGAGCAAGCCCGCTCCCACATTTGATCTTCAGCGAACACAGAACGTGTGTTCGACGCAGATCCGGTGTGGGAGCGGGCTTGCTCGCGAATGAGGCACCTCGGTTTCCCTGCCTGCCCCTTTGCAAATCCCCCGCCCGCCTCTACTCTGCTTCAACCCTCCTGCCTCGAGCACACCTCCCATGATGGACAGCCTCAGCGGTATCACGGCCTTCATTCAGGTGGCCGAAACCCGCAGCTTCACCGAAGCCGGGCGCCTGTTGGAAATCTCCTCTTCGGCCGTGGGAAAAAGCGTGGCGCGCATGGAAGAACGCCTGGGCGTGCGGCTGTTCCATCGCAGCACCCGCAGCGTCACCCTGACCACCGAAGGCGAGCTGTTCCTGGACCGTTGCAAGCGCATCCTCAGCGAAGTGGAAGCCGCGCAAATGGAACTGCTGGAATTGTCCGCCACGCCCAAGGGCAAGGTACGCATCAGCGTGCCGATTCAGAACGTGCTGATCATGCCGGTGCTGGCCGGGTTCATGCGCGCCTACCCGGATATCGAGCTGGACGTGGACATGTCCGACCGCATGGTGGACGTGATCGAGGAAGGGTTCGATGCGGTGATCCGCACCGGTGCGCCGCAGGATTCGCGGCTGATGGCGCGCAAGTTGGGTGGCTATCAGTTGCAGCTGGTGGCATCGCCGGAATACCTGGAACGCCATGGCGAACCGATGCACCCGGACGAGTTGATCAACCACGTGGCCCTGCTGCACAAGTTTCCGGCGACGGGAATGATCGAACGCTGGCCACTACGGATTGGCGAGACGCACATCGAGCCGAATCTATCGAAGGCCATGGCTTGCACCACGATGGATCCGCTGACGTATCTGGCGCTGGATGGGGTGGGGATTGCCTGCCTGCCGGATTTTTCAATCCGTCAGCCATTGGCCGATGGCAGGCTGAAGGTGGTGTTGGCGGACTATACCGACCACACCGGCAACCTGTGGATGCTCTGGCCTGCATCGAAGCAGACCGCACCGAGGCTGCGGGTGCTGATCGATTTTTTCAAAGACAACATCTTGAAGGTTTGAATCAGCGTTGCAGGGCCTCGGCAATCGGGGCTTTGCTGAGGCCGAAACTGAGCATCACCGCCAACCCGAGCACACCGATACCGGCGCCCAGCCACAGCGCCGACGACACGCCAGCGTGATCGACCATCAAGCCGCCGAACAGCGAACCCGAGGCGATCGCCACCTGGAACGTGGTCACCAACATGGCGGAACTGGCTTCCGGCAATTGCGGCGACGTCAGTTGCATCCAGGTGCTCACGCCCAGCGGAATCGCGCCATAAGCAACGCCCCAAACCAGTACCGCCAATGCCACGCCCCAGCCGTGTAAGGCAGGCAACGCCAGTTGCGCGATCACCATCAACACCACCACCGCCCCCAAAGACAGGCGCAGATGCCGGACGATGCTGCCAGCCATGACGAAGTTGGCGAGCATGCCCAACAGACCGAAGCCGAGCAGAATCGCGGTGATCGCACTCGGTGAGTAACCGGCTTCGTTTGCAAGGAACGGCGCAATGTAGGTGTAGGCCGTGAAGTGAGCCGCGACCACCGTGCCCAACAGCAGCATGCTGCGCCGGGCGTTACTGCGCGCCAGGAACCCCAGCAATGCGCGCACTTGCAAACCTTCGCGCGATGGCAGCGATGGCAAGGTCAGCCACTGCGCCAGTAACGTCAGCAACGCCAACCCGGCCGTGGCCGCGAACGACACCCGCCAGGAAAACAACGTGCTGACAAACGTGCCAAACGGCACTCCGAGCACCGTCGCCAGGGTGATGCCGCCGAAGATCAGCGCGGTGGCTTTCGCGGCTTTTGATTGACTGACCAAACGCCCGGCCGCCGCAATCGCCACCGCCCAGAAACCGCCCAGCGCGACACCCAAGAGTCCTCGTCCCAGCAACATGATTGGCAACGACGGCGCCATAGCCGACACCAGGTTGGAAGCCACCAGCAACAGCGTTAATAACAGCAGCAGATGCCGGCGATTCATCTTCCCGGCGCCGAGCATGATCGCCGGTGCGGAGATCGCCGCGACGATGCCCGGCACGGTCACCATCAGCCCCGCCACGCCATCGGTGATGCCCAGGCTGTTGGCGATTTGCGGCAGGATGCCCACCGGCAGGTATTCGGTGGTGACAAACGCAAAGGCGCCGAGGGCGACCGAAGCCACCGACAGCCATTCGCGCATTGTAGAGGGTGGCTCAAGCGCAAGCGCCGGGGTGGCCGGTATAGCGTGCATATCGTTCATGAGGGGAAGCTCCACAGTCAGAAGTGGAGCCATGGTAGGGAGCGAGCCGACGCGGAAAAACGGTGCAGGGCTCCGATCACTGTGGATCGATCGCTCCGCAATCAACCGCTCTGGCCTGTGCATTAGCGCCGTTTCTGTCCAAAGAGTTCGGCCGTGCGCCCTGTTTTTCTTGAGGGCTGTGCTCCCTAGTCTGTGCCTTGTCTGCTATCCACTCACGAGGCTAAACCTATGACCCCTTCAAACACCCCCATTCGCGTCGGCATCGTCGGCGTGGGTACCTGGGCCCGCCACGGTCACTTGCGCGTGCTCGCCCTGCTGCCGCAATACAATGTGCAAGCGGTGTACAGCGAACGCCGCGAACGTGCTGAAGCAGCGGCCAGCGAATACGAGATTCCGCAAGTCGCTGACTCGCTCGACGCCTTGGTGAATAACCCCGAGGTCGACCTGGTGGTGGTGCTCAACACCGCGCCCCAGCACGAACAAACCGTGCGCGCCGCCATTGCTGCCGGCAAAAACGTCTATTGCGAATGGCCGCTGACCACGACCACCGCCGCTTCCGAGCAATTGGTGCACTTGGCCAAAGACGCTGGTGTGCGCCACATCGTCGGCCTGCAACGCCGCCATGCGCCGCATAACCGCTATCTGCATGACTTGTTGCAGCAAGGGTATGTCGGCCAGTTGCGCTCGGTGCGGATGCACGTCAGTACCCATTATTTCCAGGCCCTGCGTGCCAATGCCCTGCGCTGGACCGCGCCTGAAGAAAATTTCTCCAGCATCGTGTCCATCTACGCCGGGCACTTCCTCGACATGCTGTTCACCGCCACCGGTTGGCCGCTGAGTGTGTCGGGGTTGATGGTCAGTCAGTTTCCGAAAGTCACCCTCATCGAAACCGGCGAAGTGCTGGACAGCACCGCGCCGGATCAACTGGTGCTCAATGGCTTGCTGGAAAACGGCGCAGTGATTTCGATCCATATCGAGGGCGGCAAACGTAACGGCTCCGGCGTGCAAATCGACATCACCGGCGACCAGGGCGACCTGAAAATCACCAACCGCTCAGCCTTCGGCGGCGTGGGCGACGACTATGTGATCGAAGGCGCCCACGGTGATGACCTGCCGCTGCAAATCCTGCCGTTGCCGGACAGTTACCAGCGCTTGCCTGAATCGGGATTGCCGTCGGCCGTGCTGGAACTGGCGGAGTTGTATCACGTGTTTGCGCAAGACCTGGCGGACGGCACCCACGCGGCGGCGACGTTCGAAGATGCACTGCGGATGCACCGGTTGCTGGATGTGGCCAAGGTCACGAATCAACTGACTGTCCGGTAGGAGCACAGCTTGCTCGCGAAGAGGCCGGTACATCCAACATCGATGTCGACTGACACTCCGTCTTCGCGAGCAAGCCCGCTCCCACAGGGGGTGGTGGCGAGCACACAATTACCAATCCACGCTAAACCCTGTGGGAGCGTGGCTTGCCCGCGAAGAGGCCGGTACATCCAACATTGATGTCGGCTGACACTCCGCCTTCGCGAGCAAGCCCGCTCCCACAGGGGGATTGGCGGCGGGCGCGTCATCTTCAAACCGCGCGAAACCTAAAGTTGTTACTCTCGCAGCCGATTTGCTCTAGCCAATCCAAGCTGCGAAGGACCGTCAGATGTATTACCCCCGCGAAGCCGAAAAAGACCATTTGTTCAACCGCGTGATCCTGTTGACCGTCGCCTGCTGCGTAGTCTTGCTCCTGGCCAGCATGGCTCGCGGCGAAGGCATTTTGTATGCAGCCCTGAAGTTGGGCGCCATCGAAACCACCGGCACCGTCACGCAACTGGACGACATCCCGATGAACCGCGACGGCAAGGTCATCCACTACACCTACACCGATGACAAAGGCCGGGCTCACGAAGCGGAATACGTCGATGAGCGCTACGCCCAAAACGCCCACTATGAAACCGGTGGGCCTATTCCTCTGCTGTACTCACGCTGGTTGCCAGAGAAAAACAGCATCGCCAGCCTGGTAGAGAGTAATCGTCCGGGCTTCTACATCATGACCGGCGGCGTGTTGCTGGCACTGTTGTTTCTGGGGATTTCGTTCAGGACGCTGGGGCGGATTTATGCGATGAAGGAAGAGGATCGGTTTTACTGAGCCGGCGATCAACACTCAAATGACCCGCCAAGGATAACGTCATGCCCCCACTGATTTGGGACCTGTTCGACCTGTTCAACGTACTCGGAGTGATTCCCCTCGAAGAAGAATCGGGAATTTCGCACCGATACACCGTCGAACAAGGTCCCGTTCGGTTGCAACTGACCATTTGGCAATTCAATGCCGACGTGGAAGTGAAACTATGGGCCGCTCCATTGCCAAACCCGATCATTCGCTACTCGATGCTCGATTGCCCTGGAATCAGAGTCGTGGACGATAAGCGCGGCCGGTTTATCGAATTTGCGGCAGCGAATACGTTTACTGGCCGATACGATGGTTACTCCGTCATCCCGTACGGTTTGAGGCTTTGGATTGAGCCGCAGATTTTCCTGGAACCGTTTGCATACTCGGCCTGAGCCCCATCGCGTTGATCAGCTCAACTCTTCGCACAAGCCACGGGTAAAGTCGCGGCCATCATGGGTGATGCAGGTAAACGGCCGAAGTTGCAGGACCGGATTTTGGTGGCTGGCCACTTTGGGCCGGTGCCGTTCGTAAGCCATGCGATAACTGCCGGCTGGTACGCTCAGACGCACCAGGTCATGTTGGCCGAGCGTGGCGTAATAACTGGCGAGCTTGCGCCGCAATCGACCGACCTGCACCCGCACCACCGGATCGTCGCCGGTACAATACATCGCTGGATCACGCCGAAACACGGCGATGCCGATGGCATGCTCGGTGAGGGAGATGTTCGAAAATTGAAGGTCGTGTTCAACCAGAAAACGCAGCAAGCCGCCCATCCGCCGCGACTTGGCGAACAATGGACTCGCCAGGAGCTGCGCCAGTACACGCTCCACTTCTTCACGAACGAACAGTTCAGGAACTGCTTGCACACTTGTATCGGCAATACGTTTGATCACCATCAGCCTGCCTCCATGCAGATTGTTGCGTTCAACTCGGGTTTTGCACGGGGAAGCGTAGCAGTTGGAAGGGATTGTGTAGTGGCACCTTGATATATGGCTGCCCGGGATTGGGGTGGATCACAAATAATGCGTCCACTGAAGATCCAGTGTGGGAGCGAGCCTGCTCGCGAAAGCGGTGGGTCAGTCGACATCCATTCTGAATGTACCGGCCTCTTCGCGAGCAGGCTCGCTCCCACAGGGGATTGGGGTTGGCCGCGAATGCTGCGTTAGTCAGAGATTCAATGTGGGGGCGGGCTTGCTCGCGAAAGCGGTGTGTCAGTCAACATCAATGCTGAATGTTCCGGCCTCTTCGCGGGCAAGCCACGCTCCCACAGGGGATTGGGGTTGGTCGCAAATGCTGCGTTAGCCAGAGATCCAGTGTGGGAGCGGGCTTGCTCGCGAAAGCGGTGTGTCAGTCGACATCCATTCTGAATGTGCCGGCCTCTTCGCGAGCAGGCTCGCTCCCACAGGGGATTGGGGTTGGCCGCGAATGCTGCGTTAGCCAGAGATTCAATGTGGGAGCGGGCTTGCTCGCGAAAGCGGTATGTCAGCCAACATCCATTCTGAATGTGCCGGCCTCTTCGCGGGCAAGCCTCGCTCCCACAGGGGATTGGGGTTGGCCGCAAATGCTGCGTTAGTCAGCGATCCAGTGTGGGAGCGAGCCTGCTCGCGAAAGCGGTGTGTCAGTCGACATCAATACTGAATGTACCGGCCTCTTCGCGGGCAAGCCTCGCTCCCACAGGGGATTGGGGTTGGCCGCAGGCAGGTTATTGTTCTGGCGCAACGATGCGAAAGCGGATGTTGATGTCTTTGGACACCACGCCATCCGCCCACTCGCCCTCGCCGATTTTGAAGTCATCCCGGTTGAGCGCGAATTCGCCGACGAACACGCCGATACCGCTTTCGGGCTTCAACTGGACTTGAACCTCCACGCGATGGGTGATGGTTTTGAGGGTGAGATCGCCAGTAAACAGATAGCGGTTGTCGCCCAGGGCCTTGACGCTGGTGGATTTGAAAACCCCGAGCGGGTAAGTGGCCGTGTCGAACCACGCAGGCTTTTGCAGTTCAGTATTGGCATCGCTGCTGCCTGCGTCGATGCTGGCGAGTTGGATACTCAGCGCCGCATGGGCCGCCGAGGGTTTTTGCGTGTCGAAATCGAGGGTGCCTTCGAACTGGCTGAACGTGCCATACACCCGCGAGCCAAACTGGCTGTAGGTAAAGCTGATCTGGCTGGCGGCTGGGTTGACCTGGTTGTACTCAACGGCTTGAGCGCATGAAGCGAAGACCATGGCGGCAGCGATTGCGGCGCAGCGCGGGAACCGAAAGCGCATGAGATTCTCCGGTCAGGCTTTTTATGATTGGGCATCGCGCGTGTTGGCCAGCGATAAGTGGACTAAAGCAAATAACCGCTGTTTATTCCACTGGCGCTGGCCTGAAGGATACAAACCCGTCGCCGCACTCAATCGCTATCGATCTCCAGCGATTCAAACAAACGGGTAAATTCAGCAATCGCCGGCCGGATATCCCGCTCAAACGCCCGATCATAATCCTCTCGCCGCCCCAAACTCTCTTCACAGAGCCTAAACAGCCAATCGGGCGTAATCAGGGTGAATTCGCACTGATCAACCTGCGTGCCGGGCGCATGGCATGTGGCTTGGGTGATCATTCGGAAGCGCCGCCTCGGTGCTGTTTCGGGGGATTGCGCGTTAAACAGCTCATGCAGGCGCAACTCATCGGAGTTCACCCCTTCTCTCATCGTCAGAACCAGGCTGACAAACGTGTCCGTCTCAGCGCCGCCACTCAGGCGAATATGTTGAGAAAGTGCAACCGTGCGGGCAACCAGCGCGGTGGTTTCCCGCAAACAATGCGCCACATTGGACACATCGAACGGGTAATTCAGCGACTTGGATTTCCAGGCATTCCGGCGGCTTTTTTTCGGTGACGGTTTAGGCGATTGAAACGGCTTGTGTGCCCGGTTCCACTTCGGGTTTTCGACAATGATCGCGTGCTTTTCGGCTTCAGCCGCCAATGCCAGATTGGGGAACCGTTCTATCTCGATGGAAGCAATTTCGTCGGCCCAGCGGGATGACCGGCGGTGCTGCGACAACCTGGAAACGGTGCTCAGCGAGATGCCTACGTAAAGCAGGTTTTTGGCGGAATCAAAATGTCGGTATAGCTCTCTGCCTCGAGTCGCCATGTGCAATAGACCTCCCTGGTCAATTGTGAAAACGGTCCGAGGCTACTAATTCGCTATCACTCTGTCCAGTCGTGGGAAATTTCCGACCCGGACATTTTCCCCTTTAAATAGTTGATAAACGCCGTCACCTTGGGCGATGGCAAATGCTCCCGCGCCGTCACCGCATTCAGATCCTGCGGCGGGCCGATCCATTCGGGCAAGACCCTGCACAACCGCCCCGCCTCAACATCAATCCGCATGCTCCGATCCATGCCAAGACTCAGCCCTTCACCGGCCAGCAACGCATCCTTCAACAGCGCCGGGTCGTTGGCGATGATCGTCGGTTCAACCCGATAATTGCGCAACTTGACGCCCGCCTTACGCAACGGCCAGACGTAACCCACATCGCGGCGCGCCTGATTCAGCACCAGCGTGGGGTGCTGAATCAACTCGTCAGGCGTGGTCGGTTGGCCATGACGCGCCATGTATTCCGGAGCGGCGTAAACGCCAGTGGCGTAACTGGCCAACCGCCGCGCCACCAGGCTCGAATCTGGCAGCGCGCCGAGGCGCAACGCCACGTCGATCTCCTCCCCCACCAGATCCAGCGGCACATGGGACGCCAATATCTCCAGCTTGATCTCCGGATACGCCTGCCGAAACCCGGCCACCAACGGCGCAAACCAACTGACCCCGAACGAGTACGGCACCGTCACCCGCAACCAGCCACGCGGGCCGTCGCGCAACTGATGCACCGCCAGTTCGGCGTGTTCAAAGATCGTGGCGATGTCCTTGCATTGCTCGTAGTAAACCGCCCCGGCCTCGGTAAGGCTCAACTGGCGGGTGGTGCGGCGCAGCAGTTGCACGCCGATGGCCTGCTCCAACTCGCGTACACGGCGGCTGACGGTGGTCTTGGGAATCTGCAAGGCCTGGGCCGCCGCAGTAAAGCTGCCCAGGCGCACTACCCGTACGAACACCAGCGTGTCATTCAAGTCCCGGATCATCGCGTTGCCTGTCATGGTGGAATCGCTGGATTGTGCCACCAACGGCATATTTCATACCGCTTTTATGGGCTAATCAGCGAACCGTACGCGCCCTATCCTCGGGTCTCTTAAGTGGAGACTGCTCATGAACTTGAACGAATACGCGACTTACGACGGCATCGGCCTCGCCCAATGGGTGGCGGCTGGCGAAGTCACCACGGCAGAACTGGCCGAACTGGCGTTGGCCGCCGTAAACCGGGTCAACCCGCAGATCAACGCCGTTATCGAAACCTGGTCGCCCAGCGTGACTGAAGGCACCGGACCGCTGGCCGGCGTGCCATTTCTGATCAAAGATTTGGCCATCACCTCGGCAGGCCGGCGCGTGGAGTTGGGCAGTCGCCTGGCGCAAGGCCTGGTGGCGGAATCCGACTCGTACCTGATGCAACGCTTCAACGCCGCCGGCCTCGCCACCCTCGGCCGCACCACCACGCCGGAAATGGCCTTCAGCACCGAAACCGAATCCGCCCTGCAAGGCCCGACCCGCAACCCGTGGGACCTTCGGTTATCGGCCGGTGGATCGAGCGGCGGTTCAGGTGCCGCAGTCGCCGCTGGCATCGTGCCGATTGCCCATGCCACCGACGCCGCCGGTTCAATCCGCGTACCGGCAGCCTTCAACGGTTTGGTCGGCCTCAAACCAACACGCGGCCGCGCGTCCAACGGCCCGGCGCTGGACGAAGTGTTTGCCGGATTCGGCGTGCAACTCGGCCTGTCGCGAACCGTGCGCGACAGCGCGGCATTGATGGACATCGTCCAGGGCGGCGCGCCCGGCGATCCGTATTACACCGCCGCACCGGCCGAAGGCTTTCTCGCCCAAGTGGGCCGCGACCCGGGACGATTGCGCATCGGCCTGCTCGACACGCCTTGGAACGGCGCCCCGCTCGCCCCCGAAATCACCGACGCCACCCACGCCGTCGCCCGAGAACTCGAAGCCCTCGGCCACACCGTCGAGCAAGTCACCGCCCCGCTCGGCACCTCGTGGGATTCCTTCGTCGAAGCCAACGCGCACATCTGGTGCGCCACCCTCGTCCGCTGGATCGACGGCCTCGCCACCGCCACCTCGCGCCCCATCGACCTGACCACCCTCGAACCCGCCACCCTCGCCTGCTACGCCTTCGGCCAACAGGCTCGCGCGGTCGAGTTCGGCGGTGCGCTGGAAGTGCGCAACCTCATCGCCCGCAGCGTGGCGAGTTGGTTCGACGCCTTTGATGTGCTGCTGACACCCACCCTGCCGCGCCTGCCCCAGGCCCTGGGCACCTACAGCCTGGGCGCGGAAAACATGGATGGTTTGCAATGGACCGCGCGGGTGTTTGACCACTCGCCGTTTACCCCGGTGTTCAACGTGGCGGGGACGCCGGCGATCTCGTTGCCGTTGGGGATGTCGCACAGTCACGGTCTGCCCATCGGCCTGCAGTTTGCAGCGCGATTCGGTGCGGAGGATGTGTTGTTGCGGCTGGCGGGACAGTTGGAAGTGGGAATGCCATGGCATCAGCGCCGCCCCGGCGTCTGGGCAGGCAATCCATAAACCCGAACACACCCCAAATCCCCTGTGGGAGCGGGCTTGCTCGCGAAGGCGTCGTATCAGCCAACATCTACATTGACTGACACACCGCCTTCGCGAGCAAGCCCGCTCCCACAATGGACGGTGTATAAACCAACAATTGATCCCGGCAGGCAAATCCCCAAAAAGGCACGGAGAACATGAACAGCACCCTCGACCACCTCGCCATCGTCGCCCCCGACCTCGACACTGGCTGCGCCTTCGTAACCCACGCCCTCGGCGTCGACCTGCAATCCGGCGGCGCGCACCCACGCATGGGCACCCACAACCGCCTCCTGCGCCTCGGCCCCGACGTCTACCTGGAAGTGATCGCCATAGACCCCGCCGCCCAACGCCCCGGCCGGCCGCGCTGGTTTGGCATGGACGATTTGGATTTTGATGCACCGCCACACCTGGCCACCTGGGTCGCCCGCACCGACGACATCCAAGCCATGCCCGATGCCTGCCGCAACATCGTGGGCAACCCCGAACCCATGACCCGAGGCACCTTGTCCTGGCAAATCACCATCCCCGCCGACGGCATCCTGCCCCTGAACGGCTCAGCGCCCACGTTGATTCAATGGTCGCAAACACCCCATCCCGCAAGTGCCATGCTGGATCGAGGTTGTACGCTGATAGCGCTGGAGGTGTTCGATCCCGATCCCGAGAAAGTCCAGGCGATACTCACCGCGATCAACTTTTCCGGCCCGGTTCATCTTCATGGATTGCCAGCGACTGCAAAGCCCTACTCGCTGGCGCACATTCAAACGCCCCATGGCTTGAAAACACTACCGGTTTCAAACCTTTAAATCGGCACTTGCGCCGATTTTGATCGAGGGTAATTGAGCGCTTCGATCTCCGACTGGCTCAACTCGCCCGCTTCAAACTTCTGAAGCATGGCGCCGGCGACCTTGGCTTTCGGATGATCATCCTGATAAGCCATTTTGTGTTCACCCAGATAGTCGCTCAAGTTCATGGAGTAACCCACCACCTGGCAATTGGGGTACTTGGCCCGGGTCATGATGCTTTTGAACCGTGCAGCGAAAGACTTATTCTCCCCATCCGGCACACCGGAGAAACACGCATAGATCTTTATCTTTCCGGCAAAGGCCTTGTTGAGCTCTAACTTCTTGACGAACAAAATCGCAAGTCCTACAGAATCCAGACCGATCTTGCCATTGACGTCCTTGGCGATCAGATCCACGCCCGGCGCGCAGTGACCGTACACATAAATATGATCCTCAGGGCCCGTACACCCTTCGATCGCTGACTTGAGCTCTTCAATTTGGCCCAGATGAAAAAACTTATAAGCCTCGAACCCCTCAGGAACTTTTCCCGTCTCGATGTCCCTGATTTTATCCAGTTTTATCCGCCGGGCGGCCGTCCAGTTTTTCTTCGTCTGGGTAGCCTGCCCCGTCAAATTATCGAATGGAAAAATAACAATCCGTTTGCCCTTTTTCATGATCTTTCCCTGCCAGTGGGAGCACCTGAATCACAGGATCGTGGCGTCCGTTTCCTGCGGTGCTATCAAGCCTAGCAGCCATTGCCGGGGACGGTTCAGAAGTAATCGTCCAGCTTCAACCTCTGCAAAATTGCACTCCTTACCTCAGGCGCGGATTGCATATGACACGGCAGCGTTTCGAACGTGTAACCCCGGTGTGAGGGTGTGGCGATCACCGCTTTGCCATCGCTGACCAATGCCGCCCATGAATCTTGAGGCCGACCGGGAATGCCACAATCCCTGGGATGAAGATGAAACGAGGAAAACACCAGGGTTTCCTGAATGACGTCTTCGGCATGTTGGAGGATGTATTCCCAATATATCAACGCAATCATGACCGTAAAAATGGACCCTATAAAAACGCTCGCTAACATCAAAGAACGCCGCTTCTCGAGAACCCCTCGCTCATAGGCCTTCCAATGCGATGCGACCAAATGGTTGCGTTTAAGCGTCTCAAAGAAGGTCGGGGTAGTTATCGACATGAAAAACGACACGACAATCACTGCGACACTGGTCAACACCGTCACAAAACTCGCCCAGAAAAACACCAGAATCAGCGTCGTCAGGGTTTTCTGGGCAACGGGAAACTGCGCCGCGTCTATACGCGTGCGGTTGAGGATAAAAGAGTCGGCAAAGGCACTGGCGAGAAGACCAAACCCCACCGTTATCAATGCTGTCAGCAGCGTCATCCACCAGGCGTGTGCCTTGAACTTCGCGATGAGATTGAAATGCCGGATGGAGAGCACGGCCGAGCTGATGCAAATAACCACCAGAAAAAACCGACCGATATCCTTGTTGAGCGAACCGCCAAATTCGATCCAGAACAGCAGCATGAACAGCACTAACACCGACCCCAAGGTGATCGCCGCCCAATACTCCTGAGCCCCCCACCACCGGATGCTGTAGTTGAACTTCCAGGGCCAATGCTTTGAGTGCGTCCGGATAAAAAGTGGCCGATCCGTGAAGCGATCGATAATCGCCAGAATGAAAGCGATGAACAAATAGGTAGCGATATACGGGAGCATCGATCTTGAGCGTCCTTTCACAAAAATCGGGGGTGAAACAATGTCACGGTTATTACTGACGTCGTGAGCGGCGAACTACACCAACCGCTCAATCTTCTGATGCTGCCAGACAAACTTGTAGTACGCCGTCTGCAACGCCAACATCCCCAAATACGCCACCGGAAACGCCATCCACACACCTTGCAAACCGTACTTCGCGTCCAGCAGATATGCCACCGGCAACTGCACGCCCAACACGCAAACAATCGAAATCGCCATCGGCACCAACACCGTGCCGCTGGCCCGCATGATCCCGCCGATAATCGCCTGAAAGCCAAACACCAACAGACTCCACAACATAATGTGCAACAGATGCTCAGCCATCGCCCGGGTCGAGTCTTCCGTCAGGAACAACCCCAACAACCAGTGCGACAACAAATAACCCAACAACACCAAGCCACCGGTCAAACACACATTAATCAACATCCCCGTGCGCAAAATTGGTGTAATCCGCTCCAACCGCCCCGCCCCAATCGCCTGCGCCCCGAGAATCGACGCGGTGATCGCAATCGACAACGCCGGAAACTGCACGTAATTCACAATCTGCGTCACCGCCCCATACGCCGCCGTCGCCTGGGAACCGTGCTGATTCACCAACGCCAGAATCACCAACTCCGACGCCGACAACACCACCATTTGCAACCCGGTCGGCAACCCGATGCGCAACACCTTGCCCAGAATATCCAGGTCCAACCGCATCGCCGCAAACATCTCCCGATCCGGCGCCAACGGATGCCCTTTGCGAATCAACCGCCACGCCAACCACCCCATCGCCGACAAATTCCCCGCCAACCCCGCAAACGCAGCACTCTGAATCCCCATCGGCGCAAAACCCAACCAGCCTTTTATTAAGGCGGGAGTCAGCGCCAGACCAATGCACGTTGAAACGACCAACGCCACCAACGGCGAAACCGTATCACTCACCCCACGCAGCAACTGGGTGAACAACACGTACACCAACAGCGACGGCATGATCCACATCATCACGTGGGCGTAGGAAACCGCGTCGTCCAGCACATCCGCTGGGGTGCCCAAGCCTTGCAAGGCTGGCCTTGCGAACACACTGCCCAACACCGCCGCGACCAACCCGATCATCGCTCCCAACAGCAAGGTTGTGGCGGCGATGGTCTTCACCAAATGGGTTTCGCGTGCGCCCCAGGCTTGGCCGATGAGTACGCCAGCGCCCGCGCCGAGGCCGATGACCAGGGCGATGAAGAAGAACACGATTGGGAACATGCCGGAGACGGCCGCCAAGGCTTGGGTGCCGAGCATTTGGCCGATGTAGATGCTGTTTATGGTGCCCGACATGGATTGGAGGAAATTGGAGAGGACCATGGGGGCTAGGAAAAGGAGGTAGGTTTTCCAGAGGGGGGTTTGCATTGAGGCTCCGTCTCGGGGTGGCTGAGGCTTTGGGGATTCTACGCTAGGGTGCTGGCCTCGATGCGGTGCTATTTTAAGGATTTGGTTGGCGTGAGGGATAGCTGGCTTCTATCCAAACTTGCCTTTTGCGAAAGAGCAACTATCGGCCAACATCGGAAGTTCAGGTCATTAATAACCCGCAGACACTTGACTGACCATATAGGAATAATCCATCTACTTTATATCGAATTGAAGCAAAAATCCGAGACATCTAAAATGGAATTCCTATATCAAATGTGAAGTCACCTTCATAATGAAAAACACTTACCACAGCATTTGCCACCTCTTTTTTAAACTGACCATCTTGATTTAATTTGGCAATCATATCAAGATCTATATCATCCGCATTAATATCTACTGATAATGATTCTTGCTTTTCATTCCAACTCAAAGACAGATCTGAAACCATGGAAAATTTTCGAGTTTCCCGATAGAGAGCCATACGTAAAGCCGGTTTAGCTAGAGTATTAAATTCCGGCAACAACACTTGGGTTTTTGACCAGTCTTTGTATGCATCACGATAGAACCTATCATAATTTCCCTGAATAAACTCGCAATTACTCGCGTGCAACTTGGAGTATTGCTTCAACACTTCAGGAAATGCATTTGCAGTGATAAACTTAATTCTAGCGACCTCTTCTTTTTGGTTCAATATATATCGACATAGGTAGTCTTCAGAGTCCACCGATTCCGCTGAGACATCAGCGTCTTGAAATAAAATCCTAACCAACTCGCTTTCAATTACTGAGGCCAAATTAAATTGATAAACTCTTTTTTTGTTTTTCTGACGCTCATTCAGAATACTCATCTCATAAGACTGCGCCTTCATTAATGACGTAATTGAGGAAAATATATTTTTGTCGTTCTGCGGAGAGGAGTTGGCTTTACTCATTTCTTGGAAGGCAAATACATCTACATTTGGCGCAGAAAATAGCACCGGACATTCTTTTGATAATTTTTCGTGATAAGAAGGAGACCATGTCATTTTTGACATATAGTGATTGATAGCTGGATGATTAGTCCAGCCTTTGAAAGGACGCCAGTTATAGTTAGGGTCTTTATCATCCACCGGGCGAGATAGAAGTGCCCATGAGTTAGCTTCATTTTTTTACAGCTTACAATTATCACAGTATAAACACTTAAGTCTTTTAGATTTGTAACCTTGTAAGCTAGTAGATCAATCTCTCTTACGGTCCCCTCCAGGTCATCAATGTAGCAACGATTGCTAATTAGATGCCAGCTGTCTTGCCGAAAAGTTTGTCCAATCTCAAATTCCAATTTGAAGCCAGTCTTCGAAATTGATTGAGCAATTTTTACCAAGTCGATTGCCATAACACTCCTTTTACCTCATGATTCAACAGCACCGAAAAGCGCTGCGGTAGTTTATGTTAATCATAATTTGTCTTGTGCAGATTGGCTTCAGGTGAATGCCAGTAAAGCTGGGCACAGACAAAAAGCACTTTTAATGGGAAACAGCTTTGACATAATTTTTCTTGACCACTGGAATAAACCGTATTATCACATCTTGAAACTTGCATGTGTTTCGCAAGTGCTCGTGCATCAGTTTTAATTCATATTGAGCCATTAATGGTATTTCAGTTTTAACAGGAATCGTTACGCGCTGATCGTATAACAACCAAAGACAAACAACATAATCCTTGCCATGTAAATCCGCTATATTAGGTTTTATGTAGTCTAAGTACTCTGTCTTTTTTGTGCTGGCAGATAAACTTATATAATTCCTAATCTCACCAAGGAAAGATTGATCGTTAATGAAGGCATGACAATAGAATTGGGCCTGTGAAAATAAATAATTTGTTGAGGAAGAGTTTTTGTATGGTTTGCAATGAATAATTCTGATCTTATCCTCATTCGTGAGATCTAGAATGTCACAGAATTCTTTGTCTTTACGACCAGAGCCTATTTTAAGTTTTGCCTGATCAAACAAAACGCATGAGGGACGAATTTCGCAGATTTTTTTGTTAAAAATGCTCTCTCTATTCTGCATTCTTACATCATCGCTAATATCTATCCCCCTATAAACCTCCTCGCAAGCTTCTTCGTGGAGCGTGACTTTGGTGAAGTTGGTGATTTCGCTGTAAAAGTCACTATCTACCTCGAGCCACTTCCCATCACTTAATACAAAATATTTACCCCCAAGGCTTTGCTCAAAAGATAGACAGTTATATAGTGGCCATTTTTTGTAGCCAAGCACCTGATCCTCTTCATACGAGTATGCATATATATGTTTAGATTTCAGCTTCGCGACAGTTATTTTTCCCGCATCTATATGGTCGAATATTTGGCAAATTTCTAGATATGCATAGATTTTATCATCCGATCTTTTGTTGTTCGAGTAGGCGAATCCATAATCAGAATCAATTAGCACCTCTGGTATCCCAAGACTAATGCTACTCGTATTTTTTAAGCGGAGCTGAGTGACTAAACACTCATCTAGCGAGTTGCTATCTGACTCCACCGCCTCGTTAAAATGCTTATAGTTTGGAAATAGCCTAGTATATTCCTTACTTGCATAAGCCACTAAGAAATTTTCACAGTAGTCGATCAAGACCTGCCAGCTAAGCTTCTCTTTCCCAATAATTTTTATTGTTAAATTGTTTCGTCCCTGAAGCGTTATATTTCTGTGATCCTTCATGTGAGCCGAGATATACCTCAAGTCTTCCGCTTCGCTTAGGCCAAAAGCGAAAGAGTCAACTGGTTTATTAACCTGCCTATCAATATGTGTTGGTGTTATTGCGTGACTCTCACTTTTTGTCTGGCGTATTTCTTCGTTACCACACATATTCATAGCTGTTTTTATTCCAAAATCCGGCTCAAAAACATCGCGATCAAGATAGCTCACGGCACTCCGACCAAAGGTTGCAGCAAACACTCTACTTTTGACGGTAAGAAATAAAATTCCATTTGGATTCTTGCTTATTGAGCTGAAGAGCGGCGCTCCGTCCGAAGGGAGTTTTTCATTAATAAAGTTTAGCCATGGTGGGTTTGATTTCGTGGTCGTTGTCTCGAAGTATATAAACAGACAATCCGTCTCGTTGATTGAGAATTTGAATTCTCTTGCGGACAAATTTTTTAAAACGTCTTTTTTTTGATCAAATAAGGAATCGACTTTTTTATTTTCTCTTGCGAGAAAAAACGATATTTGTGCGATCTCAATTCCCTGTTCAGTCATGGTTTCCCCTCGGATTAGTCACACATTACTCAGTAGCTAAGCAGCATTAGTGCTTATGTCAATGAATCACCCTTATCTTTATGGACAAACCGGAAATTTTCTTTGGGTAGGGACTGACTCCTAGTCCTACCGTCCGCTCCTGGCTGAAGCGGACTACTTGTCCTACGTCTCGGACCCGCTTAGTCCAAACTCCCGCCTACAATCCATAACCGTCCTACAACAACCTCGGAAATTACGCCTATCCCCACGAGGCGATAAAACTTACAGTCACCCCGTCCCCCAAAAAGCGACCAGGTTTGGCGACCTGCAGATCGGATCAGTCCTTTACTTAAATCTGATTCGGAGTTTCACCCTTATGGAAAGATACATGCCCCTAACCGGAATCGACCTGGTCCCGGCTTCCCTGCTCATCGACACCCACGCTCCACTCGACGTCCTGCAAGCCACGGCGGATTACCGCATCCGCACGGTCACGCAGGTACTGGAAAACATCGCCTACCGCGCCGAGATCGGTTGTGACACGGTGGTGTTGGCGGATTTCTCCAAGCTGTTGGTCATTCCATTGCGTGACGGTTGTGACTTGATGGATGTGATTGGCCGGCGTTTGCGGGCGCAGGTTAAGGAGTGAATGAAACGGGCGCCTGTTTGGCGCCCGTTTTTTTGTGTCCGTGATGCCGTAGCATGGCGGATCTTGCGTCTCCCCTTCTTTTTTCGAGTAACCGATGAGCATGGATGAATTTCATCAAGGCAGCTGTCTCTGTGGCGCGGTGCGCTATGAGGTTTCGGGTCAGTTGAAAGCCGTGTCCCACTGTCATTGCAGCAGATGCCGAAAGGCCCATGGCGCCGCATTCGCGACGTATGCCAGCGTTCCCCGGTCGGACATTTCCATCGCGAGCAGTGTGGATGCGCTCAAGCGTTTTCAATCGTCGGCCGGGGTCACGCGGCAGTTTTGTTCGAATTGTGGGACTTCGTTGTTCTGGTCGGATTCGAATGGCGAGTTTGCGGATTGGATTTCGGTTGCGATTGGGACGCTGGATACGCCGTTCCGGGCGGAGAAGCAGCGGCATACGTGTGTTTCGGAGAGGGCTTCTTGGTTTGAAATTGAGGATCAGTGGCCGCAGGAGGGTTGATGGGGTTTGCCTGATGGAGTGCGATTGCGGGTTTTAGGGCTGCTTCGCAGCCCAGCGGGAGCAAGCTCCCTCGCCACAGGGGCGCCTGTCGATGGGGCCTGTTTGACGGACCGTGGTGCCTGACTTTACGACTGCTTCGCAGCCGAACGGGGGCAAGCCCCCTCGCCACAGGGGAGTGAGTCGATGGCGGTATTATCGACCTTGGCGATGGCCCATCGAGGCGATCATCATTGCTGTCGATGGTCACCATCACGTCAATGAAGTTCTCATAAAAAATCCTCGGCGTAACATCCGCTCCATACCCAACTAACAACACCCGGAGCACACGATCATGAAACGCCAAATCCTTCTCAGCATCGCTTTCTCGGTTTTCGCAGTTAACGCTTTTGCCGCGCCTTCTCGCACAATGATCGCTGAAGGCGGTTCGGATCGGTTGATTGAAAGCCGTGTGGCTGAGGGTGGTTCGGATCGTTTGATCGAGAATCGTGTGGCTGAAGGTGGTTCGGATCGTCTGATCGAAAAACGCGTTGCTGAAGGTGGTTCCGATCGTCTGATCGAGAATCGCGTTGCTGAAGGTGGTTCGGATCGTCTGCTGGAAAAACGCGTTGCTGAGGGTGGTTCGGATCGTCTGATCCAGAATCGCGTCGCCGAAGGTGGCTCTGATCGTCTGATCCAGAACCGCGTTGCTGAGGGTGGTTCGGATCGTCTGATCCAGAACCGCGTCGCCGAAGGTGGCTCTGATCGTCTGATCCAGAATCGCGTCGCAGAAGGTGGTTCGGACCGTCTGATCCAAAACCGCACCGCATAAGTAAATAGCTTTAAAGCAATCCCCAACAAAGAGCCCGGCCTGATCAGCCGGGCTTTTTCACGTCTGAAACGCCGCTATGGGACTAGCTCGACGTAACTGGACTCCCCGCCCCCACTCGCACCCGACAACCAACCCCATACGAAGGCCAGCGTGGTGCGCCCTGCGTCATCAACGCCTACCGTGCCACGGGACCAGCCGGCAAGCATCTCGCCTTCTGTCGTCAGGCAGTGATAAAGCAGTTCAATGCTATCGGGACCTGTCACGCGTCCGACTTGATGCCCCGTGCGAATCCGGCCGCCCTGGTAAGTGCCCGAAATGGCATCTTTCTCGACTTGGTAATGAAATACCGTGCCTGCGCCGGATACCCCGTGGGCGTTACCCGCTACCGTAAATCGGCGATTGTGCAAACGCTCGCTGACTTGAGAAAAGGGAGTTTCCATAAATGTCGCGTCCTTTGGTCGAGAGGGTCCATTCCAGCGTTCGATGATCTTAAGCCATTGTGTCGTGACTCATTAAGGCTCTGCTTCAGCTATGTCCGGAGCTACGAATTCAAGACGATAAAAAGCCCGGTCTAATAGCCGGGCTTTTTTGTACCTGAAATCAGGTCTTAGTGCGCATTCAACAACATAAACACACCCATCACCGCCCACAGCACCGAGATGTACTGCATCGGCACAAAGAACAGCGTGTGTTTTTTGCGAAAGACGACTTCGCCGCCGGTGTCTTTATCGATGTAGATCTTGCCCGGCTGGTTGTTCATCCGGTGGCCAACATAGGCGTTGACGGCCGCGCCGACCAACAGGCCGACACCCAGCCCGAGCCCATTGCCGAGCCCGGCGAAAGGTATGACGCAGAGCAGCGGGATAACAACTGCCAGAAGGCCCCATCCTTGCCAAATAACAAAAAACATAACGCCGTCCCTGGTTAATTTTTGAGGCGCGCAATCTAACAAAAAAACCATGACAGCGGTAACAATTTGAAATCAATTAGCCATCAGTTTCCATCTAAGCCATTCAAACGATGCTTTTGGCTCCTGCACGTTCCACCAAAGCGTTAAACGCCTCAATCTCCAGCGGCCGGCTCAAGTAGTAGCCCTGACCTTCATCGCAGGACACCGCTTTTAGCAGTCGCAGGTGCTCCGCCGTTTCAATGCCTTCTGCCGTCACGGTGAGCGATAACGCACGTCCCAAGCCCACGATGGCCTGGACGATGGCCTTGTCATCCTCACTTTCAACCAGTCGACTCAGAAAGCTGCGGTCGATTTTCAGGCCGTCGAAAGGAAATTCGCGCAGGTAACTCAGTGAAGAATATCCCGTGCCAAAGTCGTCCATGGATATCCGCACACCGAGGCGTTTGAGTGTTCGCATCACTTCCAGTGCGCCGGCGGCGTCGTCGAGCATGACGCTTTCAGTGATTTCCAGTTCTACCCGGGCGGGGTCGATGCCAGAGTCGTGCAGGGTTTGCTGGATGCGCTCGACCAAGTTGCCTTGCCTGAATTCGATCGGTGAAAGGTTGATGGAGACAAACAGACTTTTTGGCCACTGTGCGGCGCAGTGGCAGGCGGTATTCATGACCCAGTTGCTCAAAGAGAGGATCAGCCCGGACTCTTCGGCAATCGGGATGAACGTGTCGGGCGGGATTAAACCGCGCACGGGGTGTTGCCAGCGTACCAATGCTTCGGCACCGACCATTTGACCGTCGGCGATTCGATAGCGTGGCTGGAAATGCAGCCGCAGTTCACCGTGTTTGATCGCATAACGCAGGTCGCTTTCCAGTCGACGCCGCTCAATGATTCTGACGTTCATGTCGCCCGCGTAAAAGCGCCAGGTGTTACGACCTCCGGCCTTGGCCTCGTACAACGCAATATCCGCGTAGCGAAGCAGTTCGGCAGCCTCAATAGCGTCCGTCGGCGCCATCGCGATGCCAATACTGGCGCTGACGAACACTTCTTGCTCGCCGATGGCTATAGGTCGCTCAATCGATTCGATCAGACGCCGACAGAGCGCCTCGACTTCGTCCTGCGAGCTGACGTCAGTGAGGATCAGGACAAATTCATCGCCGCCGATACGCGCGACAAGGTCCCCTTCGCGCACGCAATCGGCGAGGCGGCTCGATACCTGGTTAAGGACCAAATCACCGGCGGCATGCCCGAGCAGGTCATTGACCGGTTTGAACCGGTCAAGGTCCAGGCTGAGCATGATCAACGGTTGCTCCGCCGTTGGCAGTGCCTTGAGTTTGCCGTCAAGAAACTCCTGAAGACGTGTCCTGTTGGGAAGCCCGGTCAAGGCGTCGTGCTGTGAGAGGAATTCGATACGGCGACGGGCTTCAACTTCCTCGGTTACATCGGTCGCGGTGCCCCGGAATCCTTCCCCGGCCATTTCTCGAGCGGATAAACGGGTGATGCGCTCCTGCCCTTTGCTGTCGATATAGCGGCACTGGACGCTGATGTCCGGACGGCGCTTCGGGATGCTGAGCCACTGGGATAACGTGCCTGATTCGAGATGCAACAGGTCATCGATCAGGGCGCCGGTCCAGGCATCCCTGGAAAGCCCGGTAACGACTTCAAATCGCTCGGACAAGAAGGTCAAACGCCAGTCGGCATCGATTTCCCAGACCCAGTCCGAGCTGGCTTCAACGACGTCGCGAAACCGCGCTTCGCTCGTGGCGAAGGCGTCCTGACTGCGTTGCAGCGATGTGTAGCTGGCATCGAGTGCCTGCGCGGCAGCCGTCGCACGCCGCAAAATGAACCAGGTCATCAGGCACACCAACAGCGCAGCGATGCCGATCAATGGCAGCCCTCCCCCCAATAAACGCAGGCCGGGCCTTGATGAATGCCATTGCAGGCGACCGGCCGTGCCGTCATCGCCCAATAGAAGGAATGACCTTGAGTCCATTTCGTCAGGCGTGGCGACATGCAGGCGATCGACCCCGAAATCGTTGCCGATCAGGGCGAGTTTGGTGCTGTTCAACATATCCACGAAAATCAACACTGACGGCGGCTTGTCATCAGGCACCACGGTCGGGTCGGTTCCCGGGGTAATCGCGGCTGCTGCGATGACGGTGGGTACGCCTTTTACATTGATAAAAGCCGTTGTGGGCGTTTCTGTCTCCGCGCCGGCACGTGCTTTATCGAGAATCACGGCAAGGGAGGACTGCTCCAGCCACTCGGCGGCGGCAACGGGTTTGAGCTCACCCTTGATCACCGAATAGACGGTGCGATTGGCGTCGTTGACGACAAACACCCCTTGAAATCCAAAATCCGAGTACAGCGTTGAACCCACGTTTTGCCGAGTGTAGGCCCAGTCAACGTCCACATCCGTGTGCAGATGCTTGTAGGCATCGCCCCAAAAGGCGTAGTCCTTGACCGTTGAACGCATGGATTTTTCCAGCGATTGCATGGCCTTCTTTGTGTAGAAAGCGCTCTCGACCTCTTCGGTCCGGTCCAGATCATGCGCAAGATAAATCAGTGAACCGCTGGCCAGTAAAAATACGGCCGCCAATAGCCCCACGAACTTGAACAAAGAGGCACGTGCCAGCGACAGGCTCGATCGATTGGCGAGCGTTGAGACGATAGGGGCGAGATTGTTCGGCATAGTTTCCCGCTGGTCGTGGGTGCAAGGTGCTTGCACATAAGGCTATCGGCTGTGATGACAGAATAGTGAATCATCGGACTTCTGCCTGACGGCACTTTAAATGCGCATCGCTGACGCGGGTTCCAGGTGGAAAACGCGGCTGGAAAGGCGCCCTCCTCAACCATTGCCAACGTCGATAGTCACCATCACATCAATGAAGTTCTCTTAAAAATTCCGGGGCGTAACATCGCATCCATACCAACCAATAACACCCCCGGAGCACACCATCATGAAACGCCAAATCCTTCTCAGCATCGCTTTCTCGGTTTTTGCAGTTAACGCTTTTGCCGCGCCTTCTCGCACCATGATCGCTGAAGGCGGTTCGGATCGATTGATTGAAAGCCGAGTGGCTGAAGGTGGTTCGGATCGTTTGATCGAGAATCGTGTGGCTGAAGGTGGTTCTGATCGTCTGATCGAAAAACGCGTGGCTGAAGGTGGCTCGGATCGTCTGATCGAAAAACGCGTTGCCGAAGGTGGCTCTGATCGCCTGATCGAGAACCGCGTTGCTGAAGGTGGCTCGGATCGTCTGATCCAAAACCGCACCGCATAAATGAATGGTTTCATCGCGGTACTCAACAAAAAGCCCGGCCTGATCAGCCGGGCTTTTTCGTGTCTTAAACCCAACCTGTAGCAGCTGGCGAAGCCTGCGTTCGGCTGCGAAGCAGTCGCGAAATAAGCCAACGCGGTGCTTCAGGAAAACCGTGCACCAGGTTTTACGACTGCTTCGCAGCCGAACGCAGGCTTCGCCAGCTGCTACAGGGAACGTGTTTTGTTTGGGATTTTCAGAACTCCGTTACTGATCTGTCTCAACCCGCCCAAACCGTTCCACCTCTCCCCGCTTCCGTCCCTGAATCCAATACCCCAAAACCGCCACCGGCACCGTCCCGAGCATCACCACCACCGCAATCCGCAACGGCTGCTCGATCCACGTCGACACCAGCAGACTCGCGCCAAAGCACGCCCCCAGTTGCAACGCGTTTTGCAGCGCCGCTGCCTTGCCGGAATTTTCCGGGAATGGCATCAGCGCATTCGTAATGATGATCGGGAAACTCGCCCCGTTGACCAATCCCATCAGGCAAAACGGGATCAGCAATGTGGTCAGGTTCGGTGTGGTCAATGTCGCCACCAGGTACAGCGCGACCATGCTCAGGCAATACGCAAGGATCAGCCACGGCAGCATGAGGTGGCCGCTGATCCGTTGCAGCAAACTGCGGCAACTGAAGCCACCAATCAAAAATCCGAGGGTGGGCAGTGCGTAGCTCAGGCCGATGTCGCTGGGGCTGTAGCCCATGCCGCCGAGGATGAAGGGTGAGGCGGTGAGCCAGGCGAAGAACGCGGCGGAGCAAGCGGCGTAGATCAGTACGTTGCCGCTAAAGGCCGGTGACTTGAGAAGTTGTCCGAAACTGATGCAGGAGCGTTCGCCGCTGGCTGTCAGGCGTTTTGGCGTGGTTTTGAGCAGAGCGGTGGGCACCAGCAAGGCAACGCTGACACCGAGCAGCACAGCAAAAATCGCCTGCCAGCCCCAGTGATTAAGCAGCATCGCCCCCAGCAATGGCGCGAGTGCGGGCGACAGGGACATCAGCGGAATGATCCCGGCGAACAGGCGATTGGCCTGGTGTGCCGGGAAGCGGTCGATCACCAGCGCTTGCCAACTGACCGCCGCCGAACATACGCCGATGGCCTGGATAAAGCGTAGCGCCCACAGTTGCACGTCGGTTTCGACCCAGAACATGCCGAGACAGCCCAGGGCAAACAGGCTCAAGCCCATGAGCAACACCGGTTTGCGGCCGATGCGATCCGACATCGGTCCCCACAACAATTGCCCGACGGCAAACCCGGCGAGGAAGATGCTCAGGCTCGCCCCGACCGCGCCGGCCGACAAGTGCAGGTCGCCGCCAAGGACGCCGAACGCCGGGAGATACATGTCCATGCCCAGGTAGCCGAGCACGCTCAGCCCGATCAAGTAGCAGGTGAAACCAAACGAGTTTTTCATCAACGCCCTAACGGAATCTTCAAATCAAATAATTTGTTAGCAGCGTGCCATTATGGGTGGTGAGCTTTTGGTGTGAAGCGATAATAATTGGAGGTTCTTATCAATATTTTTGAAGGCAACTGAATGTGGTCTGAATATTCCCTCGATGTGGTGGATGCCGTGGCCCGGCATGGCAGTTTCAGCGCCGCCGCACAGGAGTTGCATCGCGTGCCGTCGGCGGTCAGCTACACCGTGCGCCAATTGGAACAATGGCTGGCGGTGCCGTTGTTTGTGCGGCGGCATCGCGATGTCGAGCTGACGCCGGCCGGCAAGCTGTTTATCGAGCAGGCTCGCGGGGTGATGAAGAGCATGCTCGACACCCGACGCCTGTGCCAGCAAGTGGCCAACGGCTGGAGCGGTCAGTTGAAAGTCGCGGTGGATGCCATCGTCAAACAGGAGCGCTGTCGGCAACTGGTGCTGGATTTTTATAAACAGTTTCCCGACGTGGAGTTGCTGCTCGGCTACGAAGTGTTTAACGGCGTGTGGGACGCCCTCGCCGATGAGCGCACCGACATCGTGATCGGCGCCACCAGTGCGGTGCCGGTGGCCAGTCACTACAGCTTTCGCGACATGGGCCTGTTGAATTGGTTGTGTATCGCCAGCGCCGGGCATCCATTGGCCGCATTAAACGGGCCGTTGGACGACGATCAACTGCGCCCCTACCCCGCGCTGTGCATGAACGACACCTCGCGCCACCTGCCGAAACGCGACACCTGGTCGCTGGATAATCAACGGCGGCTGGTGGTGCCGAACTGGGCCTCGGCCCTGGATTGTCTGCGCGAAGGTTTGTGTGTGGGCATGGCGCCGGCGCACCTGGTGATCCCGCTGATCAAGCGAGGCGAACTGGTCGCCCTGAACCTGCAACGCCCCTTCGCCGCCAGCCCGTCGTGCGTGGCGTGGAATCAAAACAAGCTTTCGCCCGCCATGACTTGGTTGCTCGATTACCTGGGCGATGCGGATACGATGAATCAGGAGTGGTTGAATGGCGAGCAGCTCTCAACGTAAAGCACCCTTTACATCGCGAAAAACTTCGGCGAGTATGTAAAGCACCTTTTACATCAGGACGATGAAATGAAACGCTATTACTACGAAATGGCCGCCTCGCTCACCCTCTACATGATCATGTTGGCCGGCTCGCTAACGCTGCTACAACATCTGGAAAACGCCAGCACGGCCTTGCGGGTTGCCGTAACGTTGATGCCAATGCTGCCGGCAGCATTGATGTGCTGGGCCATCGTGCGCAATCTTCGACAGATGGATGAAATGCACTTACGCATCCAGTTCGAGGCACTTGGTTTTGCTTTTGCGGCGTCCGCGCTGCTCACCTTCAGTTATGGCTTTCTGGAGAATGTCGGTTTTCCCCATCTCAACTGGACCTTTGTGTGGCCGGTGATGGGTTTGATGTGGATCATCGGGCTTCAGGTCGCCAGACGTCGTTATCAATGAAAAACAAACTGAAAGAACTTCGCGCCGAGCGTAAGTGGTCGCAAGTTGATCTGGCTGCGCTGTTGAATGTCTCGCGGCAAACAATCAACGCCATTGAAAATGGGCGATACGACCCGAGCCTTCCGCTGGCGTTTCAAATTGCCCGGGCGTTTGAGATGCCGATCGAGAGTATTTTTGATGATGAAGTTGATTGAAGCCGATCAATTCGCCGACACCAACTTCAACCCAATAACACCGCCCAAGATCAGCACAATGCACAGCACCCGCAACGGCGTGGTGGAGTCGCCCAATATCGCCATCCCGAGGATCGCTGTGCCCGCCGCGCCGATGCCGGTCCACACCGCATAAGCCGTGCCCACCGGCAATGAACGCAGCGCCACGGAAAGTATGTAGACGCTCGACACACCGGTAGCGGCGGCGATAAGTCCGGGGGTCAATCGGGTGAAACCTTCCGAGCCTTTCATGGCAAACGCGAAGGCGATTTCGAGGATGCCGGCGAGACCTAGTAATAACCATGCCATGGTGACAACTCCTTTCGTTTAGCAAGTGAGAGGTGAGCGAGCGCCAACACGGCGCTCGCCTAAAGGGTTCAGGCCTTGTTGGCAGCCGCAGGGATCGAGCGGAACGTCACGCCAAAGCGGTTGAAGGCATTCATCAAGCCGATGGCGTAAGTCAGGTCGGCCAGTTCTTTATCGTTGAACTCGGCAGCGGTGGCTTGATAGTCCGCGTCTGGCACGCCGGTTTCGGCGACGTTCGTGACGGTTTCGGCCCAGGCCAAAGCGATGCGTTCGCGAGTGCTGAATACGGCACCGGCATCGCGCCAGACCGGCACCAGCACCAGTTTTTCCACACTGACGCCGAGCTTGATCAGATCCCGCGAGTGCATGTCGATGCAGTAGGCGCAGCCGTTGATTTGCGAGACGCGCAGGTACACAAGGTCGATCAGTTCGTGGGGCAGACCGGACTTTTGCAGGGTGACGTACACGCCGCCGAAGGCCTTGTAACCGTCGGGCGAAGCGCTGGCGTAGTCGATGCGATTAGTCATGATGAATCCTCTGTTGGCTGTTTGGAGGACTCCATCGTGGTGCTTCATGGCCTATGGGTGAAGGTCCATGATCCGTCTACTGTCATGGGCCATACTTCGCATTCATGGACCAGTCACCAAGGCATTTCTTGGATCTTTTGCCTGGGTCATGGGGTTCGTAGGATGGGGGCCTCTATCGATCATCTGGAAGGGCAAACACCATGAACATCCTGCATGTCAGTTGCAGCCCTCGCGGGCAAGCGTCCGAGAGTTATCGGTTGTCGCAAACCGTGATTGGCCATCTATTGAAGAAAAACCCCACCGCCGAATTGATCAATCGAGTGGTCGGCGCCGGCGGGATAGCCCACGTGGATGAGAACTACGCGATCTCCCAGCAATCGCTCGAAGACGTCTCTCAAGAGGGTTCTTTTATCCAGTCCGAAACGCTGATCAATGAACTGGAAAGCGCGGATGTGCTGGTCATCAGCACGCCGATGCACAACTTCACCGTGCCCTCGGCATTGAAGGTGTGGATCGATCATGTCGCCCGGGTGCGCCGGACGTTCAATGTCGGCGCGCAGGGGAAAACCCCGATGCTGCGGGATCGTCCGGTGTTTGTGGCCATCGCATCAGGCGGGCGATTTTCCGGGGAGCGTGCGCGTCAGCCAGACTTTTTGACGCCGTATCTCAAAGCCGTGCTAAACATGATCGGCCTGCATGATCTAAATTTCTTCACAGTCGAAGGCACCGCCCTCGGCCCAGACGCTGTCACTGAGGCCCGCGCCGCGACCGATCAGGCGCTACAGGCGTATTTCCAGAATCACGAGGCGCAATGACAAATCCCGGCAAACCTTTTTCGCCCCTGGACCCGGCGTCCAATGAACCGATCTACCGGCAAATCTACTGGCGGTTC
The DNA here is from genome assembly GCF_044762525.1 of Pseudomonas sp. NPDC096950. Lineage (NCBI taxonomy): Bacteria > Pseudomonadati > Pseudomonadota > Gammaproteobacteria > Pseudomonadales > Pseudomonadaceae > Pseudomonas > Pseudomonas sp. NPDC096950. The sequence goes on along the minus strand of NZ_JBIWEL010000001.1, from coordinate 417,664 downwards.
CGCAGCGCGATTTCCGATGGCGCGCTCACACCGGGCGAGCGGATTCCGGCCGCCCGTGCGTTGGCGAAAGAACTCGGTCTGGCCCGCGGCACCATCGATACCGCGTATTCGCTGCTGACAGCTGAAGGTTACATTCAGGCGCGCGGCCAGGCCGGAACGGTGGTGGCGCCGGGGATCAACGTGCGGGCGCCCTCTTCTGCCGCCGAGCGAACGGTCGAGAACACCTCGATCCGGCACAAGGCGCCGATCCTGCCGTTTCAAATGGCCTTGCCGGCGCTGGATGCGTTTCCACGGAAAATCTGGGCACAGATCGGCGCCCGTTGTGTGCGCGCCACGCAGGTAACGGACATGGCCAACCCGTCGGTGTATGGCCTGGAATCGTTGCGCATTGCGATTGCCACGTACCTGCAAGTCGCTCGCGGCATTACCTGCGCGCCGTCCCAGGTGTTCATCACTTCGGGTTACCGCAACTCACTTACGCTAATCGCCCACACCTTGCTCAAACCAGGCGACCGCGTGTTAGTCGAAGACCCTGGCTACTTACCGACCCGGCAATTGCTCGCGCATCTGCAGATTGAAACGGTGCCGGTGCCGGTCGATCAGGACGGCATACAGGCCACGCAAGCAGTGAACAACGCGATGGGCGCCCGTGCGGCAGTGGTCACGCCGGCACATCAAAGTCCGCTGTGTGTGTCGCTGTCGTTGCCGCGCAGGCTGGAGTTGCTGGAGTGGGCGAGCCGCGAGCAAGCCTGGATTGTCGAGGACGACTATGACGGCGAGTACCGCTACGTCAGCCGTCCATTGCCCGCGCTCAAGAGTCTGGATCGGGATGGTCGAGTGCTCTATGCGGGCACGTTCAGCAAGGTGCTGTTTCCAGGGATTCGCCTCTCGTACCTGGTGGTGCCGCCGGCGCAGGTCGAACGCTTCGAATACGTCGGCCAGACTTTCCTCGGTGGCTGCCCGGAACTGACCCAGGCCATCGTCGCCACGTTTCTCACCGAGGGGCATTTCGCCCGGCATATCCAGCGGATGCGCAAACTCTATGGCGAGCGTCGGGAGGCGACTGCGCGGGGGCTCAAGGCTGTTTTGGGCGAGCGGATTCGCATTGATGCGCAGCCCGGTGGCATGCATTTGATCTTGCGCCTGACCGATCAACAATCCGATCGCGCACTGGTCGAGCGCCTTCAGCAAGCAGGAATTTACGCTGAAGCCTTGAGCGAATTCAGTGTTCATGGCCAGATCGATTCGGCGCTGTTGCTCGGCTTCGCCAACATCGATTCCCAGGCCACCGCCGAACGCCTTGGCCAGCGCATTCTGGAATTGCTGTAGCGCCTGCATGGCCTACTCAAACACTCGGTTCTTGGCGCTTTTGCATCAGTCCAACACACCGCAGGATGAGGCGCTCAGCCCTCAAGCGGACATAATCGATGCCCTCCCCACTTCGCAGCATTGCTGTTTTCTCCGGCTCCAACTTCGGCTTCAACCCCGCCTACGCCGAAGGCGCTCGTGCCCTGGGTCGTGAGATCGGCAGGCGCGGCTTGCAATTGGTGTATGGCGGCACCGACCGGGGTTTAATGGGGATCGTGGCCGACGCGGTGCTGGCCGAGGGCGGCGAAGTGGTCGGCATCATCACCCGCTATCTGCACGACCTCGGTCATTTGCATGGCGGACTGACCCGACATGAAATCACCCCCGACATGCGCAGCCGCAAGACGCGCATGAGTGAATGGGCGGATGCCTTCATTGCCTTGCCGGGTGGTTTGGGGACTTTTGAAGAGTTGTTTGAAGTCGCGACCCTGACGCAACTGGGCGAACACATCAAAGGGGTCGGTTGCCTGAACATCGGCGACTTTTTCAACCCGGTGCGCAGCCTGCTTGAGCATGCAGTGAAGGAAGGTTTCATGAAGACCGAGCACAGCGACATGCTGATCTTCAACACCGAACCGGCGGCGCTGATTGATGCGCTGGAACAGTGGCAAGCGCCCACCGTCAACAAATGGATCGGCCCTGCCCAGACTTGAATCCACCACAACCCCCCTGTGGGAGCGGGCTTGCTCGCGAAAGCGTCGTATCAGTCGACATAAATGTGCCTGACACACCGCATTCGCGAGCAAGCCCGCTCCCACAGGGGGGGAATGCGTGACGGCGGATTTCAGCGATACATGCCTAGCTGCTTCATCAATGTGAGGTTGTCTTCGATGTGCCAGTTCGCGGCGATCTTGCCGTTTTCAATCTGGTAGATATCGGTGGCGATGAAGTCCACGGTTTGCCCGGTGCCTTTGGTCTCGCCAAACGCCCCGGTGAAGTGCCCGCGAAAATGCAGGTGCACCACGACCCGGTCGCCGGCGATGATCATTTGTTCGACCTCACAACTCAGGTCCGGCACGGCGCCGCGAAACGCCCGGGACGCCAGCAACGGGCCTTCCGGTCCTTGTTTGCGGCCTTCGGGCGGGGTTTTGTCGATGAAGTTACTCGCCAACGCTTCACGGGCAAACGCTTCTTCCCCGGTGTTCCAGAACGTGTCGTAACGGCGGGCGGCGGTTTCCATGAGGTTGAGTTGCGCGGCGGTCAGGCTCTTGTCGGTGATCAACACACCGGGTTTCACCAGATCGGTGGCGGCGGCGGTGCCGGACAGTGTCAGGGCGAACAAAACACCGGCGATGAGGGACGGGGATGCGATTGAACGTGGCATCGTCAGGCTTCCTTTAAATGATGGCGGGCAAGACTCAAATCGTCTCGTTTTCTCGAATGCTCAGAGGGCTTTTGAGGGTGTATTCAGCGATGGCGTCCTTGCGCATGAAAGCAACGCCGGGATGGCGTTTGGCGTAGCGCAAAAACTCGTCCCAGACCCGCACCATCTGCGGCGTGCCGCTGATCCGGTCATGAGCGCTGACCGACATCATGCGCCGCCGAGTGCCGGCCTCTTCGTAGAGCTGATCGAACTCCAGTTTGATCTGTTCCAGGAATTGCGCCGGCGAGTAGTTGCTGCCCTCGATCAGCACGATGTCGTTGTTGCGCAGGGTGTACGGCACCACGACAAAATCCTTGCCGTTGACCTGCTCGATAAAGGGTTCGTCGCGGCTGACATCGTCGATGTGATAGACGTAGTCCAGCTCCTGCAACAGCGACAAGGTATTGGGGCCGCGCCGCAGCCAGTTGCAGTTGTAGCCCTTGACGGGCTGGCCGGTGACCTCGGTCAACAGGCTCGCGGCCTGCTGCAGGAAGGCGCGCTCCTCGTCCCGGCTCATGGCAAATTGCGAGCTCCAGTGCGGGCCGTGCCCCGAAGCTTCATGGCCACGGGCGACGATCTCTTTGGCCAGCGCGGGGTTGCGTTTCACTGCGTCGCCGATCATGTGGCTGGTGACTTTGACGCCGTGGCGATCCCACAGGTCGAGCAGCCTGGGAATGCCTTCGCGGTAACCGTAGGCAAACCAGGTATTGGTGGCGGGGTCCGTCGCGACGCTGTCGGGGAAGTTAACGCGGGGAAACGGGCTGTCGGTGTCTTTGAGCGGCTGTCCGCCGGCTTCGAACTGCATGGAAATCGAGACCACCAACCGCGTATCACCCGGCCAGAAACCGCCCTTGGATCGACTGGAAGTTGGCGTTGCCGTGCCAGTGGTTTGCGCCGCGGAAACGGTTGACGGACTGAGCAACGAGCCAGCCGCCAAAACCGCTGCACCCGCCCCCGCCTGGGCCAGAAACGTCCGGCGTTGTGGATTCGGTGGGGTCGCAGAGTCGGTGTTCGTGGGTTCCATCGTGTTGACCTCAAACAATAAATGAAGCGCCGAAGGGGCATGGCGCAACGTTAGTGCTTAAGGTTTATTTTGATAATCGAGCAAAAATCGAAAATCAATTTCGGAAAAGCCGAACAATGTTTCCAGCGCTTTTATGCATCCTGTCGAGCCGTGATCGGCGCATGCTGCGTCATCAACTCGGCAACCCAATCGATAAACACCCGCAGCTTGCGGCTGATATGCCGGTTTGGCGGAAACGCTACATAAATCGGCATCGGATCTAGCTGCCAGCCCTCGAACAAACGCACCAGATCGCCGCGTGCTTCATGGGCCTTGGACATGTAGTCGGGCATCCACAGCACACCGAGCCCCGCCAGACCCGCCGCGAGGTAGGCATTACCATCATCGACCGCCAGCACGTAGCGACCCTTGATCTCCACGTTATCAGTGTCGCTGCGCATCGCATAGGGCAAAGCCCTGCCGGTGCGCGCCCAGAGGAAACCGACGATGCGATGCGCCGACTCTTCCAGTTCCCGTGGATGCGACGGCGTGCCGACCCGCGCCAGATAACTCGGCGCCGCAAACACCCCGAGTTGCAAATCGCCGACCCGCCGCGCCATCAGCGACTGATCAGTGAGTTCGCCGCCGCGCACCACGCAATCGACGTTCTCACCGATGATATCGACCATGCGATCGCTTACGCCCATGTCGATCTGGATGTCCGGGTATCGCGCATGAAACGCAGGCAACGCCGGCACCAGAATCATGCTCGCCAATGGGCTGGGCACATCCACCCGCAGGCGACCGCGAGGCTGCACCGACGCGCCGGACAAACCCGTCTCGGCATCGTCCAGGTCCGCCAACAACCGCACCACCCGCTCGTAAAACACCGCACCATCGGCGGTGACATTCACCTTGCGCGTGGTGCGATTGAGCAACTTGACCCGCAACCGCGCCTCCAGTTGCTGCACCAGTTGCGTCACGCTGGTCTTGCTCATGTGCAGCGTCTCGGCAGCCTTGGTGAAGCTGTCCGCCTCCACGACTCGAGCAAAGGCCTGCATCGCATCAAAACGGTCCATTTTCACCCCGGATTGTTTGGGTTTTACAAACAGTGATAGCTACGGTTGCTCGTTTATCGGGCGGGTGCAAGTCCTTACAGTCACTTCATCGTTAATGACGGGTCACTGTTGACCTGCCGATGGAGGCACTTTATGACTCAGCGTGATGTGGTTTTTCCGCCTGGACGCCAGGCACTTTACGAGCGCAATCGCTATTCGCCAGCGATCAAGTCCAATGGCTTTTTGTTTGTGTCGGGGCAAGTGGGCAGCACTGAAGATGGCTCGCCGGAACCGGACCTTGAGGACCAGGTGCGGCTGGCGTTCACCAACTTGAATGCGATACTGAATGCGGCCGGTTGTACGTTTGACGACGTGGTTGATGTGACGGTATTTATCGTCGATCCGCAGGAACGGTTTGAAAAGATCTGGAGCGTGGTGCCGGAGTTCTGGGGCAATGCGCCGCATCCGACGGTGACCGCTGTGGGTGTGACTTGGCTGTATGGTTTCCAGTTTGAAATCAAAGTCATCGCCAAACTCCCCGAAACCACCACCAACTAACCCGCATACCACCGATCCCCTGTGGGAGCGGGCTCGCTCGCGAAAGCTGCTTAACATTCAACATAGAGGCTGACTGTTACACCGCTTTCGCGAGCAAGCCCGCTCCCACAGGGGTTATGCGCCATGGTTAAAACTGGTGAATCTGAAGCCGCTGCTCCGTTAAAGGACCAGCGGCTTTTTCGTAATAGGGGAACAGCGTCGCGCCGTTACCGAATGGCGACACCCGGTTGCGGATGGGGCCAACCCGGCCTATGGTCCAAGCGTGATTTGCCTGCGACTGGCAGGCGACATTTCGCCACCAGTTGCTGCCCCCCACAGGAGGTGACGCTATGCCGAATAACTCCCGCCCCGCCGTTCTCGAACTGATCGGCAATACCCCGCTGGTGCGCGTCAGCCGCTTCGACACCGGCCCGTGCACGCTTTTTCTCAAGCTTGAATCGCAGAACCCCGGCGGCTCGATCAAGGACCGCATCGGCCTGGCGATGATCGATGCCGCCGAGCGCGACGGTCGCCTTAAACCCGGCGGCACGATCGTCGAAGCCACCGCCGGCAACACTGGCCTGGGCCTGGCGCTGGTTGGCCGGGCCAAGGGTTATCGCGTGGTGTTGGTGGTGCCGGACAAGATGTCCACCGAGAAGGTCTTGCACTTGAAGGCCATGGGCGCCGAAGTACATATCACCCGTTCCGATGTCGGCAAGGGCCATCCCGAGTATTACCAGGATGTCGCCGCGCGATTGGCCAAGGAAATTCCCGACGCGTTCTTCGCCGACCAGTTCAACAACCCGGCCAACCCGCTGGCCCACGAATGCAGCACCGCGCCGGAGATCTGGGCGCAAACCCAGCATAATCTGGATGCCATCGTCGTCGGTGTCGGTTCCGCCGGCACGCTGACCGGGCTGACCCGTTTCTTCAAGCGCGTGCAGCCAAATCTGGAAATGGTCCTGGCCGATCCGGTCGGCTCGGTGATGGCCGAATACAGCCGCAGCGGCACCCTCGGCAAGCCCGGTTCCTGGGCGGTGGAAGGTATCGGCGAAGACTTCATTCCATCGATCACCGACCTCTCCAGCGTGCGCCACGCCTATTCGATCGGCGATGAAGAAAGCTTCGATCATGCCCGCCAACTCCTGCGCGCCGAAGGCATTCTCGGCGGCTCGTCGACCGGCACTTTGCTGGCCGCGGCGCTGCGCTATTGCCGCGAACAAACCGAGCCGAAACGCGTGGTCACTTTCGTCTGCGACACCGGCACCCGCTACCTGTCGAAGGTCTACAACGACCAATGGATGAATGATCAGGGCCTGTTGCAGTACAAACGCTACGGCGACCTGCGCGACTTGATCTCCCGGCGTTTCGAGGATGGCCGGGTGATCAGCGTCGGCCCGGACGACACGCTGCTCACCGCGTTCCAGCGCATGCGCCTGGCGGATGTGTCGCAACTGCCGGTGCTGGTGGACGGCAAGCAACTGGTCGGGGTGATCGACGAATCCGATATTCTGTTCGGCATGCAAGAAGATGCCTCGCACTTTCGCTTGACCGTGGCCAGCGCAATGACCGACAAAGTGCAAACCCTGTCGCCCGGCGCCAGTCTGGCTGAACTGCAAGCCGAACTCGATCGCGGGCTGGTGGCGATTATCGCCGACGCTTCGGGCTTCCACGGCCTGATTACCCGCGTCGACCTGCTCAATCACTTACGGAGATCCCTTACATGAGTCAGCACGATGAAACCGGTGCACCCCGCGCCTTTGCCACTCGGGTGATCCACGCCGGGCAGGTGCCGGACCCGTCCACCGGGGCGCTGATGCCGCCGATCTACGCCAACTCCACTTATTTGCAATCGAGCCCTGGCGTACACAAGGGCCTCGACTACGGCCGCTCGCACAACCCGACGCGTTTCGCCCTGGAACGCTGCGTCGCCGACCTTGAGGGCGGCACCCAGGCCTTCGCGTTCGCCTCCGGATTGGCCGCGATCTCCACCGTGCTTGAGCTGCTCGACGCCGGCTCGCACATCGTCTCCGGCAACGACCTGTATGGCGGCACCTTCCGCCTGTTCGACAAAGTGCGCCAACGCAGCGCCGGGCACCGCTTCAGCTACGTCGACCTGACCGACCTGTCGGCCTTCGAAGCGTCGCTGCAGGACAACACACGAATGGTCTGGGTCGAAACCCCAAGCAACCCGCTGCTGAGCCTCACCGACCTCAGCGCCATCGCGCGCCTGTGCCGCGACCGCGGCATCATCTGCGTCGCCGACAACACCTTCGCCAGCCCCTGGATCCAGCGCCCACTGGAGCTCGGCTTCGACATCGTCGTGCACTCGACCACCAAATACCTCAACGGCCACTCCGACGTGATCGGCGGCATCGCCGTCGTCGGGCAAAACCCGGAACTGGCCGAACGCCTGGGCTTCCTGCAAAACTCCGTCGGCGCCATCTCCGGCCCGTTCGACGCCTTCCTCACCCTGCGCGGCGTAAAAACTCTGGCCCTGCGCATGGAACGCCACTGCAGCAACGCCCTGGAACTGGCGCAATGGCTGGAACGTCAGCCGCAAGTGTCCCGCGTCTACTACCCAGGCCTGCCCTCGCACCCGCAGCATGAACTGGCACGCCGGCAGATGCGCGGGTTTGGCGGGATGATTTCGGTAGACCTGAACACCGACCTGGCCGGTGCCAAACTCTTCCTTGAAAGCGTGAAAATCTTTGCCCTGGCTGAGAGTTTGGGTGGCGTGGAAAGCTTGATCGAGCATCCGGCGATCATGACCCACGCGAGCATTCCGGCGGAAACCCGGGCGCAGTTGGGGATTGGCGATGGCTTGGTGAGATTGTCGGTGGGGGTTGAGGATGTGGAGGATTTGCGGGCGGATCTGGCGCAGGCGTTGGCGCGGATTTGAAGTGATGGCTGGACTGCAAACATTGCTAATGTCCAGCAATCGACCTGATAAGGCCAGCCGCTCGATAGACGTCGCCATTCAATCCCGAGCAATTTGTCATTTGCCAAGGCTTAGCGCAGGGTCGAAACCACTGAGATCCCTGCCAAAGGAGTTACCCCATGTCAAAGCTCTATCCCAGTATCGATCCCGAGGGACTGGTCGAGTACTCAGTGGTCTATACCGACCGTTCGCTCAACCACATGTCGCAGTCATTTCAAGGCGTGATGAGGAACATTTCCAAGACCCTGAAACAGGTCTACAACGCCCAGGCTGTTGCGGTGGTCCCGGGCAGCGGCACATTCGGCATGGAAGCGGTGGCGCGACAGTTTGCCACCGACCAGCAATGCCTGGTGATACGCAACGGCTGGTTCAGTTATCGCTGGAGCCAGATCCTTGAGATGGGCAACATCCCGGCGGCCACCACGGTGCTGAAAGCCCGACCGGTCGACACCGGTCGCCAGGCTGCCTACGCCCCACCGGCTCTGGACGAAGTGCTGGCAGCCATTGCGGCGCAGAAGCCGCAGATTGTCTTCGCCCCCCACGTTGAAACCTCATCAGGAATTATCCTGCCCGACGAGTACCTGCGGGCCGTCGGCGACGCTGTGCATGCGGTGGGTGGCCTGTTCGTGCTGGACTGCATCGCCTCGGGCACGCTTTGGGTTGATATGCAGAAATGCGCAGTCGACCTGCTGATCAGCGCACCGCAGAAAGGCTGGAGCGCCTCCCCTTGCTGCGCCCTGGTGATGCTCAGTTCTTTGGCCCTCGAGCGCATCGAACAGACGCAAAGCAGCAGCTTCGCCTGCGACCTGAAAAAGTGGCTGCAGATCATGCAGGCCTACGAACAGGGCGGACATGCCTACCATGCGACCATGCCCAGCGATTCCCTCGCGCGATTTAACGAAGTGATGAAAGAGACGCAAGCCTACGGTTTCGAAAAGGTCCGCGGCGAACAGCAGGCTCTGGGCGATCGCGTACGCGCAATGTTGACCGGCAAAGGCATCAAAAGCGTGGCCGCAGCCGGCTTTCAAGCCCCTGGTGTAGTGGTGAGCTACACCGATGATGCCGACATCAAGAGCGGTAAGAAATTTGCCAACCACGGCCTGCAGATCGCCGCCGGAGTACCGTTGCAATGCGACGAGCCGGCCGATTTCCAGACCTTCCGCATCGGTCTGTTCGGGCTCGAAAAACTGCACAATATCGAGCGCACGGTCAGCACTCTGGAGCAGGCACTGGACGAGGTGATGGGTAATTAAGGCCGATTCGGGCCTGCAGTAGATAGCGAGGTTGTGAATGCCAGGAAAGCATTCGGCGCTGGGCACTGCCGGCCGATGACGCTGATCTTTGGCGAGTTTGACGCTGGTTGCCCGAAAGCTGATGTTCGCCAAGGTCTGCTTTTCGCTAAAAGCGGACATTGGCTTCGGCAGGTATTGGCCTAGACTGGGTCAACTCACTAATCGAAGGACATAGAATGCTTATTGTCTTCAGCGGCCTTCCCGGTACTGGAAAAACGACTATAGCAAGTGACCTTGCCACCAGAACAAGTGCGGTGTATCTACGGATCGATACGATTGAGCAGGCTATCCGAAACTCCGGTGCTCTGGCACAAGACGTGGGACGAAGCGGTTATATGGTCGCTAATGAGCTGGCTCTGAGTAATCTTCGCTTTGGCAGTACTGTCATAGTCGACTGTGTTAACCCTGTAATCGAAAGCCGAAAGCCGAAAGGCGTGGAGCGAGATCGCTACTCGCTCTGGTGCTCCATTACTGAATATCCAGGTGGTTTGCTCTGATAAATATGAACACCAACGACGGGTAGAAACCAGGAAGATTGATGTTCCTGGCCTGACGCCACCAACCTGGCAGTCTGTATTGGATCATGAATATGAGCCGTGGGATAACGCTCCGTTTGATATAGACACAGCCCTGATGTCTCCGGCGGAGGCAGTGGCAATGATCACTAAACGATTTTTATCCGAGAAGTAGCGCCATCTGAAAGCTCAACGTAGCAAGGGGTGATCAGTAGACGCTTGCCGCTTTTGGCCGAACGCTGGCGATCGAGAACGGCCGCTTTCTATCGCCTGGCGCTGGAAAAGCACCAGCCAGGTGCTCGTTACCATGCCACTGCCGAATCCAACCTCTCTTTTCGCCTCATAGCTGAAACAATCGGAGAAGGTCTGGGCGTGCCTACATTGACGGTGCCCGCGGATGAAGCGATGGCGACTTTCGGTTGGCTATCGAGCTTTGTGGGGAAGGACATGTCGAGCATGAGTACCAAGACACAATCGCGGTTGGGTTGGCGGCCAAGTGGGCCGGGTTTGATTGACGACCTCAGAAGCTATTTCACCCGATAGCCCGGTCAGGCTCATTTCCGGGGGCGCTGCCCGGCATCGTCCCCAATGCCGGTGAGCGGAGCCGGCAAGATCATATCGTCCAGACCCATCTGGCGCAGAAACTCCGATTGCTTCTGGAAGTACACCGCATCGACTGTTTCGGTGCCCTTATGCTGACCATCAACAGTCACGCGTAAAGGTCGTTGGCCGCGAGGCATTGCAAGCACCTCGGCGGCAGCCTGACCAACCGCTGAAACATCCAGCGCACCGCCATTAGCCAGGTCAATCGCATTAAGCTTCTCGCCCAGACCGGCCATGCGCGCGGCCAGCTCACCGTATTGATGCTCAATGGCCTGGTAAGCCGGAACCTGCGCATCGGCAAAATGTTCGGTTCCAGAGGTAAAAGCGCCCGGCACCAGGATGACGCTTTCGATACCTGATGGCCTGACCTCCATGGCCATGACTTCGGCCAGCGCATCACCCGCCACTTTGCTCGCAATGTAGGGGCCCAGAAAAGGTTCGTGCAGCCGAGCGGTCGTACTGCCGACGTACATCAACAACCCCTGCCCCTGTCGCCGCATTGCTGGCAGCGCCGCGCGATTGACCCGCAGCCACGACAACGCGTTGGTGTCGATAATTCGCGCGACCTGCTCCACTGAAAACGCCTCGGTCAAACCGGTCATCAACATTCCGGCGTTGTTGATCACGACGTCCAGGCGGCCGTGTCGTGCAAGGATCAGATCGACGGCTGCACGACAGGCGGTTTCGCACAACACATCGAGCTCCAGCACTTCTAAAGCGAGGCTTTCCTGCCGGGCCGTCTGTTCCAAAGCATCACTGCGCTCCCGGTTTGTCTTCCTGACATCACGCAGGCTGGCGTAGACATGGTGCCCGTCCCGGGCCAGCGCCAAAGCAATCGCCTTGCCGATGCCCGAACCTGCACCCGTAATCAAAACCACCTGTTGTGCATTGAGTGTCATGTTGTGACTCCCGAATCAATGGCCGATACGGATGATGACCTTGCCACACGCATGCCCGGTGGCCACTTTTTCCAGCGCGGCGCGGGTCTCGTCCAGGGCAAAGATCGAGTCGGTGATGACCTGCAACTGCCCCGCACTGAACTGCCGAACGGCTTTCTGGAGAAAAGGCGTGGCACTGGCGAAGAACACCGCCTGGCCGACATGTCCTTCGCGGGATTCGATGTCGAATTCCACCAGGGTCGCAATACGGCCGCAAATACCCAGCACCGACCAAGAGTTCTCCAGCGTGGAGCCACCCAAGATGTCGAGCACCAGGTCGATGTCACTCAGCGTGGTGAAATCCTGGCTGCGGTAATCGATCACTTCGTCCGCGCCCAGGCTCTTCACCAGTTCAATATTGCGCGCGGAGGCCGTGGCGATAACGTGGGCGCCAGCCATATGAGCCAACTGCACCGCCATGCTGCCTACGCCACCCGCTCCCGCATGGATCAACACCCGTTCGCCGCGTTTCAACTGCCCGACTTCGAATAACGCCTGTCGCGCAGTACCGAACGCCGTAGGCAGCGCCGCGGCCTGCTCGAAGCTCATGGTGGGAGGGATCACGCAAAGGTCGGCGGCGGCGACTATCAACTGCTGGGCAAACGCACCACCCGCGCTGGGTGAGCTGCGGCCGAACACGCGATCACCTGGTTTCAGGTGCGTGACTTGATCACCGACGCTGCTGACGACGCCGCTGAAATCGGTGCCGGGAATGTACGGCAGTTCGACTGGAAACACCGGCTGCATATACCCGGCGATTATCTTCAAATCCAGCGGATTGACGCTCGCGGCCTCGACACGCACGACGGCCTCGTCTGCGCTTGGCTGCCTTGGTCCGGCGTTGTGGAAAGTGACGACCTCAGGGCCGCCAAATAAAGAGATGGATGCTGCTTTCATGATGAGCCTCGTGCGGTGGTTCAAGCTTGAGCAGGGAATTGGCCGAGTTGCAGGAACAGGCCGAACCAGTCCTCCATGTGCCAAGTCGTAACGACACGCTCGCCGTCCAGTGTATGGAACTCATGCAGACGGAAGCTCACCTTCTTGCCAGTGGCGGCAATGCCAAACAATTCGCCCAGGTGGGTGCCCGTTATTTCAGCGCGAACAGCGATCTGACCAGGGACTTGGATCATGTCGTGGATAACGATGTGCACATCCGGAAATGCCTCGCCGAAGCTGCGGATAATCGGCTTGATGCCCTCCGGACCTGGACCTTGCCCAGGTGCCAATGGGATGTCGTCCCAGTCAGCGGACAGCACGCTGTCGACGAGGTCAGGATTCTTTTCGCTAAAGGCGCGATACAGAGTTTCAACTGCCTGGCGTTCGGTGTTGAGGCGGGCGGTAAGTTCGCTGGAAGTCATTGCATTGCTCTCGTCGTGGGGTATGACGAAAGTGTCAGTGATGGGCTAACATCTGTAAAACAAATGATCTGTATAGGTGTTTATTTGAATTATGGATTTTCATGGCATCGATTTGAATTTGCTGGCCGCGTTTAACGCCTTGATGACCGAGCGAAACGTGACTCGAGCAGCGACTCAAGTCGGCGTCAGCCAGCCCGCCATGAGTGCAGCGCTTTCCCGTTTGCGCAAACTGTTAGGCGACCCGCTGTTTTTACGCAGTGCTGAGGGTCTCCTGCCGACACCGCGCGCGCGTGATCTGGCCCAACCCATCGCACTGGCATTAAGGCAAATCGAAGACGCATTGGTGACGAAACCCCGTTTTGCACCCGCCGATACGGTGATCACGATGAACCTTGGCCTGTCGGATTACCCCGCGTTCGTGCTGCTGCCAAAGCTGTTGCAGGCGTTGGAAGAACACGCGCCGAACCTGTCGATCAACGTCCACGCCTTCAACGGCCGCGACCACGCGGTGGACTTGCTCGATGCCGGGGTTATCGACGCCGCCATTGGCGTATTACCGAGCCATCAGGATGGCCGCATTCTGACACGGCCGATCCTGCGCGACGCTTTTGTCACGCTCATCGCTCACGACCACCCAGCGGCCCGAGGCGGGATGGACATGGATACATACCTTGCGTTGCCCCATGTGCTGGTCTCTCCAGAAGGAGAGCGACACGGCCTGGTGGATCAGGCGTTGGCGCAACTGGGTAAACAACGCAAATTGGCACTGACGCTGCCGCATATGTTCGCGGTGCCAGCGGTCATCGCCGCTTCTCACATGACCGCCACTGTCCTGAAACGAATAGCCCTCAGCTCACCCAATGGACGGCAACTCGCCCTGTTCCCTCCACCAGTGGCGCTACCGGAGATTGTTTTTCATCTGATCTGGCACCGTCGTGTCAATGGGAGTACGGCTCAAGAATGGTTCAGGGAGATGATTGAAAAGGTCGCGTTGGAGCTGTGACGGACGAGCAGCATCCGCTGGCCGGCGAACCTTTTCTCGAAGCCTATCGCTTGCAGGACGTGGACATGGTGGTGTTCGACCAGACGTTCTTGCAACGTCATCTGCTCGATGCGTACTGCCATGCCGGCGGCGTGAACTACAGGATCGCGCTACAGAGCAATTTCGTCTCCCTGGTGATCAAGGCGACACGCGATGGCATCGGCATTTCCACCCTGCTGCAATCTGTGCAGCAACGCGAACCGGGCATTCGTGGCGTGCCGTTCAATCCGGCACAGATCATGAGTTTCAGCTTGTGCTGGCGCGCCAATGAATACCTTTCATTGGCGAATAAACGGTTTATTGAATTCGCTCAGAAGGCTGGTTTTTTTAATAACCAAGACACGCATCCCTCTCGCAAAAAAAAGCCCGGCGGATAAGGCCGGGCTTTCGTCGAGTACTGCGGTGAAACCATGCATTCAGGCGGCACGGCGTTCGAGCAGACGGTCTGCGCCACTTTCGGCAACTTGGTTGCCTTTCAGATGATCCGAACCATCAGAGGCAACAGAATCGCTGAACAGTGGATCGGTTTCAGTCGAGGCAACGGCGTCGCTGAACAGCGGATCGGTTTCGGTCGCTGCAACGGCGTCGCTGAACAATGGGTCAGTATTATTAGTGGCAACGGCGTCGCTGAACAAACGATCCGAAGCATCCGCAACAGCGCGTTTTTCCAGGAGGCGATCAGCGCCACCTTCGGTAACTCGATTTTGCATCAGATGATCCGAGCCGCCTTCAGCGATCACAGGTTGGGCAGAAGACGCGGCAAAAGCATTCAGTGCGAAGATCGAGAACGCGATGCCGAGGATGGTTTGGCGTTTCATGATGGTGTGCTCCGGGGTGTAGTGGGTGGGTATGGCGCCGATCTTACGCCCCGGTCGTAATAAGAGAACTTCATTGAATCAATGGTTGCTATTGATAGGCTTAATGATGCCCGGGTTTGAGTCTAGTGGTCGAACTTGACCAAGTCCTTGAAGATCAACTGACCCCAGCTATTTCCGCGCGCCTGCACCAGCAGTCCACCTTCCGAAAGCCCGCCCAGTTTGATCGGCGAGAAACCGAGGTTTTCAGCAAGCGTAGCAATCTCCGCTGCGGCGTCGTCATCGTCGCTCGCCAGGAACACAACTCGCTTGCCACCCTTTACAGCCGGATCCTGATCAAGGACACCAGCGACCAAATGGTTGAAGCCCTTGACCAGTCTTGCACCCGTGAAGGCCTGCGCGATGAACCTGGAAGAAGGCTGTCCTTCCAGTTCCTCGGGAGGCACGCCGTAGGCATTGGTCACATCGATGAGGGTCTTGCCCTTCCAGCTCGGCAGCGCCTTCGCGACATCCCGATGCGACTCGAAACGCACAGCCAAAAAGACGATGTCGGCCTTGATGGCATCCGCCAGTGTTTTGGGAATGATCCCGGGGCCGATTGCGGCCGCAGCGGCGGCAAAGCTTTCCGGGTCGCGAGTGGTTGCAACGGACACTTCAATGCCGCTTCGGGCAAACGCCTTGGCAAGCGCCTGGCCGAGTTTGCCGAAGCCGATAATTGCGTAGCTCATATATTTACCTCAGGTTTTGGCACGCCCAGCAGGCTCCGAATATCGATGGAGTGACCGGCCGGGCGTAGGGATTCAGATTTGCGCCAGACCGCCGTCGACGGCGACCTCACTGGCGGTCATGAAGCTGCTGTCCTGCGACGCGAGAAACGCGGCCGCCGCGCCGATCTCAGCCGGATCGGCCATGCGCTGAAGTGGATTCATCGAAGCGAAGACCTTCATGCCTTCTTCGCCTAGCGCTGCCTTCGCGAGTTCGGTCGCCGTCGGGCCGGGCGACAGCACGTTGACCCGGATGCCGGTGCCCTTCAGGTCCTCCGCCCAGGTCCGCGCGAGGTTGCGCACTGCCGCTTTGCTTGCGCTGTAGACGCTGAACGCCGGGGCGCCCGTGGTGCCGGCGCTCGATCCGGTCAGGATGATCGAGCCACCCTGGCCCATCAGCGGCAGCGCCTGCTGGACCGTAAAGATCAAGCCCTTCACGTTGGTCTCGAAGGTTTCGTCAATGTGTTCGGCGGTGATCTTGCCGAGCGGAAGCTGGCTACCCGCCCCGGCATTGGCGAAGACGATGTCGAGGGTGCCGCGCTCGGCTTTCACCGCCGCGTAGAGTCGGTCGAGGTCGGCCTCATTGGAAACCGAGCCCTTCACCGCGCGGGCATTGGACCCGAGTTCGGCGACAGCGGCGTCAAGTGCTTCCTGGCGGCGGCCGAAGATGAAGACGAAGGCGCCCTCCTCGATGAAGCGCTTTGCTGCGGCGAGGCCGATGCCGGTTGCGCCACCGGTGATCACGGCGGTCTTTCCATTCAGTCTGGTCATGACGTGCATCCTTCGTTGGAGTTTTACCCAAGCATGGATTGCTTGCTTGAGACGAGGATGCAGCGCTGATAACCTAAGGACAAGTATGCACCTTTTGGTAAGTATCCAAATATGACGACGACTTCTGAAATCTGTGGCACCGGTTGCGGGCTCAACGCCACGCTGCGCATCATCTCGGGCAAGTGGAAACCGCTGGTCTTGTTTTTCCTGCGCGACGGCCCGAAACGCTACGGCGAGCTCAAGCGTTTGATCCCGGGCGTCAGCGACAAGGTACTGATCCAGCAATTGAAGGATCTGGAAGCCGATCGCGTGCTGGCGCGGAACGACTACAAGGAAGTGCCGCCACGCGTGGACTACACGCTGACCCCGCTCGGTCGCAGCCTGGCAGACGCGATCATGCCGCTGTGCGCCTGGGGCACCGAAAACGCCACGCAAATGGCCAGCATCTTTGCCCAGCGCGACGCTTTAGCCTAGCGGGATGCTGGAGTACCGCTGTGTCAGGCGACCCTGCGCAGACACGCGCCATCTTTTCGCAAAGCGAACACCTGAGCCGCCACGCCAACCACGAGCACCAGGGCGATAAAACCCAGCGCGCCTTTGAGCAATGGCGAATTCGGGTCAGTGACGATGGGATGGCCATTGGGGACTCGACGCAGCGTTTCCGAGACGGCCGGGACCATTAGCAAGAACGCCGTCAGGCTCAGAAGGATGGTTTCAAGGTACACACCTACCCGGCCCAGCCAGGCAACGAAGTCGACTCCGTAACCGGCGAGCAACAACACGATCGTGACCGCCCCGATCACCGGGCTGATCGGTTGATGGGCCACCAGAAACACAGTCAAACCGCCGATCAGCATCGAGACGAAATAGCCAAGCCCGGCCCGCGACCGTGGCACGATGCGCCCGTGCTTGATGAACATGTAAGCCGCCAAGGGAATGGCTGGCAGGCTTCCAAGGGTGTGTACCCAGCCAAGGGCAGAGATCCCGAACATTCGACTATTCCTGTTTTGATTGGATGATGTACATCACGCAGCGCACGCTGTTGCGTTGTCGATCAACCGCGTGAAAGCGTTATGCTTTGGGGCTCAGACTATTGAAGGCGTGGCCGGACTGACATGACGGATCTACTCGAAGACTTGACCATTCGTCCAGAGATGCAGCTGGAGGGGCTGGCCACCGGCGATCTGCTCTCCCAGGTATTGGCGCAGATTCGTCTGACCGGGGACCGCGTCTACTCCACCACGCAGGCCTTGGGTCAACGACTGAAACTGGACGAAAAAAGCTCGCACATCTGCGTCCTGCAACAGGGACAACTGCACATCGAAGGCGCTGACGGGCAGGTCCAGACGATCGAACAGGGCGACATCCTGTTGCTGCCCCACGATCCGTCATCGTTGAACATCACCGTCTCCGAGGGACCTGCGTCGCTCGTCATCTGCCGCTTCTGGTTCGATGCCAGCAGCTTCCAGGCCATGCTGTTCGCCCTGCCGTGGCTGATCCATATCAAGCAAACCGAAGCCGCCGCGTGGGCCGAAGGTATCCTGCATTTCATGCTGATCGAGGCCAATGACACGCAGCCTGGAGGCGCGTTGATGATTTCGCGCCTGATTGACCTCACCGTCATTCGCATCCTGCGCACCTGGGTTCAGCACGGCATGGCGTCAGGCTGGCTAGGCGGCTTGTCCGACGAGCGCATCGCCCGAACCCTCAGAGCGATCCATGAAAAGCCCGGGCAACAATGGCGCATCGAGGCACTCGCCACGATCGCCGGCATGTCACGCTCAAGCTTCTGCGATCGGTTCAGTGCGCTGGTGGGACGCTCGCCGCTGCGTTACCAGAATGAATGGCGACTGACCCTGGCAAAAACCATGCTGGCCAAGCACAACAGCCGCATCGGCGAGGTCGGGTTTGCGATTGGCTACGAGTCCGAGGCTTCTTTCAGCCGCGCCTACAAGGCGTATTTCGGACGCTCGCCACGGGACGACAACAGCCAGGGTGGGGTTGAAGAACAGGTTTGAATCAGACGCGGCGTCCTCACAACTGATCCACAGCCTCGAACACGCCCTTATCCTCCCCCAGGAACCCGCCGCTTTGATGCTGCCACAGCCGCGCATACACGCCGTTCTTCCCCAGTAATTCGGCATGGGTGCCCTGCTCGATGATGCGTCCGTCATCCATGACGATGAGCCGGTCCATGGCCGCAATCGTGGACAGCCGATGGGCGATGGCGATCACGGTCTTGCCCTGCATCATTTCATCGAGGCTTTCCTGAATCGCCACTTCGACATCCGAGTCCAGCGCACTGGTAGCCTCGTCGAGCAGCAGGATCGGGGCGTTCTTGAGCATCACCCGGGCAATCGCGACCCGTTGGCGTTGGCCGCCCGACAGCTTGATGCCACGCTCACCCACCAGAGTGTCGTAGCCGGTGTGGCCTTGCCGGTCGCTCAGTTGGCTGATGAACCCATCGGCCTGGGCATTGGCCGCGGCGTTGCGGATTTGCGCGTCGGTCGCATCGGGACGGCCGTAAGCGATGTTGTCGCGAATGGAACGGTGCAGCAGGGAGGTATCCTGCGTGACCATCCCGATGGCGCCGCGCAAGCTGTCTTGCGTCACGTGTGCGATGTTTTGGCCATCGATGCGAATCACCCCACTGTCGACGTCATAGAAGCGCAGCAGCAGGTTGATCAGCGTTGACTTGCCGGCGCCGGAGCGGCCCACCAGGCCGATCTTTTCGCCCGGACGGATGCTCAGGCTCAGGCCATCGAGCACCTGGCGTTCGCCGTTGTAGTTGAAGCGGACGTTGTCGAAAGTGACCGCGCCGCCGGAGGTCGCCAGCACGCCCGCGTCCGGCGCATCCTGCACCTTGGCGCCCTGGGTCAACGTCGCCATGCCATCCTGTACGGTGCCGATGCTCTCGAACAGCGACGTCATCTGCCACATGATCCAGTGCGACATGCCATTGATCCGCAACGCCATGGCAGTGATCGCCGCCACGGCACCTGCGCCCACCTCGCCTTGATGCCATAGCCACAGCGCATAACCACCGGCGGCCATAATCAACGCCACGACCAGTGCCTGGTTGACGATCTCGAACAGGCTGACCAGGCGCATTTGGCGAAAGCCGGTTTGCTTGAAATCCTCCATCGCCGCACGGGCAAAGTGCGCTTCACGATTGGAGTGGGAGAACAGCTTCACCGTCGTGATATTCGTGTAGGCGTCCGAGATACGCCCGGTCATCATTGACCGCGCATTGGCCTGTTCCTGCCCGACTTTCCCCAGGCGGGGCACGAAGTACAGCATGGCCAGGCCGAACAACACGACCCAGGCAACGAACGGCAGCATCAGCTTCAGCGCGAAGCCGCCGGCCAGTGCGATGATCGCGATGAAATACACGCCGATCCCGGGCAAGATCTCGATCAGGGTGAACAGCACGTCGCGCACGGCCAGTGCAGTCTGCATGACCTTGGTCGTGACCCGGCCGGAAAACTCATCGGAAAAAAACGAAAGGCTTTGCCGCAGCATCAGGCGATGGAAATCCCAGCGCAGCCGCAACGGCAGGTTAATCGCCAAGATCTGGTGCTGCACCATCGTGCGCAACGCCACCAGCCCGACGCTGGCCACCATGACGATGCCCATACCCCACAACACACGACTTTCCTGCGCAGCCGCCTCACCGCCGGCCTGCCAGGTCGAGAGCAGATCCACGACCTGCCCGAGGAAGGAAAACAGCCAGGCTTCGTAAATCGACACAGCGGCACTGAGCAGCGCCAGCGCCAGGATGTAACCGCGAGCACCCCGAGTGCAGGCCCACAGGAAGCGAGCCAGGCCGTTGGGTGGCGGTGGTACCTCGTCAGGAGGAAAAGGGTCGAGTCTTCGTTCAAACGCACGAAGCATGGTGTTCTCCAAAACGATCAAGTTGAGGGGATTCTGCCATTGATCGGTTGCCTTGAGGGTTTTGCGGAGTGCCTGCAATTGGCCAATAGCTGCCTTTCAGGAAGGGCAACTAACGATCCAAAACCGCACAGCCAGCTGTTACTCGGAAAATAAATCCATCCCCTTTTCTACAGCGATGGCTCCATCATTACCCGTCACATTGGATCTTTCTTTATCAAACTGCCGCTCTAGACTGGCTCCCCCCCTCTTGGCCAATCGGAAAGAAACCCATGTCCGTCCCCGACTTCGACTGCCAACCCGATCTGTGCGGAAGCTCCCTGAGGCTTAAACCTCTGGCAGACAGTGATTTTGAAGGTATGTTTCAGGCAGCGGCTGATCCAGACATCTGGGCCAGCCATCCCGCCAGGGATCGGTATAAACGCGAGGTGTTCGAGGCGTACTTCGCCTCTCTACTCGCCACGAAGAAGGCGCTCGCTGTCATTGATATTGCCTCGGGGGATATCGTTGGCACATCAAGCTACTACACGCCGCCGGATCTACCGAACAGCATTGCCATCGGTTTTACATTTCTGGTGCGTGCGAAGTGGGGTGGCAATTCCAACCGCGAGCTTAAGCAGTTGATGCTGGAGCATGCATTCAAAGCTTACGACATCGTCTATTTCCACATAGCGACTACGAACATTCGCTCGCAAACAGCCACGATGAAGTTGGGTGCGGTGCACTTGTATGACGCCGAACTGAAAATATCCGCCGCGCCTGCCTTGGCGAAGTGTTACGGACTTACGCACGCTCAATGGAAGACGTCGCAGGGGTAAAAGGGGCGGTCACTCATCTATGGCTGTGTCAACCCAAAACCCGCGTTGAGCAAACCCGGCTAGGCACGCTTCCGTCGCTATAGTCGACTCTATTGCCGACCGTACTTCCAGGAGCTTGTCCCAGTGTCCGACACGCCGATCAACGTCGCTTACACAAAGCGCTTCAACGCCGTACTCGCCTACATTGATGAGAATCTTGAAGGTGATCTGTCGGTGAAGACGTTGAGTCATGTGGCGAATTTTTCGACGTTTCACTTCCATCGCCAATTCACCGCGTTCGTCGGTATCACTCAAAGCCCATCTCGACGCATCAAAAAAATTTGAACCGCTTTTGGACGCGCTCGCCTAATGATCAGCATGTGGAGAATCCCACAGGCAATGTGCCAATACCGGCATACTTCGAGAGGTGGTCAACGTGGCTAAAGA
Organism: Pseudomonas sp. NPDC096950; assembly: GCF_044762525.1. Taxonomy (NCBI): domain Bacteria; kingdom Pseudomonadati; phylum Pseudomonadota; class Gammaproteobacteria; order Pseudomonadales; family Pseudomonadaceae; genus Pseudomonas; species Pseudomonas sp. NPDC096950. Next base: position 396,161 of record NZ_JBIWEL010000001.1, on the reverse strand, counting down.
CGAGAAGAAAAGCAAAGGCGAGTCTTCAAAAGCCAGCAAGGAATTGAAAGACAAAAAATCATCACCGGCCAAGAAATCAGCTGCGGCCTCGGCTCTTTCGAAATCTTCCGACAAGAAAGACACGAAAAAAGATGCCGAACCGAAAAAATCTGCAAAAAAAGCTGATAGCAAGCCAGAAAAGGCTAAAAAATCAGAGAAGGCAGAAAAGCCGGCGAAAAAGAAAAAGTGATGTCTACTATCTGCTAGGGCTTTACGCCCTAGCATCTTCACGCTGTGTTGCCTTCACTATCGCCACCGGTAGCAATAGGTTGGTAACGGCCATTCGCGACAGGCAGCTATCAGCCAGAAGCAGACATTCGGCATCAGGAACCAACAGTGAAGAAGCATCGAATGATTTTACCGCGTTGCCGCTTACCAGAATTTCCACCATGGCTTGCGCGGCAGTGGCAGGTCATGAAGGCGCAGGTACCAGATACGCGGCTTGAGGGCATTGTCCCACGGGCAAATCCCGAGGTATTCGCTTAACGCTTCATAACTCAAGCGGCTGCTTAACCCGAACTCTGGCACCTCCACTTCGCGATCACCCAGATAGTAGATCTTTTGCCACTCATCCTGAGGGCAATTATCTTCCTCAAGGTAAAACTCAGCCGATGCCCAGCGTTCTTCAAACGGTTTCAAGGGCCCGAATTGCTGCACCGGGTTATCGCATGAATGCAGTCGTGATCGCGTCAGAACTCCGTTCTCGATGAATGCGTAGCCGTAGGTGCCTCCGGAGTCGTATTGGCAGAACGGGATGATCATTGCTGGCGAGCCCAAGGTTCGATGCAATTCGCTGGCGTTATAGTGCGGATTTTCCAGCAGCGGCATGGTCAGCGCGTCGCTGCTGATCACCCAGATATCACCGTATTGCTCAACAGCCACCTCATTAGTCTGGCGAGTGTCAAAGCGCGGGGGGCATTGAGCGAGCACCTCAGCGCGCTTGTTGAACAGATCAGACACCACCCGCTGAGGATTGAAATCGATCTGCGGAGTACGGAATGCGATTGCTGCTTGCGAAACGCCCACGTGGGTATCCTTACTGAGGGTTTTTTTGAGGTTATACAGACAGGTGTATCGGCCCTGCTGTTTTGGGCTTGAGTGCTCGTTGAATGAAAGAAAACTCATCAATTGTCTGGCTAAGCTGCTAGTGACAGTCAAACTGTGATCGTCCGTTCTGGCTCGAAAGCAGTCGCTCGTGAACGGTTGCTTCTGGCCGAAACCAACCTTCTCCCCCCCACAACAATCCACCAATCGCACCCCGCATCACTACCTGGCGCCCTGCTGATATTCACGAGGCGTACACCCAAACTCGCGACGAAACACCGTGTGCAGATACTGTGCGGATTTGAAACCGCACGTGCGGGCAACGTCCGCAATCGCGGTGTCGGTATTTTCCAGCCCGCTCGTAGCCGCCGCCAATTTGAAACGCAGAATCTCGTCGTGAACGCTGCAGCCTCGCTCAGCGCGAAAGTGCGACTCCAGCGATGAGCGCGACACACCGACATAAGCCGCCACTTGCGCGGTCTTGATGCCCTGGCAGGCATATTGGCGGATAAACAGCAGCGCTTGCATGACATAGGGGTTGCCCAACGGTTGGTGCAAGCTCGACACCTGCACGTTGATCGCATCCGGCGGGATCAGGATGTGCGTGCCTGTGGACGGCATGCCGTGCAGCATCTGATGGAGCAGTTGCGCGGCGGTGCGGCCCATGGTTTCGGTGCCCTGGATGACCGAGCTCAGGGGGACCCGGGTCAGGCTGCGTGTCAGGGGGTCGTTGTCGATGCCGATCAACGCCACCTGCTCCGGTACGGCGATTCCGGCGGTCAGGCAGGCTTGCAGCAACTGCCGGGCGCGGGCGTCACTGACAGCGATAATACCGATGGGTTTGGGCAGGCTTTGCAGCCAGGCGATCAGTTGTTCGACGGCGCTGTCCCAGAGCGGTGCGCTGGTGCCCATGCCGCGATAGACCTCGGCGTGCAAGCCGTCACGCTGCATCAGTCGTCGAAAGGCTTTTTCCCGCTCCTGAGCCCAACGATTGGCCTGCGCTTCAGGCAGGCTGAAACAGGCAAAACGCTGCAGCCCCGCCTCGATCAAGTGCGCGTAAGCCAGGGTGATCAGTGCGTTATTGTCAGTGGCGACGTATGGAATCCCTTTCGGGTAAGCGTGCTCATCCTGATAAGAACCACCCACCGCCACCACCGGCAACTTGATGTCGGCCAGCGCCTCGCCAATCAGCGGATCGTCGAAGTCGGCGATGATCCCGTCACCTTGCCAGCGCTCGATCCCTTTCAACCGACAGAGAAAATCCTCTTCCAGGAACAGGTCCCAGGACGCGCGGGTGCTGCTCAGGTAGTTGCCGATGCCGCTGATGATGCCCCGGTCATAGATCTTGCTCCCGTTGAACAACAGTGCGATGCGGTGAACAGGCGGTACTGTTTTCATTGTTTTCAGGCTTGTTCCGGGGCCCCTTCTCACGGAGGCGGTTTGCACAGACTAGGCGCGCAGACGACGAATCTCAATACGCAAAATCGCACCCTGTGTTGGTGATTTTCATAATCAGCAGGCACGGGGCCGTTGCTAGTATCGAGACACCGCCAAGAACAACAAGGACATTGCCAATGCTGTACTTTCCCGATGTCGACAAGATTCGCTACGAAGGCCCTGCCAGCGATTCTCCCCTCGCCTTCCGTCACTACGACGCCGACAAAATCATCCTCGGCAAGCCCATGCGCGAACACCTGCGCATGGCCGCTTGCTATTGGCACACCTTCGTCTGGCCGGGTTCCGACGTGTTCGGTGCAGGTACTTTCAAGCGCCCATGGCAACACGCCGGCGACCCGATGGAACTGGCCATCGGCAAGGCGGAAGCCGCGTTCGAGTTCTTCTCCAAACTGGGTATCGACTATTACTGCTTCCACGACACGGATGTCGCCCCGGAAGGCAACTCACTGAAGGAGTACCGCAACCACTTCGCGCAAATGATTGATCACCTGGAGCGACACCAGGAAGAAAGCGGGATCAAGCTGCTGTGGGGAACCGCCAACTGCTTCAGCAATCCGCGCTTTGCCGCCGGCGCCGCCAGCAACCCGGACCCCGAAGTGTTTGCCTTCGCCGCAGCCCAGGTCTTTAGCGCCATGAACGCGACCCAACGCCTGAAAGGGTCCAACTACGTGTTGTGGGGCGGTCGCGAAGGCTACGAAACCCTGCTCAATACCGACTTGAAACGTGAACGCGAACAACTGGGCCGCTTCATGCGCATGGTGGTCGAGCACAAATACAAGATCGGTTTCAAAGGCGACCTGCTGATCGAACCCAAGCCGCAGGAGCCGACCAAGCACCAATACGATTACGACAGCGCCACCGTGTTTGGCTTTCTCCAGCAGTTCGGCCTGGAAAAGGAAATCAAGGTCAACATCGAGGCCAACCACGCGACCCTGGCCGGTCATAGCTTTCATCACGAGATTGCGACGGCCGTCTCGCTGGGGATTTTCGGCAGCATCGACGCCAACCGTGGTGACCCGCAAAACGGCTGGGACACCGATCAATTCCCCAACAGCATCGAAGAAATGACCCTGGCCACCTATGAAATTCTCAAGGCCGGCGGGTTCAAGAATGGCGGGTACAACTTCGACTCCAAGGTTCGCCGCCAGAGCCTCGATGAGATCGATCTGTTCCATGGTCACGTCGGTGCAATGGACGTCCTCGCCCTGTCCCTGGAGCGGGCAGCCGCCATGGTGCAGAACGACCAGCTTCAGCTGCTCAAGGATCAACGCTACGCCGGCTGGCAGCAGCCGTTCGGGCAGGCGGTGCTGGCAGGTGACTTCAACCTCCAGTCGCTGGCCGAACACGCATTCGCCAACGAACTGAATCCGCAGGCCGTCAGCGGCAGGCAGGAAATGCTCGAAAACGTCGTCAACCGGTTCATCTATCGCTGATCGCCAACGGCGTCTGCGGGCGCAACAACGCTGTGACATTCGCACGACAAATCTGTGTCCGCTGCGTCTGCCGATTCTCTACAGTTCTACCAGCCCGAGACTCATCGTCTGGCAGTGTCTTTCAAACAAAAATAAAAGGACGCACCACCATGAAGAATGTAAAACGCGCGCTATTGGCCAGCGCCCTGGCGCTGCTGTCGCTGCCGGTAATGGCCGATGCCGCCCACCCGAAAATCGGTTTCTCCATTGAAGATCTGCGGCTGGAACGCTGGTCGCGTGACCGCGATTACTTCGTGGCGGCGGCGGAGAAAATGGACGCCAAGGTCTTCGTACAGTCGGCCGATGCCAACGAGCAAAAGCAGATTTCGCAAATCGAAAACCTCATTTCCCGTGGCGTCGATGTGATCGTCATCGTGCCGTTCAACGCCACGGTCCTGACCAATGCAGTGGCCGAAGCGAAGAAAGCCGGAATCAAGGTCGTATCCTATGACCGCCTGATTCTCAACGCGGATATCGACGCCTACATTTCCTTCGATAACGAAAAGGTCGGCGAGATGCAGGCCAGCGGCGTGCTGCACGCAGCGCCCAAGGGCAATTACTTTCTGCTCGGGGGTGCGCCTACCGATAACAACGCAAAAGTCCTGCGCGAAGGTCAGATGAAAGTGCTGCAACCGGCCATCGACAAGGGGGATATCAAGATCGTCGGCCAACAATGGGTGAAGGAATGGAACCCTACCGAAGCGCTGAGCATTGTTGAAAACGCCTTGACCCGCAACGACAACAAAATCGACGGCATCGTCGCCTCCAACGACGCCACGGCAGGCGGCGCCATCCAGGCACTGGCCGCTCAGCAACTGGCCGGCAAAGTGCCGATCTCCGGGCAGGACGCAGACCTCGCAGCGGTCAAGCGAGTGATCGCCGGCACGCAAACCATGACCGTGTACAAACCGCTGAAACTCATCGCCTCCGAAGCCGCCAAGCTTTCGGTGCAACTGGCGCGTAACGAGAAACCCGCCTACAGCTCGCAGTACGACAACGGCAGCAAAAAAGTCGACACCATCCTGCTCACTCCGACTCCGTTGACCAAGGACAACATCGACCTGCTGGAACAGGACGGGTTTTACACCAAGGCGCAGATTGCCGGGCAATGACCAAGGCATCAATCCCTGGTTATGCGAAACCCCTTGTGGGAGCGAGCCTGCTCGCGAAGACGGTGGTTCAGCCTGCATCGCGATTGAATGTGCTGACGCCTTCGCGAGCAGGCTCGCTCCCACAAAGATTAGTGCCATGTGAGTCTTTGTTATACGAGCCCTCTCCATGTCCGACTATCTGCTGCAAATGAACGGTATCGTCAAAACCTTCGGCGGTGTCAAAGCGCTCAATGGCATCGACATCAGGGTCAAGCCGGGTGAGTGCGTCGGGCTGTGCGGCGAGAATGGCGCCGGCAAGTCCACGCTGATGAAGATCCTTTCTGCGGTGTACCCCTATGGAACCTGGGACGGTGAAATCCTCTGGGACGGTCAACCGCTGAAGGCGCAATCGATCAGCGAAACGGAAGCCGCCGGTATCGTCATCATTCACCAGGAACTGACGCTGGTTCCCGACCTGTCGGTAGCCGAGAACATTTTCATGGGCCATGAACTGACGCTGCCCGGTGGGCGAATGAATTACCCGGCGATGATACACCGCGCCGAAGCCCTGATGCGTGAACTGAAAGTGCCGGACATGAACGTATCGCTGCCGGTTTCGCAGTACGGCGGCGGCTATCAGCAACTGGTGGAAATCGCCAAGGCACTGAACAAGCACGCGCGCCTGCTGATCCTCGACGAGCCTTCATCGGCCCTGACCCGTTCGGAAATCGAGGTGCTGCTGGACATCATCCGCGACCTCAAGGCCAAGGGTGTCGCCTGTGTCTACATCTCCCACAAGCTCGATGAAGTGGCCGCCGTGTGCGACACCATTTCGGTGATCCGTGACGGCAAACACATCGCCACGACCGCCATGGCGGACATGGATATTCCACAGATCATCACCCAGATGGTCGGGCGGGAAATGAGCAACCTCTACCCCACCGAGCCACACGACATTGGCGAGGTGATTTTCGAAGCCCGCCACATCACCTGCTACGACGTCGACAACCCCCGGCGCAAACGGGTCGACGATATTTCGTTCAGCCTCAAGCGCGGGGAAATCCTCGGCATCGCCGGGCTGGTCGGTGCAGGCCGCACCGAACTGGTGACAGCGCTGTTCGGCGCCTACCCCGGTCGCCACGAAGGCGAAGTCTGGCTGGACGGCCAACTCATCGATACCCGCACGCCGCTCAAGTCAATCCGTGCCGGCCTGTGCCTGGTGCCCGAGGACCGCAAGCGCCAGGGCATCATTCCAGACTTGGGCGTCGGTCAGAACATCACCCTGGCCGTGCTGGACAGTTACTCGAAACTGACCCGCATCGATGCCGAAGCCGAACTGGGCAGCATCGATCGGGAGATCTCGCGCCTGCACCTCAAGACCGCAAGCCCGTTCCTGCCGATCACCAGCCTGTCCGGCGGCAATCAGCAAAAAGCCGTCCTGGCGAAGATGCTGCTGACCAAACCCCGGGTGCTGATTCTCGATGAGCCCACCCGAGGCGTGGATGTCGGCGCCAAGTATGAGATCTACAAGTTGATGGGGGCGCTGGCGGCCGAAGGTGTGTCGATCATCATGGTGTCGTCGGAGCTGGCCGAAGTGCTCGGCGTTTCCGACCGCGTACTGGTGATCGGCGAAGGCCAGTTGCGTGGCGACTTCATCAACCACGGACTCACCCAGGAACAGGTGCTCGCCGCCGCACTCAGCCAGCCCGATGGCCATAACAATAATGATCGGAAATCCGCGTAAATGAATCAGGTCAAGCAACTCTTCACCCGCTACAAAATGCTCGCGCTGGTGTTTGCCGTGGCGTTTATCTGGCTGTTCTTCAGTTGGCAGACCGAGGGCGGATTCCTGACACCACGCAATCTCTCAAATCTGCTGCGCCAGATGTCCATTACCGGGATTCTCGCCTGCGGCATGGTGCTGGTCATCATCAGCGGCGAGATCGATTTGTCGGTCGGCTCATTGCTGGGCCTGCTCGGTGGCGTCGCGGCGATTCTCGACGTGGTCTACCACCTACCGCTGCTGGCGAACCTGAGCCTTGTCGCCCTGTGCGGACTGCTGATCGGCCTCGCCAACGGCTACATGGCCGCCTACCTGCGCATTCCGTCTTTCATCGTGGGACTGGGAGGCATGCTGGCTTTCCGGGGCATTCTTCTGGGGATTACCGGCGGCACGACCATCGCCCCGGTATCGCCGGAACTCGTCTACATCGGCCAGGGTTATTTGCCCCACACCATCGGCACGGGCCTGGGCGTTCTGCTGTTCGCACTGACGTTGTTCCTGACCTGGAAACAACGGCGCAATCGCGCCCTTCATGGCCTGGCGGCACATTCACTGGTGCGTGACGTCGTGCGCGTGCTGTTGATCGGCGCGGTGCTGGCCGGCTTCGTCCAGACCCTCAACAGCTATGACGGCATTCCTGTACCGGTCCTGTTGCTGCTGGTTCTGCTGGGCGGGTTCAGCTACGTGACCAGTCAGACCGTCTTCGGCCGACGCGTCTATTCCGTGGGCAGCAACATGGAAGCGACGCGCCTGTCCGGTATCAATGTGCAAGCCGTGAAGCTCTGGATTTTCGGGATCATGGGCGTGATGTGCGCCCTCGCCGGCGTGGTCAACACCGCACGCCTGGCCGCCGGTTCGCCCTCGGCCGGCAGCATGGGCGAACTCGACGCCATCGCCGCCTGCTTCATCGGTGGCACCTCCATGCGCGGCGGCTCCGGCACTGTCTACGGCGCCCTCCTCGGCGCACTGGTCATCACCAGTCTGGACAACGGCATGTCCATGCTCGACGTCGACAGTTACTGGCAGATGATCGTCAAAGGCAGCATTCTGGTGTTGGCCGTGTGGGTCGATGTGAGCACCCGGACTGGGCGGCGTTGATGCGCTGTGGATGAAGGCAACCGCGACTGTCTGCTTCACGTGACGGTTGTTATGCAGCCACTGATGATCAGTGGCCGGTGGTTTTGTCTGTCGTGACCGGCAGAAAACGGTCCAAAGCGAACTTCTCTCAGCGCGTTGAGAATCGTGCCTCTGCCGTCCCGATTTCGAGCTATTGCGATATCAGCGACACCGCATGAATGACATCCGCAGCCATCTTTTGAGCACTATTAATCCCGTCAATCCGTAAGACCGGGGCCGTTTGCTCTGATAGCCACGCCTCATGCCACGCTCGGTTGCGTCCGGAAAAGTTCGGATTGTCATACTGCGAGGCCCACTCCCGAAAAGCGACATGTATCCCGTGCATGTCACCACCGGGCGCTATCCGATCTCCAAAACGCTCCTTTTCACGAGCGGCCAACCGTTCAAGGCGAACAGGCGTTGGCGTCACAACGAACACAATCAGGTCGACATGACTAATCAGCGCATCTCCCCAACCCATACAAGAACCGGTCAGCACCCAACTTTCATCACCGAATTTTTGCTGGATCAATGACACGCGCTCATTGGCAGGTCGCTTGGTCGTAAAAGGAGGGTTGGTGGGCATCCAGAAAAAATCATCGACATCGACATGTCGCACACCGAGCAGAGTTGCGAAGTTTTGACCCAACGTGGTCACGCCCGCACACGAAGCACCTGTCATGTAAATCCGCAATTTTTCCTCCATGAATACACGTCGTGTTTTGAGGTCAGCAAGATATCCGATACCCACCTGAGCCTCACTTTTTTTCTGAACTATAAATGACCGTTTCTGGCCAAAAGCGCTTCAGGATGTCCAGACGTCACACCCTGGCTTCCTCAGACCAAGTTGCCTGGTCTGCCTATTTCCGACATCGGCCAATTTGCTTTAAAGCCACAAACCTCTTGAGCCTCCCACGCTAACGGCGCTGTTCGAATCATCATGTCCGCCGGCAAAAAAAGCGGCCCCTTCAATATGGTAGACCTTCGGTTCCTCCGAAAAATATTCCTCCAGGCCCATCATGAACATCCGATGGTCTTCACTTTCTTCGAAGCCCGGTGTGTGATCCTCAAGTGAAGCCCAGCGCACAATCAGGTTGAATAGCTGAGGGGTTTCAATCCCTTGCGCGAGCAAGTGGCCGCCGTAGCCCTTTGCGCGGGCAAGCAAAGGAGCGACTTCGGCAAATGCACGTCTGAACATTTCAATGCGTTCATTGTGGACGGGAAGTAGAGCGATCTCATAAATCATGGGGCGTTCCTCTGATATGACTTAAGCGGTTAAATACACACTTACGAGATGAGCGATGGCTCGACGGCAATCGCGATTTTTCCTCGAAGGCCGTTGTTGGGGCTCTCCAACCGGGCATGGGCGAGACCGATCTCGGTAAGCGAATAGACAGCTCCAACGTATGGCCGCAGCTGACCGCGCGCGACCAATGCACTCAGCTCATCCAGCTTGCCGCGGTTCTGTCTTGTGAAAACGAAGTGATAACTCGCGTTCTTACCCCAGGCCTGGATAACGTTTTGTGGCTGTGCGATGTCCACAATCGTGACCACGCGGCCAAGTTGTGCGAGCACGTCGGGGCTACGCGACAGTGTGTTGCCGCCGATGGTGTCGAACACGACATCGACGCCGCGACCATCCGTTTCCCGGAGTATGGCGTCGACGTAATCCTGCTTTTCGTAGTCGATGACCACATCGGCACCCATGCTGCGTGCGAACTCGGAATTTGCTTCTCGCACGGTCGTGTACACCCTTGCACCCATGGCTTTTGCCAGTTGGATCGCCACATGACCGACTCCCCCCGCGCCGCCGTGTATGAGGATGCTTTCCCCCACTCTGAGCGCTGCACGCACGACCAGTGCTTCCCACGCCGTCCCGCCAACCAGGGTCAGGCTTGCCGCCTCAAGATGGCTCAGTGATGGCGGCTTCTTCCCGACAATGCTTTCGGCCGCGACGTGGTACTCGGCATAACTGCCTGGCCCGTCGAATATTTGCGGGGTGTACCAGACTTCGTCTCCTGGAACGAAGGTCGTCACACCTGGACCAACTGCTTCGACAACGCCCGATACGTCATGTCCGGTAATGGCCGGCAGTTGCACCAGGTCGGGATAATCGCCACGTCGAACCTGGTAATCCAAGGGGTTGATGGAGGTTGCGTGTACCCGCACCAGGACTTGTCCCGCACGCGGCACGGGCTTGGGCACGTCGCAGAGTTCGAACGATTCCGGGCCGCCAAATGATTTAAGCATCATCACTTTCATGGTAAATCCTCGTATCGATAAAAAGGGATATCGAGATATCTCGATATATTGGAGTAAAAAATTACAGATCTTTCCCGATGATCTCGGCAAGTGCACTGATGGTTGCTTCATTGCGTTTGTAGTAGGTCCACTGCCCGATGCGCCTGACTTCGACCAGGCCCACTCGTTGCAGCGTTGCAAGATAGCCAGACACCGTAGACTGCGACAGCCCGATACCTTCTTGAATACTACTGACGCAGACCCCCACCGTGAGAACGTCACCTTCATCCTGTGGAGGGAAGTTCTTTGCGGGGTCCTTCAAGCCTTTCAGGATTTCAAGGCGCGTAGGATTTGAGAGGGCTTTGAATATTTCGAGTAATTCCATGAGCCGAGCATATCGAGATTTATCGATATGTCAATGCGAGAGTCAATGCGAGATTCAGCGGAGGACGAAATCCGCAGGCTCGAACCGCCCACTCGTATCCATCCGAACATTGCGCAGCCCCACCGTTTCCAGGTGCGACGCATACAGCAGCTCCGAACAATAGCTGATCAGAATCGAGCGGCGGCGTGCGCCGTTTAAGTTCAGACTGCCCGCATGCACCAAATCGACATCGAACACTAAAATGTCTCCGGCCGAGCCTGAAAGCTGTAGAGACCGTGACTCGTCATTAAAATCGAATGGCGGCGCTCCTGGCTCGGGGCGATGACTACCGGGGACGATCCGTGTCGCACCGTTTCCGGGGCCATAATCGTCGAAAAAAGCCAGGGCAATGGCGATGTCGCCTGGCCTTTGAGCCGACAAGTCGCGGTGCAGCAATTGATGGCCGCCCCCGGCAAGGGGCTCGCGCCCCTCCACCTGCGAGAGAAAGAACCGCTCCCCGATCAACTCACCGACCACCGCCAGTAACTTGGGCAGACAACACACCGCCTGAACCGTCGAATCATCGTCCAGCATCGAACAGCGCCAGCCCACTCCACGCGGCACTGGCCATTGCTCCGACGGCTTCACACCCGTATCGAACACGGCACGCAGGTCACCCAGCCATTCGGCTGGGATCGCTCGACGGAGCAATGCGTAGCCGTCTCGATGGAGTTGCTTACGGTCGGTCATGGTTTTCTCGGCTTCCTTGTCTGGATGAAATCGGCCCCCACGTCGTTGTTATGGCGAGTCACCACAAACACTCTTTCAAAAACGCTGTTGCGCCCTATTCCGCCGCCTTGAGCGTTTTGATCTGGACCATGAGCATGGAAATATCAGAGGTTTCCACGAACAGGTCATAGGCCTCAAGGTAGAGGTACACACTGTCTGTCTTCAACCCGTTGTTGGCGGCGCAAGTCACATTACGCGCCATCCCTTGCAGCGAGGCGACTTTCTGGGTGGCAGAAAAGGACTCGCCCACCGAACATTTGAAATGTTGCACGAACGGTTTGCCCGTGTTGTCGGTAAAGCTTTTGTTGTAGGCAACAGCAGTCCCGGGTTTGAGGTTTTGCCAATCGCCATCCAGATCGATGCCTGTGAGCGTGCTTGCCTGGCCAGTTTTGCCGGGGAGCTGAGCGCTGTTCGTCGCGGCAAGCTCAATCAGCCCGCGCCAGCGGATGCTCACAGACTCCTTGCCCAAGGCGCCCGCCGCCTGCTCGCGCCATAGTCCGCGGGCCGGGCCCGGTTGCAGATACAGGTCCAGTGGGCTGTCTTTGATCACGGCGCCGGGCACTATTGGAGAGGAAGCGCTGTACGTGAGTTGCAAATGGCTGAGGGTGTGGGTCGGTTGTCCCTGGGGCAGTGCGCTGACCTGTGCCAGCAGTGAAGTCGAAACCTCAGGCGTGCGCAGGGTCGGCGGTAATTTTTTACGGATGTCTGGCGTAGCGAGTTGCGCCAGGCTGGCGGGTGCGGCGCACACCGCGTCAATCAGTCGAGCCTGTTGCGCTTTGTCCAATGCACTGTCGAGCGGCTGTACGGACGCTGGCAGCATGCTCTGGCCGTTTAAACGATAGGTCAGGCGGTTGGTGACCTGGCGGGCAGCGCAGTCGACCTCGACACGCTCCAATTGTCGGTCGTAAGGCGCCCCTTCGCTTTCATCGAGGCGGGTGCGGCCATAGTCGATGCCCGCCCATATGGAACGTCGAGAGTTATCCATGCTGAGGGTGCCGGGGTCTAGCAACAAGGTGTCTTCGCTGTTGCCGGGCAGTTGCTTCCAGGCGCTGTTCCGGACTGCTTGGCACATCTGCTGGGCGATGTTCCGTGCGAGGTCTGCCGGCAGGGAATAAGGACTGCTCAAATCCTTTGCGCGGCGATAGGTCATGGACACTTTTGTCGAATCGCAGTCAGCGAAAAGCCGGGCCTGGGTGGCTGGCGCGGCACCTTCAGCGGGTACATTCACGGTGACCACGGCAGTTCGGCCAAGGCCGAGAGTGCTATCCAGCGTCAGCGGCAGGGATTTTATGCGGCTCGTCATGGCTTGATTTTCTACCTCGCGCTCGGCAGCCACGCGTTTGTAGTAGTTGGCCATCCCATTGCCTTGCAGGGCACAACCGGTCAGGGACACAGCGAGGACGGCACCCGACAGGCGAACTAGTAATCTCACAGCAGACAGCTCCTTGGCGCGCCACGAATTCATCGCGATAGCGGGCGCGTATTTTGTAGGTTTATCGAAAATTTGAGGTTATTGCGGCGTGGCCAAGACGGCGCTCCGGTGTCGTCGGAGGCCAAGGAATAGCGAGGCAACTGTATTTCCGGTGTTGCGAGGGGAGTTCATGGACGGTCCTTCGTCGATTTCTGAGCACAAGTCCCTTTGAGTCGGCTTAACAACCAAAACCTTTAGGAAAGGCTTGTTCCCGCGCCGGTAACGCGTTCAACTTTTTTGGAGGTCGATCATATGCCGTTTGCAGCCGTGCGCGAGAGGCGACAAACGGCCAATAGAGGACGTACGGTTCGGTCTGATTTCGACGAATTCGACCATTAGTATCGGCGCGAAGTTGGTTGACCCCTCGTTACCAAGGGGCCGCTTGAATCAGTTGTGGATGGTAATAAACGCTTGTGGAGACAAGACCACTGCCTATCGAGCTGTTGGGCCAGATGTTATGGCCCGCAGTACTTTCCAGCTTCCGGTGCCGACGCCGGCTCTGTTTGGAGAACGGTTTGTGTAGACGTTATAACCGTTGCTCTGCCTTCCTTCGAAATGACCACAGGTATCCAGGTATCCACCTTGAGAATTGTTGTATTCGTTTCGGAGGTTGATCGGGTCTCCGATATAGATCTGTGAGCCGACAGCACCGAACATTACGACCCAATCGAGAGTTTTATGACCGGTTTTTTCAACGCCGCGGTTCGCCATTTCCGCTGTTGAGACATTGTAAAGCTCTGGTGTGGTGGCGTGATTGTTCGTATCGAGGTAGCCGCCTCCGTTTTTGTCGCTGTACCCTGGGCCGTCTCCGTACAGATTCAAAAGCCTGATGGTATCGCCAGAGCGCACCCTGTCACCGTTTGGCTTACCCGTTGCGGACCCGATCAACCAAGTGTCGATGGGGCCTTCTTTTTCGGGTGAGAGAACAGTCACGACCGCATACTTGGCACCGAACTCCTTGGAGCTGTCATAAACAGAGAGATAGCCGCCGTTCCAATTGGCATAACCGTTGAGAAAGCGAACTTTGTCGCCATATTTGAGTACATCGGCTGTCGGCTCAGTGATGAGCGTTTTCTTCTCTACGCTGACGTTGAATGAGCCGCTGTTGTTACCGTAATCTCCCGCTAAATCATTGATGAGAAAGGTGAGTTCTCCATCGGCCGGTACCGTCCAGCGGAACACTCCGGTATTGATCGGAGTGAGATAGTCATCGCCGATCTTCATCAGGAGCGCACCGACAAGTCCATCCGGATACACCAATCCCGTGGGCTTGTACGAACCAACCAGGCTCTCGTCCCCTTGGGGACCGAAGGCCCTTCCCGGGCCACGCTCTACCCATCCCGACGCGACAATCGTGATTACGTCGCCCTTCTTAACCGTGAAACCTGTCTTTTTGCCGCTCTCCAGCTTTGCATCGACTGTGCCGGACCAGATATCGGATTGAGACATTGTGAAGCTCCTTTTCTATAGTGATTTCCCTAGCATTTGCCGGGAGGCAACAACGTTCTCCGCGTTGTGACCTGCGTACTCACTAGTGAAGGAACCCACATTTCAAAGATACGAACTGGCTTAGCTCCATGCTCATTCTCACTGCTTGGGATTCCTTCCCGCAGGTCGCGAACTGACTATAGAGGGCGAGGATAATCTGTCAAAAAATTACCGAAAGCAGCCGTCCATGTCTGACCGCTTTGGGTCGGTTGATGCTCTTCGCGATGGGCAGAAAACGGCCAGGAGCGGTCAGTCACTAGGGCCCGCAGCTAAGTATTCAACACCATCACAGGATTGCAGAAATACTCAACGCTTTATTCCGCGAGCAACGTTTCTGCAATCCAATAGCAAGTCATCCAGGAATGGATTGATTTCCAGCGATTCCATTAGCTCCAGCAACTCTGCAGCGGCCGTTCTGATCGGTCGCCACTCGTCATGATCAAATATCAGTTGATCGTGACAGTGGAATGCAGCCTCAGTAAGGCTATTGCATAGTTCCCAAATATCTTGCAGCCGTGCCTTGATTTCCGCTGGTAACGCGCTGTCGCAGATCGAAAGAACCTCGTTCAACGGAAGGATCATCTCTGACCAGGCTTCACATGCTGGGCAATCCGGGATGGTTCTCTGCTGTAAATCCGAGGTCAGTGCCAGGAACTCGAGCGCCGGGATCGCCTTGCACACCGCAAGAACTTGCTTGTATTCATCTTGGCCGTACCACTCCCACAACGTTGTAGAGAAACCCATCATCAAGCTCCAAAAACAATCCAGTCGACCTATTACCATCTGTGGGCAGATTCAACTCTATCAGTTCGCTCTTGCGTAGGTCGAACGGCTGCAATGGGTCGATAGCTGCCGGTCATCAATGACCGCTTTGTCGCTGGCCTGCCCCACCCATCGCTTGAAAGCCCCTCTCCTCGCCTGTCTTCTACACTGACCAAGCCCGCTCGTGCCCCTTGGCGCACGACCGCGGGCCCACTGCCTTTTGCATGCCCCACACCCACCAAATCGCGAGGGGACACACGCCATGAACTCAATTACGACCAAAGACGGAACACAGATTTTCTACAAGGATTGGGGGCCGAAAGATGCGACGCCCATTGTGTTTCACCACGGCTGGCCGTTGAGCGCGGATGACTGGGACAACCAGATGATGTTCTTTTTGCTCAAAGGCTTCCGGGTGATCGCCCACGACCGCCGTGGACACGGACGCTCGACCCAGACCTGGGAAGGCAACGAAATGGACACGTATACCGCCGATGTCATCGAGCTGACCGATGCGCTCGATCTCAAGGGTGCGATCCATGTTGGCCATTCGACCGGTGGTGGCGAAGTCGCACGCTACGCCGCACGAGCCAAACCGGGACGGGTGGCCAAGGCTGTGCTGATCAGCGCGGTTCCGCCGATCATGGTCAAGTCGGAAAAGAACCCCGGCGGACTCCCCCTGGAAGTGTTCGACGGGTTTCGCGCGGCGCTGGTTGCCAGTCGTGCGCAGTTCTACGTGGACGTACCGGCGGGGCCTTTTTACGGTTTCAATCGACCTGGAGCCAAAGTCTCCCAAGGCGTCATCGACAACTGGTGGCGGCAAGGCATGATGGGCGGCGCAAAGGCGCATTACGATTGCATCAAGGCGTTTTCCGAAACGGATTTTACCGAAGACTTGAAGGCGATTCAGGTGCCGACACTGGTCATGCACGGCGAGGATGACCAAATTGTGCCGTTCGCCGACTCGGCGCCGCTGTCGGCCAAACTGTTGAAGCATCCAACGCTCAAGACTTACCCAGGCTTCCCGCACGGAATGCCGACGACCAACGCGGATCAGATCAAC
This sequence comes from Pseudomonas sp. NPDC096950, assembly GCF_044762525.1. Taxonomy (NCBI): domain Bacteria; kingdom Pseudomonadati; phylum Pseudomonadota; class Gammaproteobacteria; order Pseudomonadales; family Pseudomonadaceae; genus Pseudomonas; species Pseudomonas sp. NPDC096950. The sequence continues at coordinate 379,980 of NZ_JBIWEL010000001.1, read as the reverse complement.
GCTGATTTGCTGGCGTTTATTCGCGGTTGAGTTTGCGCTGAAGATAAGGGGACATTGCCTGTCCCCTTTTTCTTAATCGAAAAACGGTTCAACCAACGTTCGACTGCCCACAAAAAAACTATCCGCCACGAGCCGCAACGGCTGCAGGTCCAGGTCACTGGCCTTGTCGCCAATCAGCCGTTGAAAATGCCGATACACCGCCGCGTACTCACCCTCCTCCGATACCGCTTGGCGCACGCCGTCAATACTCAACAATGCGCCACCGTTGTCCAGGCGCAGGACGCCTTCGGTGCAGCGAATCTCGATGCTCCAGAGTTCGTCATGGCCGTGGTCGAAATCGAATTCCGCGCGGACGTCGAGGTGTCGCGCGTCGGACATCTTGATTGATGCGGCAATCGGTGACTGGCAGTTGCTGGGCACGCGCAGTTCGGCAGATTCGACAAACAGCGGCAGCGCCAGCAGATGAGTGGCGATCGACAAGGCATTGATGCCGGGATCGAACACGCCGAGGCCACCGGGTTGCCAGATCCACGCCTGGCCGGGATGCCACTTGCGCACGTCCTCCTTCCAGTCGATCTGTACGCTTTGCAGGGTGCGGGTGGCCAGCCAGTCGCGGGCCGCTTCGATGCCGGGCGCGTAGCGTGAGTGCCAGGCGAACAATCCGCTGACGCCTTGCTCCGCGACCTGATCCACCAACGCCATCGCCTCACCCAACGTGGCGCACGGCGGTTTTTCCACCAGCACGTGTTTGCCTGCGGCCAGCGCTTCTTGCACCAGAGCAAAGCGACCTTGGGGCGGCGTGCAAAACGCAATTGCATCGACGAGCGGGCCGTTTTCCAGCAGCTCGCTCAGGGATTGAAAATTCTCAACCCCGGCGCACGGTTGCCCTTTCGTGGCGACGGATACCAACTGGAACGCCGGGTTGGCGTGGATCGCGGGGACGTGTTGATCCTGGGCAATCTTGCCGTAGCCCACCAGACCGAGACGGATCGGTTGCATCAATGACTCCTGATTATTTTTCTTATCTTGGTATGCGAACGCCCAAGGTTACACCTCTCGGATCATTGATCGCAGCCCCCCACCGAACCTTTACCCGACAACCACCGTCCGAGTTAGAGCATTAATGCTCACCACTCGCCGCGAGGTCGCCGTTTGAAAGCTGCCGTCATCAAAAAATACCGCCTGATCATCAAGACCATGGGCTACGTAGGCTGGGCTCTGTTCTGGTTATTGCTGTGGGATATCGCCGTCACCGTGGACTTCATGCTGTTTCTCAACAGCAAGATCAACCTGCCGCTGATGCCGCTCACGTTACTGGGCTCGGCGTTGGTGGTGCTGATCAGTTTTCGCAACAGCAGTGCCTACAATCGCTGGTGGGAAGCGCGCACGTTGTGGGGGGCGATGGTCAATAACTCCCGCAGTTTTGCGCGGCAAGTGCTGACGTTGCTGGATGATCGGGGGCACGAGGTCAATCCGATGAAGGCCACCCTGCTGCGTCGCCACGTGGCCTATGTGAATTGTCTGGCGGCACACCTGCGGGGCCAGCCATGCCCGGACGAGATACGCGCGTTTATTCCAGCCGAAGAGTTCGCGCGCAGCGGCACCACCAATAACTTTGCCAACGATATCCTCAACGGTTCCGCAGCGTTGCTGGCCCAGGAATACAAGGCCGGGCGCCTGGACAGTATTCGCCTGGCGCGGCTCGAATCGACCCTGGTTGACCTGTCCAACAGCCAGGGCGGCATGGAGCGGATTGCCAATACGCCACTGCCCTACCCTTACGTGTATTTTCCACGGCTGTTTATTTCGCTGTTCTGCCTGATCGTGCCAGTGGGGCTGGTGGAGTCCCTGGGTTGGTTTACGCCGCTGGCATCAACGGTAGTGGGTTTCATGCTGCTGGCCATCGAGCGCATCGGCACCGATCTGCAAAGCCCGTTTCGTGACAGCGAACACCAGATCCAAATGGAAGCCCTGTGCGAAACCATCGAGAAAAACCTGCAGTCGATGCAGCGGGATTCGCTGGGTGGCGATCGACTTGCCCCGCCCGCCATTGCGTAGCGCTAACAAATAAAAGCGGCGGGCGGTGAATTATTCAGTGTCCTCATGTATCTGAACCATAGAGCGCGTGCCATTAAAACAATGGCAATGAAATGGATCAGCGACAGAGTAACCCGGATGAAATCACGCAAAAAAACCGTCAATCCCATCGGATTGGAAGACATCACCATCGTCGACGACGCCAAGATGCGCAAGGCGATCACCGCCGCCGCACTGGGCAATGCCATGGAATGGTTCGACTTCGGCGTCTATGGCTTTGTCGCCTATGTGCTCGGCAAGGTGTTCTTTCCCGATGCATCCCCCAGCGTGCAGATGATTGCCGCGCTGGCGACCTTTTCGGTGCCGTTCCTGATCCGTCCCCTGGGCGGTCTGTTCTTCGGCGCCTTGGGCGACAAATACGGTCGACAGAAAGTCCTCGCGGCCACCATCGTGATCATGTCCCTCAGCACCTTTGCCATCGGGCTGATTCCCTCCTATGCCTCGATTGGCATCTGGGCGCCTATCCTGCTGTTGCTGGCCAAGATGGCGCAAGGCTTCTCGGTGGGCGGCGAATACACCGGCGCTTCGATCTTCGTCGCCGAGTATGCCCCGGACCGCAAGCGCGGCTTTCTCGGGAGCTGGCTGGATTTCGGTTCCATCGCCGGTTTTGTACTCGGCGCGGGCCTGGTGGTGCTGATTTCCGCCGTGATCGGCGAAGAGCGGTTCCAAGAGTGGGGCTGGCGCCTGCCGTTCTTCCTCGCCCTGCCCCTGGGCATGATCGGGCTCTACTTGCGTAACGCACTCGAAGAAACTCCGGCGTTCCAGCAGCATGTCGAAAAACTCGAACAAGGCGACCGCGAAGGTCTGGCGCGCGGCCCGAAAGTGTCTTTCAAAGAAGTCGCCACCAAGCACTGGCGCAGCCTGATGACCTGCATCGGTGTGGTGGCCGTTACCAACGTCACCTACTACATGCTGCTCACCTACATGCCGAGCTACCTTTCGCACAACCTGCACTACAGCGAAAACCGTGGCGTGTTGATCATCATCGCGATCATGGTCGGCATGTTGTTCGTGCAGCCCCTGATCGGTTTTATCAGCGACAAGATTGGCCGTCGGCCGTTTATTCTTTTCGGCAGCATCGCGCTGTTCTGCCTGGCGATTCCGGCCTTCATGCTGATCAACAGCGGCAAACTCGGGCTGATATTCTCGGGACTGCTGATCATTGCCGTGGTGCTGAACTTCTTCATCGGCGTGATGGCTTCGACCCTGCCCGCCATGTTCCCCACCCACATCCGTTACAGCGCACTGGCCAGTGCCTTCAACGTCTCGGTGCTGATCGCGGGCCTCACGCCGACCCTGGTGGCCTGGCTGGTGGAAAGCACCAACAACCTGTACATGCCGGCGTACTACCTGATGGTAATCGCCGTGGTGGGCCTGGCGACCGGCATCACCATGAAGGAAACCGCCAACATGCCCCTGCGCGGAGCGGCTCCGGCGGCGTCCGACCTGGAGGAAGCGAAGGAATTGCTGCAGGAGCATGAGGACAATATTGAGCAGAAAATCGAAGACATCGACGCTGAAATCGCTGCGCTGGAGGCCAAGCGCAAAAACCTGGTGATGCAGCACCCGCGTATCAACTGACAGGAATGCAGTGAGGGAGCACGCTTCCTCACTGCAGCGTCTGGCTGCTACCCAGGCTTGTGGTTATCCAGCATGCGATTCGCCGCCCTCTCACCCATCGCAAGCGACCGATGCAACACCACCATCGTTTGGCGTCGCGGGCCTTCCGACAGCTCCACGAGATCGTTGACCATCGCACAGGCCGATGTCAGCGATTCGTAGACCTCGACCATCAACGTTTCTTGATCCACCGCTGCGTCGATGGAGTACAAAGTGCCGGATCTGCGGGGCGGTATCTGCGTTTTCGTCGCCCCGGGGTCGAGGTAGAACTTGAGCGCACGGTCGGCCGCCGCTTTCATTTTTTCAGGGTCAAGATTAAATGCGGCGTCGAACGGTACTGGACCGGTATTCGGAGGGTTAGGCGTTACTTTGAACATAGATGAGAACTCCTTGTTGCAGATTTTAAGAAGCCAACACCCTCGCTACCAAACGAATGGGTGGCGGCCATACGTGGGTTGGTAGACCGGCTGCAACAGGAAACCCGGCGCTCCCGAAGGAGCCCCACGCATGACCACCATAAAGCGAGTCCCAACAACTGGGCTGCATAAGGCGTTGCCATACGGCTGTAACAGGCGGGCTACCAAACCCGATCACTGTTTTGCAGTGACCCGGAAACGATATCGCCCACCCCTTAGCCGCACAAGCCGGCGGATTCTGGCGCACGCGTAGGCAACGACGCAAGGCGTTGTAGCCGCTTATGACGTAACACCGAGTGTCTTTAAACGTTCGCGCAAAAAACCTGTTTAACCGCCGTAAAAGCCGAACGACATCCAACCCGGTGTCTTTGCGAACACTGTAGTTACATATTGCACAGCAGCATCTTTCGGATCAGCTGGTCGCGGAGCGTTGATGTACCCGCGAGCTACAAATCAGTCCAGCTGACAGGCCTTATGGAAATCAGCAATCTCCCGCCACATCGCAATCGGATTGGAATACATCGGAAAGTGCCCACACTCCGGAATCGGTGCCAGCCGTACGCCTTCGGCCTCGATATGAGGCAGGTACGACAGTGCGGCGTTCTGTTCGCCGTACATGAACAGGCGCGGGCATTTCAGGCCGAGAAACTTGCTCATCAGGTCGGCGTTGTCCGAGAGCTCAACCATCGACTGGAAAATCCCCCGCACCGCCCCCGCCCGCACTTTGTGGCGCAAGCTCGCCGAATACAGGGCGCTGGCGTATGCCGGGGCCTGTCGGGTGCGTTGGATAAAGGCTGCGAAAAACGTCTCGGGATCATCGCTCGGATAGTCGTTGATCTGGCGGCTGAGGAAGCAGTCTTCCGGCGCGATGTTGCCTTCGATATCGACAAAGCTGAGCACCCGATCCGGGAAATGATGGGCCAACATCAGCGCCGTGAGCCCGCCCATGGAGTGACCGACCAGATGGAAGCGCTGAATATCGAAATGCGCCAGCACCTGCAACGCGGTCTGCATCAGGAACGGGATGGAGATTTTTGACAGATCGCTGCATTGGCTTTCGCCACAACCCGGTGCGTCGTACGCGAGGAACGGACGACCGGCGAGGGCTGGCTGCAGCACGATGTCGGCATAGTCTTCCTTGGTTGAGCCGAAGCCATGCAGGAATACAATCGGCGCCAGCGCACCTTCGCGGTGGATGGCGGCGACGTTCAACGAGACGCCCTCGACGGTCAGGGGGAGCGTTTGAGACAAGAACACGTAGATGACTCCTTAAGCGCAAAGTCTGCCAATTTCAGGTGAATCGAGGCGTCTGTAAATTCCGGATTGGCTAACGCTTTCATACGCCAAACGTATGGTCAGGCTTTCTCGCGGAACCGGGCGATGACCTCGTCTATCAGCGGGTTGGGTCGATCCGCATTCCACGCCACCGCCGTCGTCACCACGTTGAGCTTTTGGTTGAGCGGTCGAAACACCACGTTGTCCGGCGCCAGTTTTTTCAGCGAGGCTGGCACCAGCGCGATGCCCTGGCCATAGCTGACAAACGCGATTTGCGAGGCCACCGAACGCACTTCGTGCAGCACTCGCGGGGAAAAGCCGCTGGCCCGGCAGGTCGCGATCAGGTTGTCGAAATACACCGGGCTGACCTTGCGGGAAAACATCACCAACGTCTCGTCGGCCAAGCTCGACAGGCTGATGCGCGTGCGCGATGCCAAGGGATGATCGGCGGGCAATGCCACCACCAGGCGCGCCTCCAGCAGCGGCAGCGATTTGATCGAAGCGCCCAGGTCACCGTCGAGACGGGCGAAGGCCAGGTCGATATCCCCGGCCTCCAACGCCGGCACCGCCTCGACGCTGTCGATTTCCCTTACAGACACGGTCAGGTGCGGATAGTCGGTTTTCAGCTGCTCGATCAACCCCGGCAACACGTCGAACATCGCCGTGGAGATCGCACCGATGGTCAACATCCCCGACTGCCCCGCCACCGCTTCCTCTACGGCCAGTTCCAGGCGTTCGAGTTGTTCGGCGAACTTGCGCACCGCCGGCAGGATCGCCGCCCCCACCGGAGTCAATTTCGCCCCGCGTCGGGAGCGCTCGAACAGCTTGACCTTGAGCGCCTGCTCCAGCACTTGGATCTGCTCGCTCAGCGGTGGCTGGGACATCCCCAGGCGTTTGGCGGCGCGGCCGAAATTCTGCTCTTCGGCCACGGCCAGGAATAACCAGAGGTGACGGATCAGGCGGAAATTGATCATGATTAATCCATAGGTTCAGCGTATCTGACGTCAACTTGACCAGTAACCTACCTATCAGACAACCCCTTTTATTTAAGCGATAAGCAAAATTGGCGGATGGCTTCACACGCCTTTAGCAAAGAGTCGTCATCCAGGGCGTAGGCGATGCGGAGATACGGCGCCAGTCCAAACGCACTGCCGTGCACGACCGCGACATTGGCCTCCTCGAGCAAGGCAAGGGCCACGTTTTCATCCGTCTCAAGCAACGTGCCGGCGGGCGTGGTGCGTCCCAACAACCCGGCACAGGACGCAAAGGCATAAAAGGCCCCAGACGGACTCATGCATTCCAGACCTGGCGTGTCATTCAGATGGGCAACCACCAGGTCCCGACGCTTTTCGAACGCCGCGCGCGATTGAAGGATGAAATTCTGTGATCCCGTCAACGCGGCGATAGCCGCTTGTTGTGAGATGGCGCTGGCGCCTGAGGTTTGCTGGCCCTGAAGCTTCTCCATCGCCTCCAGCAACCAACGCGGACCGGTGGCAAAACCGATGCGCCACCCAGTCATGGCGTAGGCCTTGGACACGCCATTCATGGTCAGGACCCGTGGCGCGAGTTTCGGTTCGACCTGAGCCAGCGTGTTGAAAACCTGGCCGTCGAACAGCAGGTGCTCATAGATATCATCGGCCAGCACCAACACACGGGGACGCGCCAACAGAACCTGCGCAAGCGCTTTCAACTCATCCTTGCTGTACACGGCACCCGTGGGATTGGACGGCGAGTTCAGGATCAACCAGCGGGTGTTGTCATTGATCGCGGCGTTCAATGCCGCCGGTGAAAGCTTGAATTGATCGTCGCTGGTACACGCAAGGATCTTTGCCGTGCCGCCGCACAACTCCACCATTTCCGGGTAACTGACCCAGTAAGGCGCCGGGATAATCACTTCATCCCCTTCATTCAAGGTCGCGGCCAACGCGTTGTAGATGACGTGTTTGCCGCCATTGCAAATGATCGTGTCCTGCCAACTGACGTCCAGACCATTCTCGTTGCGAAACTTGGCGGCGACCGCTTCGCGAAGCCCACGCACACCCGCGACTTGCGTGTAACGGGTGTGGCCGTTCTGGATGGCCTCGATGCCGGCCTGGCGCACGTGCGCCGGCGTGTCGAAATCCGGTTCGCCGGCGCATAAAGAGATGATCTGTGCCCCGTCAGCCCGGCGTGCCGCCACGCGATCCATGATGCGGTAGGTGGCGGAGGGTTGCGCTTGGGCGAGGCGAACATTGAGCTGTCGGATATCACACTTCATGGCGGGCTCTCCAGCTCGTCAAGTTCATCAATTCCAGCGTCGAGCGACCCTGGCTCAGGGCAATCATCATGTCTGCTTCCTTCGCGGCCCGCGCTTCGGCTTCGGCAATCGTCTGCGCCACTGAGCCTTGGGGGATGATCAGTACACCGTCGTCATCGGCCACCACCAGATCACCCACCGCCACGTGCGCGCCGTTGAAGTTGAAGCACTGCCCGACCGAGGGGGAACTGGCCTTCACCGTGCCTTTCATGGAGATTCCGCGTGCGAACACCGGAAATTTCCGGGCGACCAACGCCGCGATATCGCGCACCCCGCCGTCAATCACCAACCCGACGACACCGGCGGCTTCGGCGGCCACGGTAAGCACTTCGCCCCAATAACCGGCCAGGTGATTACCGGTCGAGACCACGAGCACGCTGCCCCGGGGCACCCGTTCCAGCGCAATGTGGATGGACAGGTTGTCACCCGGCGAGCATTCCAGCGGATACGCCGGCGCCGCGATAAAAGCGCCCTCCCAGATCGGCCGGATGGCCGGGTCCACCGCGCAGGGCAATCGGGACGCTTCGTAAAGGGTCGATGAGCCGAGCACTTTCAAGCGTGCGTGCATGATCGGGTTCATTGTTCCTTCCTCTGCAAGGTGTGGTAACCGAGGGTTTCCCTGGCTTGCTTGAGGGTTTTGCCCTGGCTGATCAGCGTGCGGATGTCGCTTTCGACGGTTTCGATTTGTCGGGCACGCTCCGCGACTTCTGCGGCGCGAGCCCGTGGCACCACAATGACGCCGTTGGCGTCGGCCACCATGATGTCCCTGGCACACACGCGCGCACCGCCGATGGACACCGGTTGATTCACCGAAAGCACCTCGACCCGGTCCTTGCCGGTGCGCATGTAGCGCCCCTGGCTGAACACCGGATAGCCATCGTCGAGGGCTTTGCTCACATCACGACAGACGCCATCAATCACCGTTCCGGCGATGCCCCGCGCCCCGGCGTACTGGGTCATGATGTCGCCCCACACGGTGCAATCGGAGCGCCCCTCGTTGGCGATCACCACCACATCCCCGGGGCTGACGTCCTCGATAAAATCGCCCACCGTACCGGGTGGAATGCTCGCCGGAACGTATTGCACCGTGAACGCCGGACCCACCACCACGGATCGATAGTTCTCCAGCGGCGCGATGCCCAGGCATTGGCCGGGAATGCCCAGTTTATCCATGGCATCCGAAACGCCAGGGGTGTCCAGCCCTGCAAACAGCGCCACGAGTTTTTGATCTTCGCTGTTCATTGCGCAGACTCCACGGCAATGGTCTCGAACTGCGTGTCGTGCATCACCTCCACCACCGAGCGCCCGCCCCGTACCGCCGCGACCATGGCCGCCTCGCGCCGGGCAATGCGCTCGCCCAGGTTCAAGACGTTCTCGATGTGCGCCGCCGGGATAAACACCGTGCCGCAGGTGTCGGCAATCACGTAGTCATCCTCCGACACGGCGACACCGGCGACGCTGATGGTCACGCCGGAATCGACCTGCACCACGCGGTTACGGGCGCTGATCATCGTCACGCCACGGCCGTAGACCGGATAGCCGATGGACGCACTGCCGTCGATATCCCGACTGAAGCCATCAATCACCGTGCCACGAATGTTCTTGATCACAGCGGCGTTGGCAATGATGTCGCCCCAGCAGGAAATCCCCTCGAGCCCACCGGCGATTACCAGCACCCGATCGTCGCTGGTAATCGCGTCGATGACCGGGGAAATCATGTGCACCGTCCGGGCGCTGCCGGTTTTCGGGGCCAGCTTCACGGTACTGGCCCTGCCAACGATTTTTGGGCAGTTCCACAACGGCCTGATTCCACCGGTTGCACCCGGCAATTGCAGAAAATCCAGGGCGTCGGAGACGGTATTGGTATCGAGTTCGGCCAGGCGCTGAAGCGGGGTTGAAGCTGGCATGGGATGAGCCTCTGTTGTCGTTGAGGCTCGAGTGTCGGTGAGGATGGGTGATAGGTATATTCGTATTAGCGGAAGGGAAACATAGGCTGAACGTATGGCTATGGATCCCAGGGTGATGGGTCCGAAAGCAGGGCCTGGTCAACCAAAAAGACCCGCGTCACGTGCGCTTGCCCTATCCTTCATCCAACCACCCCACTCCGGACATCCGCCATGCCCGCCCCCGAATCCACGCTACTCGACAGCTGGCACCACAACGCCCACGCCTGGATCGACGCCATCCGCAACGGCACGATCGAAAGTCGCCTGCAAGTCACCAATCAGGCCATCCTGCTGGCGGTGCTGGGCCGTCAGCCCGAGCGCATTCTGGACCTCGGTTGCGGTGAGGGCTGGCTGTTGCGCGCGTTGGCTGATCGAGGAATCGAGGCGACCGGTGTGGATGGCGATGCGACGCTGGTAGACGCCGCGCGGGCGGCGGGTTCTTCGCAGGTGAAGGTGGCGAGCTATGAAGCGCTGGTGGAGGCCAAGGTTGATATCGGCAGTGATTACGACGTGATCTGCGCCAACTTCGCCCTGTTGCATCAGGACATCATCCCGCTGCTCGTCGCCATGAACGCCCTGCTCGCTCCTGGCGGCGCGCTGGTGATCCAGACGCTGCACCCGTGGACCGCAGCGGCGGGCGACTATCAGGATGGTTGGCGCGAAGAGACGTTCACCGGGTTCAAGGGCCAGTGGCAGCCCATGCCGTGGTATTTCCGCACGTTGTCCAGTTGGCTTAATGCGCTGGACATGGCCGGGTTTCGGCTGGCGGGCCTGCAGGAGCCGCAGCACCCGCAGAGTGCGGTGCCGCAGTCATTGTTGTTGGTGGCCGAGCAACGGGACCGGGGTTAAGCGTTGGTCGAAAGCAGTCGGGCTGCTTTCGACCACTAACGGGCATTGCCTGACGTCGGGTGATCAATGCTTCGCGCTCATTGCTCCCGGTCCGATCTCCGGCGGACGCCTCACGATGCCTTGCTGGCAAGCACCGTGTCGCGACAGCCATGCGCACGATTGAGCTGCACCTCGATGTGCTCGAACTGGTTGCCAGACAGCAGCGTCACCAGCGATCGCGCGGTGAAATTCTGCCCGCCTTCGGTCAGGATCTGCACATAGAGACTCATGAGCGCCGGCAGAATCGGCCCGGCCAGATCGTCGTCCAGCAAGGTTTCACTGACCACCAGGCACCCTCCGGATTTGAGGTGATGGTGCGCGTTGGCCAGCAGCGTGACTTGATAATCGTGACTCCAATCCCCCAATACAGCGGAAATCAGCACCACATCAAAGTCAGCCTCAGCCAACGGCAAGCGCGCAAAAATATCCCCGGACAGGCATGAAACACGATCGCCCAGCCCCTTGCGACCGACTTCGGCGCGGGCGTAACGCGTGGCTTTTTCCAGATCGATCAATGTGATCTGCGCCTGCGGGATTGCCTGTGCAATCTCAATGGACACCTGCCCACCGCCGCCGCCCAGATCCAGAATGCGCAGCGGCGCCGCAGTCCCGACTCTCGCGTTCAGGGCCTCGGCAATGCGGGTTCCGGCGCCTGTGCTGAAGGTGTTCATGGCCGCCATAAACACATCGAAGTCGTTCTCGCTTTTATCCAGCTCGGCGTAGAACTCATTGGTATCGCCTTGTTCCGGGGACAGCTGCAAGCGATCGGAAATTGGCTTGCCACTTTTGAGCGACTCGGCAAGCTGACCGAATAACGGATAGACATGCCGGCTATGGTGCTCGACCGCCGAGCAAATATTCTGGGCGCTGTGACGGGAGAGCAGTTTCTGCGCATCGCTTGAGTTGAAGAACTGATCACCCCGCTGAATGATCAATCCCACCGACAAACCGAAGGACACCAGTTTCTGGACTTGCGCGGCGCTGAGCAGGCACGCGTCGGCCAATTCGCTGATGGCGGTGCCTGATGTCTCATTCAGATGACTGAACAGGTCCACCTCTACGCAACCGAATAACGAGGCAGACAACATGTAGCCATTGACCAGGGTATGCACCAAGGCTTCAGAACTTGGCAATTTACCGCGAAAATCAATCGTTCCCTGATTCAGCATATCTATGATCCCAGTATTGAGTTGAGGTAAGCCAAGGTCCTGGCCGGGGCGTACTTGAAAGCGGCGCCTTCGCCGAAAGCAAATACATGTGTGTGTTCGGGCAATACGGTTTGCGCCTCGGGCGCCACTGAATCGAAGGCGTCTGCCGAGCGTGTTGTGCGCACTCCGGAGAATGAAAGCGGTACGGGGGCGTAGCGCTGCAAATGCGCCAGCGCTTTGTTCAGATGAGCGTCGGCGCGATCAGGCAGGTTGTCCGGTGCAACGTCCCAATCCGGCTGGGGAACGCCAAATAGAATCTCCCCGCTTGCAGTCGGACGGGCGTGAAAACCGCTGTCGTGTTCAACCACAAAAGGCAGATGGGCCAGGTTGTGGCCTGCAAGACGATGAACCGTGATGGTTCGATTGCGCACCACCGCCGGCAGCCCCAGGCGTTCGAGCAGGCTGGGCGTCCAGTAACCCGTGGCAAAAATCACCCCGTGAGCCCCGTAACGCCCCGCTTGCGTCAACACATACCGGGCACGGGTACTGTCCTCGAAAGCCAGGACCTGATGACCAAACCGGAAAGTCACCCCAAGCCGCTCACACGCCGCACGCAGCGCATGCCAAGTGATCAGGGGATCTCTGAAGCCCGCGTGTTCATCCTCCACGGCGTAATCCACCGATCCCCATTCGACAGATGGCCGGCGGGCCCGCAGTTGTGCCCGCGAAAGCACGCGCATGCCGCTCGCGTGGGCCCTGTCCAGCAAACGCTCATTGGCAGCGGCACCGAAGCCGTAATAACTCGGGCATGGACGGAAATCCTCAGCCAGGCCCAGGGCCGAGTAAAAATCATGGCTTTGTGCGACCTGGGCGCTGATGCCCGGGTCAGGATCGAAAAAACGTATCCCGGCCCCGGACAGCGTGGAGGCGTTTGTCACCTCGGACATTTGCTCGATGACACACACCCGCCGCTTGCGTCGTGCCAGGTGCAGTGCGGTACACAGACCGACTATCCCGGCACCGACGACAAGCCAGTCGTAATGGCTGGAGACCTCGCTTGCACTCATGGACGATCCAGCTCGCCGATCACTTGCGGCATGATGCAGCCCAGGTGCAAGCGCAACAGCGCCATGGCTTCGGCCTCGAGGTACATACTGGTGCGCCGCTCACCATGATCGGCCGAATCATCGAAATAACCGCAGGTCATCCGCTGGAAGCGAGTCAACACATCAAGCAGTTGCTTGACCGAGCTGGCGTATTGCTTGACGGCATAGCCGTTGGGTACACCGAGGGCGTTGCCGAGATGGATCTTGTGTCGATTGAAAAAAGTGTCGTATTCCTGATGCAGCCGAGTCCAGGCGCCGGGTTGCGGAACGACTCCCGCGAAATGCCCGTCAAGTCGCTGTCGATGGATCGCGAACAACTGTGTCAGATCAGCCATCGTGCTTTGACGAAAGCTTTCGAACTCACTGCGATCATAGTTTTCGCGACTCACGTCAGGTCTTTTCAGCGACAGGTAAAAGCGATACCAGTCAGCAACAGCCGGCGAGGTAAACACGTCGTTGGCCCAGATCGCGTGGTTGCGGCTGGTGGAAAACTTCAACTGATCCAGCAGCAAAAACTCATTGACCACGAACGTGATCTTCATGGCCCGCACCCCGAGCGCGGCGAACAACTGCGGGTACAGATGGGCGTAATAAAACGAGTTGTCAAAACCCATCAGGTGAATGATTTCAAAGTCTGCGCCGTTCAGGCGTTCGATGGCTTGTTCGACATCGCTGACTTCTTCGCCAAATACACTCTTGTAAATAGCCGCCAGGTAACCGGCCGCCATTTCGATCCAGGCCAGATAGGATTGTCCGCTCAGCTCCGGATGCCTTGAAGGCACGCCCCACTCGCTGTGGAATGTCACCACATAATCTTCCTGCGCGAGTGCCCGTTGCTTGAGCAGGTACTTTTCAAGTTTCGGTGGCGCGGTGACCTGAAAACCGGCGCGGACAAAGTCGGCGGCGCATCGGTCCAGATCCAGTACGCCCTTTTTACCCTGGCGCAGAGTCGGCGCTGCACCGCACAAGTTGCACGACACCTCCCGCAAGTTGTAACTGTTATTGGGGCTGCCGCAGTCTTCGCACACGCACCCGTTTGAAGGCGCGTGACAGGTGGGACAGCCGCCCCGGGCAAAGGCGTCAAATACTTCAAGCCGGCAATCGGCGCACCAGGCGATGTCCTGCGGCTTAATCTGCAGAATGTCTTTGGCCACCAGGCGCTGGATAAAGTCGTGAACAAATTCGAGGTGAAAATGGCTGTCGCAATCATGCACGTCGTCATAACCGATACCGGCATTATCGAAGGTGCACATGATGGATCGACTGAATTGCTCATAGACATCGCGGGCATTGATACCCTGTTGCCGCGCCTTCAGGTCGACATAGGACTGGTGCTTGTCCAGACCGACAATCAGGCTGGCCGGCGTGCCCTGACTCTGTAGATAACGCTTGATGATATCGGCGCAAATATAAGGTCCGGAGATATGCCCCAGGTGCAGATCGCCGTTGGGTGTCGGTGGCGGCGTAAACAGAATCTGGCGAGTGGTCCGGGCCTCGGATTGTGATTGAGCGTCCTCCCACCAGATACTCATGAACTCGACTGGCGACTGAGGATGAGCCTCGATGTAGTGTTCGCTGAAAGGCTTGATGTAAATAACATCTCCCGCCGAGATATTGCTTCGAATGTTGTCCTGAACAAATTCGCCGTGCCCGGAAACAATGATGAACGTTTCATGTTCATGGTGCAGATGCGGCTTGCTCAGCGTCCCGGCTTCAACGGTGACACAGGCGGAACCGAAGGGTGTACGCAGCGACGGCTCAGGATAGATGCGCTTGATCAGTGCGTTGTATTCATGACTCAACTTGAACTGCTGGTGCTTTCTGACGACTTCCATGGTTGTCTCCCCAACTTGCAAAATGCTGATCACCGGGCGCACGAATCCCCGGATGCAGACTGATGTCTGCACCCTTAATCCGTTCTTATTGGTTTAAATCGTTTCCAGCGAAAGTAACTCGTCGAATGTCTGGCGACGACGAATAACCTTGACCGAGTCGCCATCCAGAAGTAGCTCCGGAATTAACGGCCGGGTGTTGTAATTCGATGACATGCTTGCACCGTAGGCGCCGCAATCATGGAAAACCAACAAATCATCCACCTGCAGCTCGGGCAGCAACTGGTGATCGATTTCGCCGTTGCTCTGCTGAGTGAATACATCGCCAGCCTCGCACAACGAACCGGCTACCACGGTATTGCGCCACAACTTGCGATCAGCCACGGGGCCTTTCTGAAGCGCGGTGATCCGGTGAAAACTGCCATACATGGCCGGTCGCATCAGATCGTTGAAACCGGAGTTCACCAGTACGAAATGATTCGTCCCGACATCCTTCTTGGCCCTGACCTGAGTCACCAGGCACCCGGATTCGGCGACCAGCAGGCGCCCCGGTTCGATCTCCAGCGTCACCGGGTGTCCAAGGTGATCCTGAATCTGGCGACGCGCCAGATCCCAGATGCGGAAGTACTCGTCGAGGTCGATCTGCGGGTCCTCGTCACGATAGGCGACCGGCAACCCGCCCCCCGCCGATATCGCCGAAATATCGAACGGACAACGCAGCACATGCTCGACCATACTCGCGCAGACACGTTGCAGATGCTCGTAATCGACCCCGGAGCCAATGTGCATGTGCAGCCCCACCAACTCCAGACCGTAGGTTTCGATCAGCCGGTAGCAGACGTCCAGGTTTTCATGCCAGTTGCCGTGCTTGCTGCTTTGGCCCCCGGTGTTGGTTTTGCGGCTGTGACCGTGACCGAATCCCGGATTTATCCGCAGCCAGACTTTATGCCCGGGACTCGCCTTGCCCAGTTGCTCGAGCATTTGCGGTGAGCCGGCGTTGACCGGAATGTTCAGTTCGATCACCCGCTGCAGTGTCGCTTCGTCAAGCACGTCACAGGTGTAGACGATTTGAGCGTGCCCTTCATCGTTGCGAAACCCTGCCCTGTGGGCGCGTTCAATTTCGCCCAGTGACACGGCATCGACCATCGCGCCCAGACTTTTCATCAACTTGAGTATCTGAATGTTCGGGTTGGCTTTCTGCGCATAGCGAATCACATCGAATGCGCGCAACTGCGCAGTCCGGCGGCGAATGGAATCGGCGTCATACAGCCAGAACGGCGTGCCGAACTCATGCGCCAGTTGATGGATCAGCGAATCGTTGATCTTGTTCACAGTGAGACACCCGTTCAAAGAGCCGGAGGGCTTAATTCGTACCAGACGTAAGCTTTTCGGGACGGTTCGAGCACCTTCCATTCGCCCTTGTAACCGGCGGGAAAGACCAGTTGCATACCGGGCACAAACAACACCTGGGTGCCCTGCTCGTCTTCGATCATGATCCGCCCCTCCAGCAGGCTGGCGAATTCATGCCCGGTGAAGTTCACCGTAAAACTGCCCACGCTGCATTCCCAGACCCCTACCGAGAACAACTGGTCAGCGCTCTCGAACTGCTTGTGGAACGTCTGCACCGGACGCCCTTGCGTGCATTTTTCCAGGGGTGTTGCGAATTCGGTCACGTCCATGGCCGGGTTGGCCAGCGAGCGAATGTGGCGATTGTCGAACATGCTGTTATCTCGTGAAGGCGTTGAAAGAACCGGGCTCAATGACGCTCGATGTCAAACAGGTCGGCGGACAGCCTGGCCGTCTGGAACATGAAGTCAGGTGTGTCCTGATGCTCGATCGGCCAAAACCACTCCACATGGCCTTCACGGGTTTCGAAATTCTGTGCGTCCCTGTCGGAAAAATCTCCGACGCCTTTGTAAAGACTGAGCTCGTGCACACCCTCGGGCAGCGCCACGGGATTGATGCGGGTGATCTTTCCAGGTGCCGCCTTCAGGAAGGCGACCGCTGCGGTGCCCCGGCGCTTGATCAGGGGCATGTCGTCGTAGATATCGCAGTAGCTCTTGGCGTGCAGGGCATAGAGATCAATGCCCAAGGAGCGATAGACCAAGTCGATGATCCGGTCGCCGGCGGGCCGGGCGCCGACCTCAATGATGAAAGGCACCCCGTCCACAATCTTGATCTCGACATGAGAGACGCCGCGTTCGATACCCAGTGCCCGACATGCCTTTTCGGCGGTCTCGCGCAAGGCATCATAATCAGCCCCGGCGTAGGGAACGATGTGACCCATTTCAGCAAAGTACGGACGTGGCGAGAGTTGCTTGTGGGTGACGGCCGCCGCCGTACTTTCGCCCGGTCGGCAATAAACTTCGACGGAGACTTCAAGTTCACTGTCGAGAAAGGCTTCCAGGTGCACACGCTCCGGATCGATGTAAAGAATGTCCTTGTACTTGTGCAACAACTTCGCAGCGTCATCGATCGCCACTTGCAACTCCTGCGGGTTGCTCACCAGGCGCACGCCGCCACTGCCACCAAAGACACTGGGTTTGAAAATGACTTTTTCCTGATCCTTGAAGACGTAGCCGGCGACACCTTCATTGACCGCCAGGGTCGGCGCCACATTCAGTCCGGCCTTTGCCAGTTCGGTCTTCATCAGCAACTTGTCGCGACAGCGCAGGATCACCGCGTCACTGTGAAACGGTATGGCGTATTGCTTGGCTATCGCAGCGCCAGCCTCCAGGACAAAATCGTTGACCGGGATGACCGCCGCCGGTGTGAGGCCTGTCTTGCGTTCGTACTCTTTGACCGCCTCAAGCGCGCGCACCGGATCCAGCAGATAGGGGCTGACGATGTAATCGTCAGCCAGGCTGGCTGCCGGCCGACGCCGCTGGGCCAGCACCTCGCCGGGATAGGCCAGCACCACCACAGCCATGCCCAGCGCTCGTGCGGTACACAACACGGCCCGCTCCCTCATGGGCAGATCGGCGCCGATCAACAAGGCGTAACGATTGGATAACGTCATTTCGAATCCTCAAACTTTTACGTAAATAAGGCGCGATTCTTATCAGGCGCCGACCGAGGCGGCGTTCCCCTGCCCTTGGGCGAAACGCGTCGCAGAGGTCTGCAGCAAGAGCGCGATGGACAACATGATCATCAGGAACGGTACGAGCCAGGCCGTGTCGATCAGTGCCAGTTGCAGGCTCAGGACCAGCAGCAGCACAGGCGTAGCCAGCGCATTGGCTCTGCTGACACAAAGGCCGACGGCGGCCTCGCTGTAGCGATAGGCAATGGCAGCGCGGATATGCACCCGGGCGCCGCCAAACGCCATGCCCAGAATCAACAGGCTCAGGGCCTTGAGGACAAGCGTGTCGGGGACCAGGAACCACACCAGGGCGGCGGCGACAGCGAGCGCAATCAGCCCGGACAAAAAGACCAACAGGTTTCGGCCGGTATTGGCCAAAATGATCAGCACGCCAATCAACGCCATGCCCATGCCGAATACGGCGTCCAGCACACCTAACTCGAACAGCGCCCAGCCATGGCTTGCCACGTAAACCGGGAGCATGAAGTTGAAGGCGCCGAGGATCGGCCAGATCAGCACCATCGGAATGAATAAGGTCAGCGGAAGCTTCGCCGGCGCCACCGGAGCACTGCCCTCCCGGACTTCAATCACGGCCGAACCGTTTCGGGTGTAGCAAACCGCAGCGACGAGCAAGAAGCTGACGCACAGAAGAATGGAAAACCCCATGCCGGTCAGAATCGGCATCAGGCCGGCCGCCAGCAGCGGACCAATCATCAGCGCAGCCTGACTGGTGGCGGTGGTCGCACCGCTGATACGCCTGACCGTCGCGGCGTCCATGCCACGCTGGACCTGGGTAAACCACATGTCCAGGCTGGCTTCCAGCAACATGAAGATCAGCCACACAAACAGATTGGTGATCAGCAGTCCGACCGTGATATCACGGCACACCCCGGCGACCAGGCTCAGACCTGCGAGACAGGCCAGGAACCCACTGCTCATCTGGCGACCGTTCATTCGGGTCGACAGGCGCTTGATCATCATCGGCGTCACAAACGCCGGAATAAATGAACAAAAAATCGCGAGTGCCAGCGGCAAATAGCCGCCTTCATTCTGATTGAGAATGGTCCAGGTCAGGGACACCAGCAGTGCACCGGAAAACAACCGGTAAACCGTGGAACCGACCAAGAACACAATCAGCTCTCTGGACATTTTCATGACGTCATTGCTCCCTGCATGACCCTGTTACTCAGCGTATTGACGATTTGCCCGCCCACTTCATGGGATCGCCGTGAAATAACCGACAGCAATGTATCGCTCAGGCCATGGGTATGTTCCGACATGCCCTGGATATAGATGTTGGGTTTAAAGTCATCCGTCATCTGCAAAACGTAATGACGGCTCAAGCGCGGTATTTGCGCAGGTTCTGCCCAATAAGGCTTGAGTGAATCCAACAGTGCCAGGTTGTTCTTGCGGCTGTAACCGGTCGCGCAAATAACAACATCCACTTCAAGTTCCTGGTATTCACCGTCGAGCGTCGACACCAACGTGACGGACAACGCATTATTGTGCTCGATCACCTGGGTAAGCCGTTTGAACTTGAGTACTCCGAAGCGCTCGGCATCACCGCCGATCATGGCTTCATACTCTTCACGGTACAGGCTTTGAATAATCGCCAGATCGGCCACCGAGTAGTTGGTGTCGAAGTGTTTTCGAATCAGTGCCTGACGATTTTCCGGATCGAGGTCATAAATCCGGTCGATCATTTCGTTATCAAACACTTCATTCACGTATTCACTGTCATCGGCTTGCTTGAACCCGATACCGCTGCTCGCCACCCGCACATCCGCATGACGGTAATGACTGATCAGGTGCTGATAGATCTCCGCCGCGCTTTGCCCGGAACCCACCACCAGAAACCGATAGCGCTTGCTTTCATCGTAGTCCGGCAACTTTTCCAGCAATTGCGAGGAGTGGAAGACGTGTGGGCTGGTGCATGCCACCGGCATTGCCGGTTCACCGCCAATGGCGATGGCGAGGTTTTGCGTCCTGACAACCTGTGTGTTGCCCGTCAACGTGTCATTGACGGTGACATCAAGCGCAACGACTTGATTATTTTCCGTGACCGGCAGAACCGATTGAACCCATGAAGAATAACGCGTCACATGATTGAAGTGCCCCGCCACCCAACGCAGGTAATCATCAAACTCCTTGCGACTGGGGTTGAAGTCCCGCAAGTTGGCGAAAGAACCCAGTCGCCGATGTTCATGCAAATAGTTCACAAACGTGAAGTGGCTTTTCGGATTGCGCAAAAAGCAAAGATCTTTCATGAAAGAAATTTGCATCTTGGCACTGGGCAACATCATCGGGTGGTGCCAGCCATGTTTGTTCTTGGCTTCAAAAAACGTAATCTTTTTGCCTTCAGTCTCTTCTTTATAATCTTCGTAAAGAGAGACCGCCAAGCCAATATGCGAAGGACCAAAACCAATGCCGACCAAATCATGCATTTCCATAAGTTGACCCCTCACATGGGTCGATTCCAGTTCATCCATTGGCAAACTTGATCCGCTCTTACTCACCCTCGCAGACTCTCGACGACGATATCGGTGCCGCTGAATAACAGGCACCCGATCGCACATCTGAAGGGAAGCAGAGTGGTAGAGGTTTATTTGTCGGGCCAGTGTAATTACATGGCCACTACATTCAAAATATCATTTCTTTTTAGGTGTCTTTCATTTCTGATATACCCAGCACAAGGCTGAAACGGCCCCGCATGCTATGCTCGGCGGCGCTTTTCAATGGATTAAGGCCGTGTCTGCCTTGGGGGATAGAGTGAGATTCAGTTTCAGGCAAGTCGAAATATTCTGGGCGATCATGACCACCGGCAGCGTGACCAAGGCAGCGGCATTGCTCAAAACCTCACAACCGACCGTCAGCCGTGAAATCGCTCGATTCGAGCATGTCCTGGGGCTCAAACTGTTTGAACGGACACAGGCGCGCTTGCAGCCCACCACTCAGGGATTGAGTTTGTTCGAGGAAGTGAAAACCTCCTATTACGGGCTCGAGCGCATCCACAATGCGGCGCAATCGATCAAGAATTTCCAGACCAGTCTCACGATCGCCTGCCTGCCCGCTTTTTCGCAGAGCCTGTTGCCCTACGTGTGCGGACGGTTCATCAACGCGTTCCCGGAAGTGAACATCAACATCACCCCGCAGGAATCCCCGCTGCTCGAAGAGTGGATGACGGCCCAACGGCATGATTTCGGGCTGACTGAAAACAGCGAAACGCCGCCCGGCACTCGATGTGAAAACATCTTTACCGGCGATGAGGTGTGCGTGCTGCCATCCGGTCACCCGCTGTGCAGCAAAAAGGTGATTACGCCTCTGGATCTGGCCGGTATCAACATGGTCAGCCTGTCAGGCCAGGACCCTTACCGGATCATCCTCGACAAGATACTTGCCGATGCCCAGGTCAAATGTCGCACCGTCATAGAAACCCACAGCGCGGCGGCCGTATGCTTTTTCGTTCAGCAAAACGTCGGGGTCGGCATCATCAATCCACTGACGGCCTTGAGTTTTGCCGATCAGGCCGTGTGCTTGCGACGGTTCTCGATTTCAATACCGTTTTGCGTCAACCTCATCACCCCGCTGTATCGGCCACAGACGTCTGTTGCTACGGCCTTCATTGATGAGTTGAAGTTGAGTGCCGGTGAACTGCACCAACAACTTCACAAATGGCTGGGGTAGCGATGAGGAATGGGCCGGGGAGCGATCACACGACTTGATTGCGCCCACTGCGCTTGGCTTGATAAAGCGCGTCATCGGCACGCACCACCAGGCTTTCCACCGTGTCGTCCGCATTGGCAAGGGCCACGCCAAACGACGCCGTCACCGTATCAAGCACTTCCTGGGTGCCGCGCGCCTTGATCCGCAGCGCCTGGACCTTCTGCCGCAGCAGCTCCGCAAAGTCACGGGCAGCGCTGAGATCGGCGCATTCACGCAGGATCACGCAAAACTCTTCGCCACCATAACGCGCCGCCAACGCCTGGGGTGGCAGCGAGCTGCGCAAGACCTGGCCCACATGCTTGAGCACGCGATCGCCCAGTGGGTGGCCATATTGGTCGTTGAATTGTTTGAAGTGATCGATATCCAGCATGACCAGCGCGACACCGTGCGCATTGTTGCTCAACGCTTGCTCCAACAAGCGCGAGAAGGTGCTTCGATTGAGCACCTGCGTTAGGCCGTCCAGCGTCGCGTCGAGCTGGGCTCGCTCCAGTTTGTCGCGCAGGTTTTTAATCTCGTTTTGCGCCGAGTGCAATTGAGCGAGGAAGCGCTCTTGCTGATCGTGCATCGCCTGCGTGCTCTGTTGCAGCTCGCTGAGTATCGCCGGCAAGCGGTTATCGACCGGCTCGGCGAGCATTTCCAGGCATTGCCCGAGGCTGGCCTTGAAGTTGAGGCTGCCACTCACGCTATGGGAGACGTCGCGCTCCATGCCATCCACCAGATTGATCGCTTGTTGCTGGCCGGCGCGGGCATCTTCCAGTTCGTCGCGAATGATGTATTCACGGAACAGCTTCGATGCGGACTCCGAGGGGAAATAGTCGAAATCCTTGACGACCCGGTCCAGGTGGCGATTGAGCTCCGGTTCCAGGCCTTTGCTGTAGGTGTACCAGAGCGCGTAGTGCACCGGGTTCGGCGGGATGTTGTGCCGCACCATGAGCGGCACTGCCTGCTTGAGCAAGGCTGCCGCCTCGCGGTAGTCCTCGGGATACAGTGCTAAAGCAGTCGCATGCAGCTCTGATTGGCTCATGGCATCACTATTGTGGGTTGTTATTGGCGATTTGCGCGGCAGCATAGCCTTACGTTCGCTGCACCGCTATGCACTTGATCTCCACCAAAAGCCCCGGATGCGCCAACTCACTCACGCCGATGCATGTCCAGGCGCACAGCCCTTTGGGGAACAGGCGGTTTTTTACCTCCCGGAACGCCGCCATGTGCTTTGACATTTCGACGTGGTAGGTCGTCATCTCGACCACGTCGTCGAAGGTGCAGCCGCCCGCCTCCAGCACCTGACGGAGGTTTTCCCAGGCGCTGATGAACTGTTGTTCGGGGTCTTCGATGACTTGCAGGTCAGGCGTCCGGCCTACCTGGCCGGCGCAGTACAGCGTTTTGCCGACCTTGACCGCCGGGGCATAACCCGCGCGCTCGATGATGGGCCGCATGGCCTCGGGAATGATGATTTCACGGTCCGACATCAATGGGGCTCCGGGGATTATTTGACCAGCCGCGTTTCCTTGGATGGTCGGTAGCCAAAGTACGAGCTGTAGCATTTGCTGAAATGACTGGGCGAGACAAAACCGCAGGCGACCAGCACGTCCACCTGGGACAGTTCGGTGTGCTGTAGCAAGCGACGGGCCTCGGTGATGCGCAATTCCATGTAATAGCGTTGCGGCGTGGTGCCCAGTTGTTCCTTGAACAGACGCTCGAGTTGGCGACGGGAACGGCCGGCGTACACCGCCAGTTGCTCCAGCTCCAATGGCTCTTCGAGGTTGGCGTCCATCAGCTTCACCACCTCGCGCAGCGGTGCGCTGACGCAGATGTTTTCCGTCGGTTTGATGCGCCGGTAGCGGGATTCTTCGAACGCCAGGATGTCTTCGATGCCTTCGACGAGTGCTTTGTCGTGCAGGCCTTTGATCCAGTCCAGCGCCATGTGGAAGGCCCCGGATGGACTCGACGCCGTGAGTCGGTCGCGATCAATCACATAGGGTTCGCTGGTGACTTGCGCGGCTTTGGCGATTTCCGCCAGTGCAGGGCGATGCTCGGGGTGGATGGCGCAGCGGTAGCCGTCGAGCAAACCGGCGCTGCCGAGGAACCAGGCGCCGTTCCACAATCCGGAGAGGATCACGCCGTGGTCTGCCGCGCTTCGGAGCAAGTGGATCAACTCATCGCTGGCTTTGAGTTCGGTGCGGTAGCCGCCACAGATGACCAGCAGGTCCAGGTCTTGAATCGCGACAGCATCGAAACGCGCATCGGGCCGAATCACCAGGCCCAGGTCGCTGATGACTTCGCCATCGTGCAAGCCGAACGTGCGAGTGGAGAACAACTTGGGGCGAAGCAGGTTCGCGGTGACAATCGTGTCCAGTGCTTGCGTGAAGGCCGGCAGTGAAAAATGCTCCAGCAGCAGAAAGCCTGTGCGCGCCATGGGGACTGGCTCGCCAGATTGCTCATTCAAATAGCGGAGATTTTTCCCCTTCATGCCTCCGCTGAATTGGCGTCGTTCGATCAAGGTCTGGGTTACTCGGTGATGGGGGCTGATGACCTCGCCATGCTACCTCCAGACGGGTGTTCGGGCTATCGGGCTGAATCCCTGACCTTTTTTTGATTGTAGGAGCGAGGCCTGCTCGCGAAAGCGGGGTGTCAGGTGACAGGGATTTCGACTGGGATGACGCGTTCGCGAGCAGGCTCGCTCCCACAAGGGATCGGTGTTGGCCGCAACTCTTGCGAACGACACCGAACCAGTGTGGGAGCGGGCTTGCTCGCGAAAGCGGGGTGTCAGGTGACAGGGTTTTCGACGGGGCTGACGCCTTCGCGAGCAAGCCCGCTCCCACAGGGGGGGGCGGTGTTGGCCGCAAATATTGCGAACGACACCGAACCAATGTGGGAGCGAGCCTGCTCGCGAAAGCGGTGTGTCAGGGGATTGGGGTTTTGACTGAACTGACGCCTTCGCGAGCAAGCCCGCTCCCACAGGGTATCGGTGTTGGCCGCAACTCTTGCGAACGACACCGAACCAGT